>VGOZ01000109.1 GCA_016875715.1 Chloroflexota bacterium | reverse complement strand
TCTGACGGTCGAGGAGACCTTCGCAGCGTCGTTCGACCTCCAGTTCGGCTCGGACTCGGATATGGAGCACGACATGGGAGCGACGTCATCCGCGAGCGCCAGTGGACGCTTCATCGCGCGCCTCGACGAAGATGGGGCCTTCACGTTCGAGATCGAGGGGTTCTCAATCAATCGTTGACTACGGCCGCAGGATGGTCTTCACGGGCGACTAAGAGCTTACGGACGCGATGACTTCGACCGGTAGGGACGTCTCGCGGATCATCGCGCCTATTCCACACGACCCAGTGCAGCGCGCCACGTGGGTTTCTGACGCCTACGTCATAGATCGGATGTTCGGCTTCTTCTGCCATTTCGTTACTGCCACTCATTCGACCATTGCCCGCCTAGTTCTGACCTGCTCCGCGCGAGCTTCCCCTGGGGAAGTCAGACCGGTCAGCCCGTTCGCGGCGCGCGGCGTTCGGGGTTGCCTGCACTGGCGTTGACAGGTAGGAGTCTCCTACGGTCATCCAACATCGCGTGATCTAGGCTCGAACCGGTGAGACAGATCCCGATCGATCGGGTGCGACCGGGAATGGTGATCGGGCGCACGGTCCTCAACGGCCGCGGCGATATCCTGCTGCGGGCCGGCACCGAACTCAACGAGCGATACATTGACACGCTCCGGCAGCGCGGCTATGCCGGCGTCATCATCCTCGACCCGTATACCGATGACATCGCGCTGGTCGAGATCCTCTCGGAGCGCGTGCGGCAAACCGTCACCGCCGACGTCTGCCGCCTGTATGGCGGGCTCACCGACACGGAGAACGAAGCCGCCGTCGAGTCGGCGCTCGGCCGAATGCGGGAGACGATCGTCGACATGGTCGACGAGGTGTTCGAGTCGGACGCGCTCATCGCGCTGCAGGCGATGCGGGCGCGCGATACCTATTTCTTCGAACACGCGATCGACGGGACGGTGGTGGCGCTGCTCATCGCCCGGCGGCTCGGGTACGACCGCCCGGCGCTGCAGCGCCTCGCCGCGGGGACGCTGACGCGGGACATCGGGATGACGCGCATCCCCCAAACGATCGTGGATCACGCCGGACCGCTGACGCCGGACCAATGGAAACTGGTGCGCCAGCACACGTCGGCGGGTTTCGCGATCCTGCGGAAGTACCGACCCGGCGGCGTCATCCCCAACGCGATCGCACTGCAGCATCACGAACGGCAGGATGGCATGGGCTACCCACAGGGCCTGCGCGGCACCAATCGCATCTCCACCCACGAGGCGGCCGGGCCCGGGCGGATGATCCTGGACGCCGAGATCGCCGCGGTTGGGGACATCTTCGGTGCGCTCGGCGCCAACCGGCCGCACCGCGAGGCACTGCCCCCGGAGCGGGTGGTGATCGAGCTGCAGCGGCTGGCCGGCAGCCACCTCAATCGCGCGGTCGTGGCCAGTTTGCTCGCGATCCTGCCCGTATTCCCGGTGGGTTGCGAGGTGCTCGTCCGCTCTGGAGAGCATCGCGGCTGCCACGGCATCGTGGCCGCGGTGGACCCGGAGAATCTCTCGCGACCGATCGTGCGCATCCTCACCGATCGTAACGGCAACCGCGTGGCCCCGATCGAGATCGACCTGCGAGAAGATCGGGCTGTCCTGGCCTCGGTAGCGCTCTCCGACATGCCCGTACCGGTACGAATTGCCTAGTGAAAATACCACCGCAGGACGCGACGGACGCGTTACTCTGTGGTGAGTCTCACAATGAGGTGGGCGGGGCGATGACACTGACGCAGCGAGAGATCGATCTGCTGGCCGAACGCGCCCGACAGGCCGGGCTCGATGGGCGGGACCGCGGCGCGGTCCGGCGGCTCATCTGGGCGGAGACCGGCACCGATGCGGTCGACCACGAGGTCATCGAGACGATCGCCGACCGCCTGATCCACCGGTAGGCGCGGTCGGCCGGCCGGTGTGCCGGCTCGAGCGTGGATGCAGGTAGACCAGCCTCCCTTCCGCGTTGCGGATCTCCACGATGGTGCGTGGATGGGTTCCGAGCGCCGCGAGAAGGCCGTGATACGGGCGGTCCGAGAATCGGAGATCCCGTCCGCCGATCGCCACGGAATCGACCGGGGAGTTTGCCGGGCCGCCGACGTAGCGCCAACCGCGCCGGAGGCGCATGGGCCCGGCGATGCGGACTGCCTGCAGTTCCGACCGATCGCGAAAGCGCCGCGCCTCCAGGCCGTGCCGCATCGCGACGGTGAGTAGCGCTCCGTTCCAGATGGCGAAGAACACCTGCGCCGGCCAGAGGACGATGTCCGTCTGCGTCGCGCCGAGGAGCGCCATCGCGCCCTGTGCGACGACATTGACGATCGCCCCGTAGATCACCGTGCGCGATGACCGCACGTCGGTCATCGCGCACGGCCAGCAGTCGTTCCTCGCCGGTGAGCGGCCGTTCGTGGATGTTGACGCGGATATCGTGGCCGCACTCCGGACAGGAAGGCATCTCACGGGCGACGGTCGCGTGGCACCACGGGTAGGCGAGACTCACAGGCCGGTCCACGGATCAGACCTCTCTTATGGTAGGCTGACCTCCGTTTTCTGTAACTGAGTCGGCGCAGCTTCGTCACATGGGACGGGGCACCCCCGAAGCCTACGATGTGCCCGCCGATGTCGCGCCAGATGTACGCACTCGCCTGGCCGGCATTCCTCGAGAACGTGCTGCAGACGACGCTGGGAATCGTCTCGCTCGCGCTCGTGGGTCAACTCGGCACCGAGGCAGTCGCATCGGTGGGCCTGGCGAACCAGATCTATTTCGTCACCGTCACGGTGATGATGGGATGGTCGGTCGGCACGACCGCGCTGGTGGCGCGAGAGACCGGTGCCGGGCAGTCGCGCGTGGCCGTGGAGATCGGCTGGCAGTCGCTCCTCATCGCCGGCGTAGTCAGCCTGGCAATGGCGCTGGGCTCCTTTCCCTCGGCGCATCTCGCCCTGACGCTGGCTGGGGCTTCGGAGTCCGTCGCCGCGGTCGGCGAGCCGTACCTGCGGATCATGGCGTTCTCGGTTCCGGGGATGGGTCTGATGCTCGTGTGCGGCGCGGTGCTCCGCGGCGCCGGTGATACGCGGACCCCGATGTACGTCACGTTCCTCGCGAACGGGATCAACATCGTTCTGGCATACCTGCTCGTCCTCGGGAACTTCGGCGCGCCGCGTCTCGGCGTTGAAGGCGCGGCGATCGCGGTGGTCGTCTCGCGCGTGGTCGGCGCGGTCGTGCTCGTCGCGATCGTGCGGCGCCGAACGGGAGAGTCGTTGCGGGACCGGCTCATTGAGGGGGCGACTGCACGGCGCGTGGCGCGCATAGGCGCCCCGGTCGCGGCAGAGCAACTGGCCGTGCAGGTCGGCTTCCTCGCCTTCAACCTCGTCGCGATACGGATCGGTACCGCCGAGTTCGCGGCGATGCAGATCGCTTTCAACATCGCGCAGGTCTCGCAACTGGCCGGGATGGCGTTTTCGAGCGCGGCGACGACGCTCGTCGGGCAGAGCCTCGGCGCGCGCGACCCCGAGAGAGCGACGCGGTTCGGGTGGATGGCGACGTGGACGGCGGTGACCTGGATGACGCTGATGGGGGCGGTCTTCATCCTGACCGGCGACGCGATCTTCGGCCTCTACGGCGCCGACCCGATCGTGCGGGAGCGGGGTCAGTTCGCCCTGCTCGTGATGGGGATCGGCCAGGCACCCCAGGCGATCTCCTTCGTCCTCTCCGGCGCCCTGCGCGGCGCGGGAGACACGCGCGCGACACTCGTCGCCGGCCTGGTGGGTACCTGCGGCATCCGCTTCCTCGTGGCGTTTGTGGGCGGCCTGCTGCTGGGGATCGGCTACCCGGCGATCTGGTATGCCTGGATCGGCGACTGGCTGGTGCGGATGGTGATCTTCGTGGCGCGGTTCCGCTCCAGCGCGTGGCAGCGGGTGCGGGTGTAGTACACGCTCAACCTCTGACTCACTGGGGCGCCTTTCCGAATCGGCCACCCGACGCCGGGCGTGCGCGGTCTAGGCCGGGCGCGCCCGGCCCACCACGATCGCGACGCCAGCCGCGGTCAGGCCACGGCGAGCGCCGGGACCGGCACCGGCAGGGACACCCAGTTGCCGGTCGCGGCGCTCAATTTGGCGGCGTCGATCACCTCCTGGACGCGCACCGCGTCGGCGAAGGTCACCGGCGCGTCGCGATCAGCGTTGATCGCCTCGATGAACTCGGTAAACGGGGCGTCGGCGGTGCGCTGGTGACGCGCCAGGATCGGCGCGCGCGCCAGACCGACGGTCCGGGCCTGGGCCGCGCCGAAGCAAACCTGGAGCGCGTCGCCCCCGGAATCCATGCGCTCGATCTCGTAGATCGCCGAGCCCTTCGTCCCGTAGATCTCTGCGCGCTGGTGGTTGCCGCGGCCTTGGCAAAGGCCGCTCGCGCAGAGGACGCCCATTGTCCCGCTCGCGAACTCGACGAGCATGCTCGTGGCATCGTCGACCTCCACCGGCACCCGCCCGCCTCCCTCGGTGGAGCGCTCCTTCGTGAAGGTCTTCGACGTGGCGTGCACCCGGGCGATGGGTCCCAGGATCCACATCGCCAGATCGAGGATGTGGGACCCGATGTCGCCAAGCATCCCCCCGGCGTCGGCGGTCGACTGGCGCCAGCGGGCCGGCGTGTGCGGGTCGTGCACCTGCGCCTGGAAGTAATGGAGAAAGGCCTGATAGATGTCGCCAAGCTCGCCGGTCTCGACGAGCTCCTTCAAGTAGAGCGCGCTCGGGATGAACCGGTAGCGAAAGTGGACGGCGGTGCGCTTGCCGCTCTTCCGGGCTGCCTCGAGCATGCGGAGTGCCCCGGCATGATCGAGCGCGAGCGGCTTCTCGCAGAGCACGTGCTTCCCCGCGTTCAGCGCCGCGATGGACACCGGCTCGTGCGCCGCGTTGGGCGTCGCGACGGACACGACGTCGATGTCACTCCGTCCGACAGCATCCCGATAGTCAGTGAAGGTCCGTTCGACTCCAAACTGACTGGCCGCCGCAGCCAGAGCCTCCGGGACGGTGTCGCAGAGGGCGACGACCTTCACCATGCCGCGGGCTTCCATGCGCTTGTAGGCGGGAATATGGATGTAGCGGCTGATGCCACCGGTACCGACGATTGCCACGCGAAGAGGTTCGGGCACGCTTGGTTCTCCTATGGGCACCTAGGTGTGCGTGATGGGACTGCGGTCAGATCAAGGGTGCGCTATGCCGAGTCGCTCGTGCTGTTCCGCCGGCGCGCCAACCCGCGTCAGCGCCTGGCGCATGATCTCGACGAAGCGTCCCTCGAGGACGGCATCCTCGATCGGCCTCTCCTGGCCAGGATCGGTCGCGAGGTCGTACAGAGCGTGGTGTGCTCGGTAGTTCCCCTCCATATCGGTGTAGCCCTCAGGGCGGTGCGGCAGCCGGCCGGTCTGGGGGACGCGGTAGAGGGGGATGTTGTAGGTGTGGGAGAGGAACCGACCCATCTCCGCGGCGGCGAGTTGATCGCGCGGCATGAAGCCGTGGAACTGCGTCGGCATCGCGGTATAGGCGTAGGCGAACGTATCGAGAGACGCCGGGTTGCGGAAGTAGGTATGGTGCCCGTCGGTAGCGTTCACGGCCATGCCGAAGTAGCCGTAGATGATCGCCTCGTGCACCGCTTCGTTCGCCTCGATAGCCGGTCGCAGCGACCGGCCGTGCAGATGGGGCGGCATGGGCGCGTCGAAATAGTCGAGGAAGGTGGGCATGACATCGGTAGTCTGCGTCAGCGCGGCGACCCGTGCGCCGGAACGCTGGTCGCCGGGCAGGTGGACGATGAGAGGGATGCGCGCGATCTCGTTGAAGACCGGCATCTGGTTCTTCATCCAGTAGTCGTGTTCGGCGAGCATCGTGCCGTGGTCCGTCGTGAGGACGACCATTGTGTCCTTCCACAGGTCGAGCCGATCGAGCGCGTCCCAGAGCCGGCCAAGCCAGTGATCGGTCATGGTCAGCAGCGCGGCGTATGCCCTGCGGATGTGCGCGATCGCGGCGGGATCATCCTTGCAGACGCCGTAGTCCGGCCAGTCATAGATCGGACCGCTCCACGTATCGCCGTACATCTCGAGGTACTTCGGCACCGTGTAGAACGGCTCGTGCGGATCGAAGAGCTCGAGCTGCAAGAACCAGTCGTCGCTCGATCGGTTCTCTTCCAGCCAGCGCACGCAGTGCTGGACGCAGCGCGGCCCGGAGAAGTCCGCCTCTTCCTGCTGCGCGAAACGGTTCAGGGCGTGCTGGGGGGCAGTTGCCAGGCGGCCCATTGCGTCGGGCAGAGCCGGCAGATCGACGCGACTGATCCAGAAGTCGTTCTCCTGACCGCGCTCGAACTGCCAAGTGCTGAAGCTGCTGTTGTGGCCCTCGCCCCCCAGGTAGAAGTAGTGGTAGTGGTCGGTGATCAGATGCGAGAACACTTTGCGCCGCTCGCGGCGCCGCAACTGCTCGGGCAGGACGTCGTCGAACGGCTCGAGTGGACCCCAGCCTCGTTCGAGGAAGTTATGCCGCCCGGTCATGAATTCGCGCCGGGCCGGCATGCATGGCAGAGACCCGACCCAGTGGTTATCGAACGTCACCGAGCGCTGGGCAAGGCGCTGGATCGCCGGGGTGTACACGTGAAACCCATGCGGCCCGCCGCCGTACGGTTGGAGGTAGTCTCGTCGAAGCGTATCGAGAATGACGAAGAGGATCTTCACGCAGGCGCGCCCCCCCCCCGAGCGGCGCGTCAGTATATCGCTGGCGGCCTCAGCCTCGCGTGCGCGAACGAGTGGCCCGGCGATTCGCGGTGGGCGTTCGCGCGCCGCGCGCATCACGGGCGATGAACCGGATCATCGCGACGAGGCGCGCGTACTCGTCGTTGAACGTTCGGGCGTGGAACCGGCCCTCGGCCAGCAAACCCTGCACTTCCTTCAGGCGACTGAGGTCGCCGCGAAGGCCGACGTCGACCATCAGTTCGCAGGCTCCGATCTGCCTATCGAGCCACGACGTCACCGCGCGATGGAGTGCCTCGCAATCCGGAGTCTGCGGCAACGGGCCAATCTCGCGCTGAACCTCGCGGAAGAGAATCAGCTGCGCCCGCTCGACCCGCGCTGCCGACGAGGCGACGATGGCGGTGTGCTGCTGTCGCGCATCCTCGAGCAAGACGCCGATATCGCGAACCCAGCCCTGGCGTGACGAGGTCGCCCTGGCCAGCGCCGGCTTCAGGGTGGTGAGGTAGGCCGCGATCGCGCGGGGCGACCCGATGAGTCCATTCGTTTGCATCGCCATACCTCAAAGCTACCGACAGTCAGTAGCGCCGGCAGTTGCAGACTCGTTACAGCGTGGCCTGACTCCGGGATAAATCCTGAGGCGTGGGTGCGACGCCGCCGCGACGATCGAATGCGTCGCCACGGGCGACGCTGGAGGTATCTCTGTGTCTCGCGTCCTCGTCGCGTACGCGACCCGTGCCGGCGCGACCGCCGAGGTCGCTTCCGCAATCGCAGAAGTTCTCCGCGCTGCCCACCATGAGGTCGACCTAGCCCCGATCACCGAAGTGCGCGATATCGCCGACTACGCTGGCCTCGTGCTCGGTTCGGCCATCAACGCCGGCAAGGGTTTCGCCTCGTTCCAGACGTTCGTGATGCGGCACGTACCCGGCAGCGGCGCGGTCCCAGTCGCGTACTTCGTCGTCTGCGCGACGCTGGCACAGCACACGGCGGCAAATCGTGCGTCCGTCCTCGCGTACCTGGACCCAATCGTCGCGCTGAACGAACCGGCCTCGATCGGCCTCTTCGCCGGAAGGGTCGAGGCCCGCAGGCTGAACCTGCTCCTCCGCGCCGTGCTGCGCGAGATGAAGGCTCCCGAGGGGGACTGGCGCGATTGGGCGGCCGATCTGCCCGCGGCGATGTTCCATCGGACGCGGGATCGCGCATCGTCGTCGGGCTGGGATGGTCCGCGATGACCGCAAAGACACAGGATGCGGACTCTGGCGCGACCCATCCCGTCGGCCGTTGACACGCGAGCGCGCCATTGCCGGCCGGGGATGTCCGACGGTCGCAGCGCCGGCGCTTTCTCAGCCGCGGTGGAGATCCGGCTCGGCCAGCGCCTGATGGAGGATCGCGCCCTCACTGTTGAGAGGGATCGGCGCGCCAATGAGGTAAGCCAGCGTCGGCGCGATGTCGACGTGGCGCACCGTGCGCGCGAGGTGGCCGGCCGGGCGGACGCCGCTACCGGCGAGGATGAGCGTCGAATGCTGGCCGCCGATCCCCAGGCGCGCGGTCGGCAACTGCTTACCGTGGGCGCCGTCGTATTCAGGCCGTAGCGCATAGACGACGTCGCCGACGAGGTCGCCCCAGAGGTTGAGCATTTCGGCGTCCTCTCGCGTGACCGCGAGCGAAAAGGCGCGTTCTCCGGTGGTGGGGTGGCGATAGGCGAGCAGAGCGTCGATCACTCTCTGCCGCGTCGCCTCGTACTCCGTCCAGGGAACGGTGCCGGCGGGCTCCCGCCCGGCGAGGTTGAGAAAGATGTGGACCAGGCCCTTGGCCACCGCAGTGCTGCGCGACCAATCGGTCCGTCCATCCGGCCCGCGCACGGTGAAGCCCGCCTCGACGAGCACCCGATCCACGTCGACCGGCGCGTGGCCGGTCGGGGTGCCGCCGTGGTCGGAGACGACCGCGAACACCGTCCGTTCGTCGCGCAGGTCGAGCAGGCGGCCGATCATGCGGTCCATCGACTGCCAGGTTCGCTCGACGCCGCGGCGGCACCGGGCGACAACCTCCGGACGGGCGCCGCTCGATGCATCCGCGTGCTGCAGAAAGAAGTGACTCGTGTAGTCGGAGGCGTGCGTCTCGACGACGAGAAGATCCCACGGGCGGATCGCGGCAAGGTGGGCGGCGACGCGCGCGAGCTGCTCGTGATGGTACTCGAGCAGTTCGAAGTAGGTATCGTCATCGATGACGCCCAGCGCGTCGCGCATGGGGTTCTGCAGGAACGGCCCCGTTGCGGCGGTCAGCGCCTCCGCCACACCTGCCGGCACCGCCCAGTCGCCGCCAACGGGCCAGATCTGCGGCACGAATAGTTCGAAAGTATCCTCGCCCAGCGCGATCAGCTTGAAGCGGACGTGGCCCTCGATCTCGGTGCCATCGATGGTGAACCGATCGCGAATCCATCCACTCCAATCTCCCGGAGCAAGGTCGGCAATCTCCCGCCGCCCGTCATCCAGGACACGGCACCGGCCCTCGGCCACGCGGGCGACATACCGCTTCGGGACGCCGGCCTTCCCACGCTGCATCGACCCCTGACTGCGCGCCAGCGGGCGGACGATCAGGTCCGCCTCGCG
>VGOZ01000108.1 GCA_016875715.1 Chloroflexota bacterium | reverse complement strand
CCACTGCTCCTCTCTCTGGTCTGTCTCTGGTTGCTCAGTCGGCCCGCGTCTGAGTGGCACCGCGCGTCGGGCGTCGCGAATCGAGTACAGCACTGAATTCGATCGTGCGCCTCTCACGCGCCGGAGTCCTGCCGATCACGCGCGCCCGGATCGACTCGGTCGTGCGCAAAGGCGATCCAGGTATGACCCTCGCGGACATCCGCGATGTGTTGAGGCGGCTCCACGAGGATGGATCCCAGTGAGCGCGCCGGAGCGGAGCGAACCAGGCAACCTCGAGGAGGTGGCGAAAGCGCTGTCAAACCGGGGCATCGTGCTCGGCAAGCTGGGTCGGCATGAGGAGGAGGTCGCGACCTACGGCGACGTGGCGGAGCGTTTTGGCGGCCGGAGGGAGCCGGGCATTCTGGAGTTGGTGGCGAGGGCGCTGGTGAACCGGGGCATCGTGCTCGGCCATCTGGGTCGGGTTGAGGAGGCGATCGCGACCTACGGCGACGTAGTGGAGCGTTTTGGTGGGCGGCGCGAGCCGACAATCGTTGCGATCGTGAGCGTGGCGCGGGATCTAAGGCCGCGACTCAGCGGAGACTGAGGCACGATACGCGTGGTGCTGACCTACCCGAGCCCCGCCAGTACCTCCCGGTCCCCCAACCGCCGCACCAGCGCATCGAGCAGTCGCGCCGCAGGCGCACCGTCCGCCACCCGGTGGTCGAACGTCAGGCTCAGGACGCAGGTCCGGCCGATCGCCAGCGTGCCCTCGCGGACGACCGGGCGCGGTTGGATGCGCCCGATGCCGAGGATCGCCGATTGCGGCGGGTTGATGATCGGCGTGAAGGCGTCCACACCGAGGAGGCCGAGGTTCGAGATTGTGAACGTGCCCCCGGCCATATCCTCCGGCCGTAGCTGTCCGGCCCGCGCTCGGCCGCTGAGGGTGAGGACGTCGGCGGCGATCGCTTGCAGCGGCCGCGCGCAGGCTCCGCGTCGAGGCCGACCAACTCGTTCTCGCGCGCGCCCGGCGCTAGCGGTCGGCTCGGCGGACAGCCCATCCATCGCGTTCGGCACCGCGCGTGTCCCTCTCGCGCGTGTCGAGGTCGGGCCGCTGAGCGCGATTGAGGCTGCGCGAGCCGCCCGTCCACTCTGGTAGAATCGCGGCCTCCACCAGGGAGGTCTGACCTCTGACACGCTCCTGGCCGCTGCTGCTGCGCCACTTCGACGCGACGCTGGCGGCGACGCTGCGTGTGCCGGAGCGGCCGGCTGGCGCGGCCATGGTGTACTCGCACGGCTGGGCCGGCCGGCGCGACGCGCCCCACCACGCCGACCTGCTCGACCACATTGCCCACACCGGCGTGGCCTCGATCAGCCTGGACCAGCGCGGCTACGGCGAGACGGGCGGCGATCCGGACCTGACCGCCTGGCAGCGGGACATGTCGTTCCTGGTCGGCTACCTGGCCGCGCGCGGCTTCGAGCGGGTCTGGACGGCCGGGCTCAGCACCGGCGGGACCGTCGCGATCGTCACCGCTGCGGCGGATGGATGCGTGCACGGCGCGCTCGCGCTCTCGCCGTTTGCCTCGCTGGCGCGCGTGCTGGCCGAGCGGCCGGACCGCCGCGACTTCCTGGCCGGGAAGTTCGGCCAGATCGGACCGCGGACGCTCGCGGCCGGCGACGCGCTGGCGCACGTGCACGAGGTCGCACCGCGCCCGCTCCTGATCGTCAACGCCGCCGCCGACGCCGAGTTCTCGTCCGACCACGGCCGGGCGCTCCACGCCGCGGCCGGCGCGCAGGCGGATCACTGGGTGCTGGAGCGGGGCGGACACACGCTCATCGAAGGCGATCGGTCGGGTCTGCTGACTCGGCTGGCCGACTGGATCGCGAGCCACTGACCGGCGAATCAGAAAGGGCAGGAGGCAGGATGGCGAAGCTGCGAATGGGGCTGGTGGGGTGTGGGCTGCGCGGTGTGTTCGACCCGCAGTCGGTCGCGAAGACGATCCAGGGGCACGACGCGGCCGAGCTGGTAGCGGTGGCCGACTCGGACCCCATCCGCGCGCGCGAGGCGGCCGAGCACCTCGGCTTGGGCGACAACTACTCGGACCTGGCCGGGATGCTGCGGCGCGCCGACGTCGAGGCGGCCTACGTCGTGACGCCGAACCCGATGCACGCGGCGAACGGGATCGACGTGCTCGAGGCAGGCAAGCACCTGATGCTCGTCAAGCCGATGGGCATGACGCTCGAGGAGTGCGACTGCGTCCTGGCCGCGCACCGCCGTTCGGGCAAGACGATGATGATCGACAGCCAGATCCCGTTCGGGCAGGTCGCGCGCAAGGCGAAGGATCTGATCCGCGCCGGCGCGATCGGTCGGCCGGTCACGACCTGGGACGTGCAGGGCCGCGGCAAGTACCGCTCGGGACTGTCCGAGTGGCGGTTCGGCCAGGCCGGTGGGATCTTCTTCGAGACGCTGATCCACACCCTGCTGTTCCACCGCTGGCTCTTCGACCGGCCGGCCGCGAGGCAGGTCTGGGCCTGGGGCGAGAAGACGTTCTTTCAGGAATACGCCTACCCGGACGTCGTCTGGGCACATGTTGAGATGGAGGGACCGATCTCGTCCGTCCTCGGGGAGAACCATCTGATGGACCGGTTCTTCTCCAGTCGGGTCGTGGTCGGGACCCAGGACTCGCTCTACTTCGAGCGCTCGCGGCTGCTGCTCGGCGGGAAGACGAAGCCGCCCGAGGTCGTCTTCGAGACCGACGAAGGTCCGCGCACCGGACTGGCCCACTCGATCCGCCACTTCGTCGAGTCGGTCCAGAGCGGCCGCGAGCCGGATCTGACCGGCGAGGACGGGCGGGCCGCGACCGAGATCGCGCTGGCGGCCAACCGGGCCATGGAGACCGGGCAGCCGCTCGCGCTGCCGCTGGTGCAGGTGGCACGCTGATGGCAAAGGCGACGGTCATCCACGCCGACGACCTCGAGCCGCGTCTGCCGCCGACGCGCCGCGTCTTCGTGCCGCTGCCGCAGGGCGGCGACCCGAACGTGATGATGGGATTCGTCTTCATGGAGGCCGGCGGCCTCATGACGCCCTGCCACTACCACCGTACCCGGACCGAGTACTACTTCGTCCTCCGAGGTGACGGGATCATCACGCTCGACGGCGAGGACTACCACGTCGGCCAGCACGGCGTGGTGGTAATCCCGCCTGGCGTGACACACATCTGGCGCAACCCGCACAAGACACCGCTCGAGTACCTCTGGGTGATGTATCCGAACCAGGCGACCGACGACGTCGTCAACGTCGGCACCCCGTCCCACATCCTCGAACAGGAGCCGTGGCGTGCGTGACTGGAAGCTCGCGTTCCATACCCGGTCGCACTGGGTCCACCACCAGATGGACCTCTTCGCGACCGCCGAGGCGATCAAGCAGGCTGGCTACGACGCTGTCGAGATCTCAATGCCACACCTCAAGACGCTGAGCATCGGCACCATGACCGCGGGCGACCGGGCGTCGTTCAAGCGGCGATTCGCCGACATCGGTCTCGAGATAGGCGCGATCAGTGGGCACTCGACCGTCTGCCACGAGCAGGCCGACGTGCGCGACCATGAGGTGCGCTTCTTCAAGCAGGCGCTGGACTTCGCGGCCGACGTGGGCTGTGCGGTCGTCAACACCCACGCCATGTACCGGATCAGCGGTCCGCCGGGATTCTTGCGCCAGGAATCTGGCGAGTCGTACCGTCAGTTCCGCACGCGCGTCTACCCCGAGCCACCGCCGTCGCGTCGCGGGTTCCTCCTCGAGGTGCTGGGCGACCTGGGCCGCCACGCGCTGGACCGCGGCGTCGCGGTCGGGCTCGAGGACCTGGACCACACGCCAGAGCTGTTCTGGGAGGGGCTGATCCGCGAGATCGACTCGCCCGGCCTGCGGCAGAACCTGCAGGTGCACAAGGGCACGACCCCGGCCGCGGCGCTGCGCGAGCGCGCGGACATCCTCGTCCATTTTCACATGAAGCCGCCGACCGAGGGCGCAGGCTACGAGGGCTGGAGTCTGGGCGAGTACATCGACTTCATCAACGCGCTCGAGGAGACCTCCTTCCCGCGCGACTATTTCACGATCGAGGAGCACTCCGAGCTAGACCCGCACGTCACGGCGGCGCGGCTGCACCGCTACTTCCGACGGCTGCTGGCGTGAGGGTCGGCCTCGACGTCTACACGGTCACCCACCTCGGGTTGGACGCGTTCCAGACACTCGACTACTGCACCGCCCACGGGCTGGAGGGGGCGCACTTCTTTTCCCCTTTCCAGCTCTCCGAAACCCTCGACATGGGGCGCATGCGCGAGATACGCCAGGAGGCCGATCGGCGCGGCCTCTATTTCGAGGTCGGACTGCCCACCGTTAACCCGCACAAGTTCGGGCCAGAGCACGACGCCCGGGTGCGGGCGTGCGCGCGGGCCTGCCGCGAGCTGGGCTGCCGCGAGCTGCGCAGCCACTTCGGAGCGCGGGGCGACCGCCTGAATCCGACCACAGCCTGGGCCGACCAGATCCGCGATGGCACGGACTACCTGCGCACGCTCGGGCCCCTGCTGCGCGACCTCGATTGCCGGATCGATCTGGAAACCCACGCCGACTGCACGACGACCGAGTTGCTGCGCGTCGTCGAGGCGCTTGGAGAGGACCGGCAGGGGATCTGCATCGACGTGGGCAACACCTTTCGCCAGCTCGAGGACCCGGTCGCGGCGGTGCGGCGGGCCGCGCCGTACACCCACATCACCCACACTAAGGACGCGATACTGTTCTTCACCGATCGCGGGCTGGCCTGGCAGACCCGCCCGTGCGGCGAGGGGGCGATCGACTGGTCGCTGGTGCTGCCGATCCTGGGCGAGCACGCTCCGGCGTTGACGCTTTCGATCGAGGATGAGCCGTACGTGCGCGATTTGCCGATCTTCGAGCCGGACTTCCTTGCCTACCATCCAGACCTGACGCCGCTCGAGCTGGCCGCGCTGGTGCGCGTGGCGCACGCGTGGACGCCGCGGATCGAGCGGGGCGAGGTGCCAGAGCCGTACGCCTACGAGGCCGAGGGCTGGCGCTCGAGCGCCGATGGGCGCATCGATCGCGCGGCCGTGCATCTGAAGACGACGCTCGACGCGCTCGGCCTGCGTGGCTAGGCTCGCGCCCAGCCACGTCTACAGCGTGCTGCGGATGGCGGCTTCCGCCTGCTCGAGATGGCGCAGCATCGCCTCTCGGCTAGCAGGGGCGTCTCCTCGCTCGATCGCGGCCGTGATGCGCTCGTGCTCGTCGAGCGAGCGCTGAGCCCGGCCCGGGATCGCGAACGAGCGCTGCCGCAGATCGGCCAACAGGTCGAGCAGTCCAATCATCACGCGCACCAGCACGGCGTTGTGGCTCAGCGCCGCGATCATGTTGTGGTAGCGGCAGTCTATATCGCGTGCCAGCTCCGGGTCGGCGGATAGCAGGTCGCGCTGGGCCACCGCGCCGTCGCTCAGCTGGCGCAGCGCGGCCTTCTCCTCGGCCGTGGCGCGCTCGGCCGCCCAGCCGGCGGCGGCGACTTCGAGCTGGCGTCGAATCTCGTAGAGGTCGACGACGTTACCCTGGCCAAACACGAGCGGCGTCATGTGCTCGATCAGAAAGTCGAGGTCGGAGGCGCGAATGAAAACGCCTTGTCCCCAGCGGATCTCGACCAGTCCCATCGTGGCCAGCCGTCGCATCGCCTCTCGCAGTGAGGGGCGGCTGACGCTGAAGGCGCGTGCGAGATCACGCTCGGCTGGCAGGCGGTCGCCCGGCCTGATTTCGCCGGCCTCGATCAGAGCGCGGATCTCCTTGACGATGCTCTCGTCAATCGAGACGGTGCGCGTGTCGATCTGGCGGAACAGCGCCGGGTCCGCCTGCTTGACCGTCTCTTTCAGCAACCGTACAATGGCCCTCGCCGAGGACTGAGGTCTAACCAGTCACTCAGATGATAGGTCAGGGGGAGGAAGTACGCATGTCCGCTCGCACGATCAGCCGTCGTTCGATGCTGCGCCTGGGCGGGATCAGCGCGTTCGCGGCAGCTCTGGCCGCCTGTGCCGCCCCGGCGCCCACCGCCACCCCGCCCCCGGCTGCGAAGCCAGCTGCCGTCGCGGCGCAGCCGGCCCCCAAGGCGGCCGAGAAGCCAGCTGGCGTGGCCACGGTCACCCTCGAGTTCACCTCCTGGGGCACGGACAACGGCGCATGGCAGAAGCTCGTGGACACCTACAAGGAAAAGGCGCCAAACGTCACTGTCAAGCTGACGCCGGTGCCGGGCGGCGACACCTACTACCAGCAGCTTCAGACGTCGATCGCCGGCGGTGCCAAGCCCGACATCGCCTCCTATCAGGGCTGGGAGTGGCAGCCCTACGCCGAGCGCAACGTGCTGGCCGAGATCGACGGCTACATGACGACCGACAGGTTCACAGGTGCCTGGCCCGACTTCGAGACGGTCAAGACGCACACGATCTGGAAAGGCAAGCGCTACCACGTCCCCATGCAGATGGGCGTCATGGTGATGCTCTACGCCAAGAAGCCATTCCAGGACAAGGGCATCAAGCTGCCAACGGACGACTGGAACTTCGACCAGTTTCTGGACACCGCGACCAAGCTGGCCGATCCAGCCAAGAAGCAGTTCGCCCTCCAAGCCAACGGCGTCTGGGCACGTGACATCCATTGGATTCGCAGCTCGGGCAAGCAGGAATTCGATCAGATCGTCGAGCCGAAGAAGGCCCAGTTCAACCAGCCCGAGATCGTCGACGTCCTACAAATTATGGCGTCGGACGTCTACCACAAGCAGAAGATCTCTCCGACACCGGCCGACCTGCAGGGTGGGGCCAACACGATCGAGTCAGGCAACACGGCAATGAAGTACGAGGGCCCGTGGTTCCTGCCGACCCTGAATGACCCGAAGCTGCGAGAGCAAAACAAGGCCGTGCCGTTCGACGCGGTGATGATGCCGATCTACAAGGACCCGAAGCGACCGCACCGGGGCTGGTCCGAAGGTGTAAATCTCCTGAAGGGCGACAAGCAGGACGCGGCCTGGCAGTTCGGCAAGTTCATGGCCGGCGAGGATGGTCAGAAGATCTACTCTGAGCTCAGCGGCCGCATCCCGAACAACCCCGAGCTGGCCGAGAAGTTCTGGCTCCCGACCGTCAAGACGCGCTACGGCGTCGAGAACGGCGCCGCCTTTTTGAAGGCGTTCGCCAACGCGGTGCCGGATGTCATCGGCGAGGTGTCGCGGACGAAGATCTGGACCGAGGCGGTAAAGCCCCTGGGCTGGGACCCGCTCATCGCCGGGTCGGCCACGGCCAAGGACGTGATGCCGAAGGTCGATCAAAAGCTCCAGTCGATCCTCGACGACCACTGGAAGAACAAGAAGTAGGCTGCGGCCCGTGTCCGCCAGCGTCACGGGCCGGGCCGCGCGCGGCCCGTCGCGCCTCCAGATGCGCGAGTGGCTCGACGGCTATCTCTATGCCGCGCCCTTCATCCTAGGCTTCCTCTTCTGGATCGCCTACCCGATGGGGTACTCGATCTGGCTGGTCCTGCACGACTGGGACTTGCTGACACCGCAGCGCTTCGTCGGCCTGCGCAACCTCGAGCGCATGATCGACGACCCGAGCGTGCCGCTTGCGCTCGCCAACACCGCGTTCTTCGCACTGGTCGGCGTGCCGCTCCACCTCGCCTTCGCCTTCCTGCTGGCGATGGCGCTGAACGTCCCTTTGCGGGGCCGCTCGGCCTTCCGGACCGCCTTCTACCTTCCCGCGATCACACCGCTGGTCGCCTCGGCCGTACTCTGGTCGCGCATCTTCCACCCCGAGTTCGGGATCCTGAACGAGTTCATCGGCCTGTTTGGCGTGCCGGCCCAGAAGTGGCTCTTCCAGCCCGAGCTAGCCAAGCCGGCGCTGATCCTGATGGGTTTCTGGAGCGTCGGGCCGCAGATGGTCATCTTCCTGGCTGGTCTGCAGAACGTCTCGCCGACGCTTCTCGAGGCGGCCAGCATCGACGGTGCAGGCCCGCTCCAGCGCTTCAGGCACATCACGCTGGCGGTGATGAGCCCGGTGATCCTCTTCAACCTGATCGTCGGGGTGATCGGGTCGTTCCAGATCTTCGCGGTCGTGCTGATCATGACCGACGGCGGCCCGCAGAACGCGACGCTAATGGCGGTGCTCTACATCTACCGAAACGCGTTCCAGTTCTTCAAGATGGGCTACGCTGCGGCGCTGGCATGGCTGCTGTTCTTGATCATCGTCGCGTTCACGGCCCTCCAGTTCTGGATCTCGCGGCGCTGGGTCTACTATGAGGAGGCGCGATAATGGCCGCCCAGGCGCGAGCGGCCTCGCGCGCGACCGCGACGCACGGTCCGCGCGTCGACACAGTGCTCCGCGCCGCGGCCTGGTACATCCTGGTCAGCGCCCTGACGGTTTCCTTCCTGATCCCGACGCTCTGGCTCGTGTCGTCGTCGTTCAAGGCCTCGACCGAGATCTTCGTCCACCCGATCAAGTGGATCCCGGATCGTCTGCTCTGGGAGAATTACGTCGAGGCGTTCCGGGTCCAACCGCTGGGGCGCTTCGCGCTCAACACTGCTATCGTGGTGCTGTTCGCGGTCATGGGCACGGCCCTGGCCTCCGCAGCGGTCGCGTTCAGCTTCGCGCGACTGCGCTGGCCGGGACGCGACCTGTTCTTTAGTCTGCTTCTCGCCTCGATGATGCTGCCCGAGGTCGTCACGCTTGTGCCGAAGTTCATCCTCTTCAAGCAGCTTGGCTGGGTCGGCACCTTCCTGCCGCTGACGGTCCCCTTCTGGTTCGGCGGGACGCCGTTCTTCGTCTTCCTGCTGCGCCAGTTCTACCGCGGCCTACCGTACGAGCTCGACGAGGCGGCGCGCATCGACGGTGCCGGCAGCTTCCGGATCCTGACCCAGATCCTGATCCCTCTCTCGAAGCCGGCGCTGACGACGGTCGTCATCTTCTCAATTCTGGCCAACTACAACGACTTCCTCCACCCGCTGATCTATCTGAACCGGCAGGAGAACTGGACCCTGGCGGTTGGCATCCGGGCGTTCAACGACTCATACGTTGCGCGGTGGGAGCTGATCTTCGCGGCCGCGACGTCGATGCTGGCGCCGATGGCGGTGCTCTTCTTCGCCGCCCAGCGCTACTTCGTCCAGGGCATCCAGTTAACCGGCATGGGCGGGCGGTGAAGCGCGCGGTCGGGATCTTGAGCCACTGACTTGGCGCTTCGACCACGGCGGAGGCTGCCGCGGCAGCGCAGCGCCTGGGCATCGAGGCGATCAAGTTTCACCGAGGCGAGCCAGACGACCTGTTCGGCGACGCCGCCACACCCGAGCGCTGCCGCGAGATTTGC
>VGOZ01000107.1 GCA_016875715.1 Chloroflexota bacterium | reverse complement strand
TTCCATTGCCATCGTGTGGCAACACACGTTCCAGCCGGCGAAGAACTCGCACCCGCAGTGCCAGCGGCCAGCAGCGAATGACAGGTCGTGCGTGTCGTTGGAGCCACGAAAAGTCGCGGTCAGCGAATGGATCGTGATTCGTTCCGGTTCCTGTGCGTAGCGCCGCGCCTTCTCAATCTTGCCGATCAGACTGGAATGCATCGTCCTCGCCTCCGACCACGATACTTTCAGTATAGCCACGGGGAGGTGACGATCTATGGGAGCGTTTGGGCGCGGATTCTGGATCGGGGCGCTGATCGGCGCGGCTCTGACGCTGCTCTTTACGCCGGTCGACGGTCGCGATGGGAGGACTATGTTCCTCGGTCCGCTCGGCTGGCGCGAAGAGGACCTCGCTCCGGCAGATTACGAGACGGCGCGCCCCGCGGACGGCGCTCCGGCGACCGGGTGACCTCGGGGGATCGCCCCTAGAATTGGTCGGCTGATGAGTCAGTTCCGTGTGATCTCGGATTTCGCGCCCACGGGCGACCAGCCCGCGGCGATCGAGCGACTCGTCGCGGGCGTGCGGAGCGGCGCGAAGGCGCAGACGCTGATGGGCGTTACCGGCTCAGGCAAGACCTTCACAATGGCCCAGGTGATCGCTGCGTCCGGCCGCCCCGCCCTGGTGATGGCGCCCAACAAGACACTCGCGGCCCAGCTCTGCAACGAGTTCAAAGAGTTCTTTCCCGGTAGCGCCGTGGAGTACTTCGTCTCCTACTACGACTACTACCAGCCCGAGGCGTACATCCCTCGGTCGGACACCTACATCGAGAAGGACTCCCTGATCAACGAGGAGATCGATCGCCTGCGCCACGCCGCGACGCAGGCGCTGTTCACGCGACGGGATGTGGTGATCGTCGCCTCGGTCTCATGCATCTATTCGCTCGGCGAACCGGAAGCGTATAACCAGACAACGATACAGTTGAAATGTGGTGAGGTTCATCGCCGCGACCGCGTTCTGCGGTGGCTCAATGAGATCCAGTACGAGCGGAACGACCAGGCGTTCGCCCGCGGGCGATTTCGCGTGCGTGGCGACACCCTCGAGGTCTTCCCCGCCTACGAAGAGCTGGCCCTGCGCATCGAGTTCTTTGACGACGAGATCGAGCGGATGGTCGAGATCGACCCTCTCACTGGGGAGGTTCTCCGGGAGGTCAAACAGATTGAGATCTACCCGGCGAAGCACTTCATCACCAGCAAGGAGAAGCTCGCCAAGGCGATCTCATCCATCCAGGTCGAACTGGGGACGCGTCTGGGCGAACTGGAGAAGCAGGGGAAACTGCTTGAGGCGGAGCGCATTAGGCAGCGGACGATGTTCGACATCGAAATGCTGCAGGAGGCCGGATTCTGCTCCGGCATCGAGAACTACTCGCTTCACCTGACCGGACGCGAGACAGGATCGATGCCCTGGACGCTCCTCGACTACTTCCCGGATGACTTCCTGTTGTTCGTCGACGAGTCGCACCTGGCGATCCCGCAAATCCGCGGCATGTTCCACGGGGATCGCGCGCGCAAGGAAGTCCTCGTGCAGTACGGATTCCGGCTCCCGTCCGCGCTCGACAACCGGCCACTCACGTTCGAGGAGTGGGAGTCTCACGTCGGACAAGTGGTGTTCGTCTCGGCGACGCCAGGGCCCTACGAGCGCCAGGTAAGCAGTGCGATCGTGGAGCAGATCATTCGACCGACCGGTCTCATCGATCCGGCCATCGAGGTCAAGCCGACGCGTGGACAGATCGACGATCTCATCGAGCAGATCCGTCTCAGGGTCCAGCGTCGCGAACGGGCCCTCGTGACGACCCTGACCAAGCGGATGGCAGAGGATTTGGCGGACTATCTCCGTGAGATCGGCATCAAGGTGCACTACCTGCACAGCGAGATCGACACGCTGGAGCGTATCGAGATTCTGCGCGACCTCCGGCTAGGCGTCTACGATATCGTGGTCGGGATCAACCTCCTGCGGGAGGGCCTCGACCTTCCCGAGGTCTCGTTAGTCGCGATTCTCGACGCGGACAAGGAAGGGTATCTTCGGTCGGAAGGATCTCTGATTCAGACTATCGGGCGCGCGGCACGTCACGTCGATGGACGGGTGATCATGTACGCAGACACTTTGACCGATTCGATGCGTCGAGCGATCGATGAGACCTATCGACGCCGCCAGATCCAGATCGCGCACAACGAGAAGAATGGGATCGTGCCTCGCGGCATCACCAAGCCGGTTCGCGATCTCACGGAGCGTCTGCGTGTCGCGGCCGAGACGCATGCCCCGTACAACGCGACGGAGGGTTTGCCGCCGGATGAGATCGCGCGCCTGATCAAAGATCTCGAAGCTCAGATGCGGAATGCATCGCGCAATCTGGAGTTCGAGAAGGCCGCGCTTCTCCGGGATCAGATACTCGACCTCCGCCGCCGCCAGGAGACGGAGACGCCACTCGCCGCGGCGGCCCGCGAGAGCGCTTCCTCTCCGCGCCCGCGGGGTGGCTACCGGTCAGGCGGGCGCGCTGCTCCGGCACGACGGCGCTGATGCGGTTCGGGATCGTCGTCTTTCCGGGCAGCAACTGCGATGCCGATGTCGCCCACGTGGTGGGGACGGTTCTGGGCCAGGATTGGCGCTATGTCTGGCACGGCGACCGAGATCTGGCCGGGCTCGATTGCGTGGTGCTGCCCGGCGGCTTTGCGTATGGTGACTACTTGCGCGCCGGCGCGATCGCCCGGTTCAGCCCGGTGATGGACGCGGTGGCGGCCTACGGCGCGCGCGGCGGTCCGGTGCTGGGTATCTGCAACGGGTTCCAGATCCTCGTCGAGGCAGGACTTCTGCCCGGCGCTCTTCTCAGGAATGGCTCACTCACGTTTCGAAGCACCTGGACGGATCTGATCGTAGAGGACAATAACACACCCTTTACTCGGCTATATCGCCCAGGTCAGCATGTGCGGATGCCGATCGCCCATGGCGAGGGGAGGTATGTCCTGGCGGAGCAGAACAGCGTGCGGCCCGTGTTCCGGTATCGAGACAACCCGAACGGCTCGATGGAGGATATTGCCGGCATCGCGAACATGGCCGGAAACGTCGTCGGTCTTATGCCGCATCCCGAGCGATGCGCGGAGGCTGCACTTGGCGGAGTCGATGGGCGCACTCTGTTCGAGAGCATCGTGCGGTCGGTCGTATTGACGTGATCGGTTCGCCACCGCCGCTCCTCGACCTGCTGGCTCTTTCAACCGACGAGTACGCACTGATCGTCGAGCGGCTCGGGCGCGAGCCCACCGAAGTCGAACTGGGCATGTTCGGCTCGATGTGGAGCGAGCACTGCGGCTACAAGAACTCCCGACCGTTACTGAAGCTGTTTCCGACCAGCGCGCCGTGGGTGCTGCAGGGTCCGGGGGAAAACGCCGGGGTCGTGGATATCGGCGATGGTCTGGCCGTCGCTCTGAAGATGGAGAGCCACAATCATCCCAGCGCCGTCGAGCCATTTCAGGGCGCTGCGACCGGAGTCGGCGGCATCGTCCGCGACATCTTCACCATGGGTGCCCGCCCGATCGCGATCCTCGATGCGTTGCGGTTCGGACCGCTCGACAGCTCTCGTAATCGCCACCTCTTTCACGGAGTCGTGCACGGGATCTCGTCTTACGGCAATTGCATCGGCGTCCCGACCGTAGGAGGCGACATCGCGTTCGCATCGTGTTACAACGGTAATCCGGTGGTGAACGCGATGGCGGTCGGCGTGATGCCCCACGCCCGCATCACTCGCGCTCGCGCGAGCGGAATCGGAAGCGCGCTGATTCTGGTCGGATCGGACACCGGCCGCGATGGCATCCATGGTGCCTCAGGCCTCGCCTCACGCGAACTGAGCGAGGAGCGCGAGGATCAGCGGCCGACCGTTCAGGTTGGGAATCCATTTCTGGAAAAGCTCCTCATCGAGGCGTGTCTTGGCGTTCTGGATGAGAGGGCTGCATACGTTGTCGGGCTTCAGGATCTCGGCGCGGCGGGGATCACGAGCGCCGCGGTAGAACTCGCCGCGCGCGGTGGCGTGGGCGTTGAGATCGACGTGAGCCTCGTACCTCGACGGGAGTCGGGTATGACCGCGTACGACGTGATGCTCAGCGAGTCGCAGGAACGGATGCTCCTGGTCGTCCGCGCCGGAGCTGAAGCGCAGGCGATGGCGTTCTTCCAGAAATGGGGACTCACCTCGGCGGTCATCGGTCGCGTGACCGATGATGGCCGCGTACGGGTACACGATGTAGTGCAGGTGCATTGCGATGTGCCGGCGCACCTGCTCGCGGACGCGCCGACGTACCGACGGACCGGAGTTCGGCCGCCGCACTGCGACCGACTGGCTGCGATCGATCTCGGCGCGCTACCGGCGGAGAGTGATTGTGGTGCGGCCCTCCGGGCGCTCCTCGCGCATCCGAACATTGCGTGCAAACGCCTCGTGTACAGCCAGTACGATCATTCCGTCCAGACAAACACGCTGCTTGGACCAGGCGATGGCGATGCGGCGGTGCTCCGCATCAAGGGGACGGATCGGGCGATCGCTCTCGCCGCCGATTGCGTTGCGCGGTACTGCTATCTGGAGCCGTACCAGGGTGGCGCGATTGCCATCGCCGAGGTTTGTCGCAATGTCGCCTCGGTCGGGGCGCGGCCTCTCGCGATCACCGATTGCCTGAACTTCGGAAATCCCGAGAGACCGGAGATCTACTACCAGTTGGAGCAGTGCATCCGCGGCATGGCCGACGCGTGCCGCGCCCTCGGTGTCCCCGTCGTCAGCGGGAACGTCTCCCTCTACAACGAGACTGCGGGGCAGGCGGTCTACCCGACGCCAATGGTCGGGGCGATTGGTCTGATGACGGACGCGGAGAATCGGATGGGAGCGGCATTCCGCGAGGACCGTGACATCATCGCCCTGCTTGGCGATGGCGAGGAATGTCTGGGAGGGAGCCTGTATCTGGAGGTACGGCAGGGCCTGACGGGCGGTCGTCTCCCCGCGCTCGACCTGGAGGCCGAGGCCCGACTGCATCGCCTGCTGCACGCGGTGGCCCAGGCTCGGATCCTGCATTCGTGTCACGATGTCTCGGAGGGTGGTCTGGGTGTTGCGTTGGCCGAAAGCGCAATTCTTGGCGGGCGTGGCGCGCGCGTGCAACTTCAGAGCGGCGCGGAGCGTCGAGAGGTCGGTCTCTTCGCCGAGGGGCAAAGTCGAGCGGTCGTCTCACTGGCCGAGGATGATTGGGAGGCGCTCCGCGGGCTCGCGGCGCGCGAGGACGTCGCGTGCCGGCGGATCGGCGTCGTGGGCGGAGATCGCCTTATCGTGGAGGGGGCGATCGACGAAGCGATCGAGCACCTGACGGAAATCTGGCGGAACGGGCTCGGCCGGGCCGCCGCCGGCATAGAATCCGTCGCGTGAGCCTGATGGCTCGTCGTCGCCGTGAGCGGCCCGACGAGGAGTGCGGGGTCTTCGGGATCGTCGGTCACGATCAGGAGGTCGCTCGTGTCACTTTCTTCGGTCTCTACGCCCTCCAGCACCGGGGCCAGGAATCGGCGGGCATCGCGACCTCCGACGGGCAGAGCCTCGTCAGCCACGCGCGTATGGGTCTGGTCGCTCAGGTGTTCGCGGAGCAAGATCTTAGCGACCTTTCGGGACACATCGCCATCGGTCATACGCGGTACTCCACGACCGGCGCATCAAAGGAGTGCAATGCGCAGCCGCTGATTGTCACGGGTCCGGCCGGGCAGATCGCCCTGGCCCACAACGGAAATCTCGTCAACGCGGTTGCGCTGCGAAACGACCTCACCCGCGCGGGCGTGCAGTTCGACTCCAGCACGGATAGCGAGATCATTGCTGCCCTGATCGTGAACGCTCCCGGTGAGACGTGGTCCGAACGGATCGCCGCGATCATGCCGCGCCTGGTCGGCGCCTACAGCCTGACAATCGCCACCCGGGACGAACTCATCGCGGTGCGTGATCCGCTGGGCGTCCGGCCACTGTGCCTGGGTCGCATGGGCGTGTCCTGGCTTGTCTCCTCCGAGTCGTGCGCTCTGGATACCGTAGGTGCGCAGTTCATCCGTGAGGTCGAGCCGGGCGAGATCGTGTCGTTCCGGCACGATCCGCGGGATGGCGGTGCGATCCGGGTGACGAGCCGGATGGGGCAGCGGGGACCTCGGCGGGCGACCTGTGTCTTCGAGTTCATCTACTTCGCCCGGCCGGACAGCCTGATCGATGGCCGACTGGTGTATCAGGCGCGGCAGGACATGGGCCGGCAACTCGCACGCGAACAGCCGGCCGAGGCAGACCTCGTGGTCGCGGTTCCTGACTCCGCGGTCCCGGCCGCGATCGGGTATGCCGAAGTCGCCGGGATCCCCTACCGAGAGGGATTGATCAAGAGCCGGTACATCTTCCGCACTTTCATTCAGCCCGAACAGGTGATGCGCCAGGCTGGGATCAATCTCAAATTCAACCCCCTGCCGGAGATCCTGAGCGGGAAGCGGGTCGTGGTGGTGGATGACTCGATCGTGCGCGGCACGACGACGGGCCAGATCGTGCGTCTCCTTCGCCGTGCCGGCGCCCGCGAGGTGCACGTCCGGATTCACTGCCCGCCATTCGTGAACCCGTGCTACTTGGGCATCGATGTTGCGCGAAAGGGCGAGTTGATCGCGGCGCGCATGTCGGTCCCCGAGATCGCCGAGCATATTGGCGCGGACTCGCTCGGTTTCCTTAGCGCGCAGGGGATGCTCGAAGCGCTCGGTCTCAACGAGAAGGATTATTGCCGCGCCTGCTTCACGGGGCACTACCCCGTGAACGTGCAGCTCGAGCTCGACAAACTCTCTCTGGAAGCGTAGGCGGCGTTCGAGCGATCGTGCCGCTTCGCCGCATCGTCGTCCTTGCGTCCGGTCGAGGGACCAATCTTCAGGCTCTCATCGATGCGGGGCGTGATCGCCTGGGCGGCGAGATTGTGACGGTCATCTCCCAGCGCCGCGGTTCCCCGGCGCTGGCGCGGGCTGAGAGTCACGGTATCGCCACACGCGTCGTGCCGCTCCGGGCCTATGTGACCCGGCCCGCCTGGGATCAGGCCCTCGCGGATGCACTCGTCGAGAGCGCGCCGGATCTGATCGTGTGCGCCGGATTTGGCCTCATCCTGGGTCGGGCGGTCCTCGAGCGGTACCCGGCGCGCATCGTGAACGTCCATCCCGCGCTCCTTCCCGCTTTCGCCGGCGGACTTCACGCACAGGCGGACGCGCTGGCATACGGGGTGAAGATCACCGGGTGTACGGTGCACTTCGTGACTGAGGATCTGGATGCCGGCCCCATCATCGCGCAGCGTGCGCTCGCGGTGCGCGATGACGATACGGTGGAGTCGCTCACCGAGCGCCTGCTGGTCGAAGAGCACGCTGCCCTCGTGGAGGCAGTCGACCTGTTCTGCCGCGATCGTCTGGCGGTGAGCGGCCGTCGCGTCGCCATTCTGAGGGAGCGAGAGTCGCCACCATGCGCGCGCTGATCAGCGTTTCGGACAAGACCGGCATCGCCGATCTCGCGCGGCACCTCCATGAGTCCGGCTGTGAGATCATTTCGACGGGCGGAACCGCCGCAGCCCTCGCCGCGGTCGGCGTCCCCGTGCGGCCGATCGAGCAGGTTACGGGTTTCCCGGAGATGTTCGACGGCCGCGTGAAGACCCTGCATCCCGCCATCCACGCCGGTCTGCTTGCACGACGGGAGGATCCGGAACATGCGCGCGCGATGGCGGCGCTCGGGTTTGGGTGGATCGACATCGTTGTGGTCAATCTGTACCCGTTCGTGGACCGCCTTCGCGCGGGCACCGCCGATGACGCTGCGATGATCGAGTCCATCGATGTTGGCGGTCCGGCGATGGTCCGTGCGGCCGCGAAGAACCACCGTGATGTCCTGGTTGTCGTCGATCCGGCGGATTATGCCGAGGTGATGTCGATCGTCGGAGCCGGGAGATCCGGCGATGAGGCCATACGCCGCCGCTTCGCGGCGCGGGCCTTTCGGCACCTGGCGGCGTACGACTCGACGATCGGCGCGTATCTGGATCCAACCGTTCTGCCACGTCACCTCACGCTCGGTCTGACGCGCCGCGTCGCACTGCGCTACGGCGAGAACCCTCATCAGCAGGCAGCGCTCTACGCGGACACGCCGGCGTGGATTCCCGGATCCAGCCTCGCCGACGCCGACCGCCTGCATGGGCCGGACCTGTCGTTCAACAACCTCCTGGACATGGATGCGGCCTGGGCAGCTGTGCAGGACTTTGAGGCTCCCGCTGCGACCATCGTCAAGCACGGGAACCCGTGCGGTCTGGCAATCGCCGAGGACGTCGCGTCCGCGTTCGCCCGGGCGCTGTCTTGCGATCCGCAGTCGGCGTTTGGCGGGGCAATCGCGGTCAACCGATTGGTCGATCGAGAACTCGCCGACCAGATCGCACAATTTCTCTTTCACGACCTCGTGGCTCCCGCGTACGAGGAGGAGGCCCTCGCGATCCTGCGTCGGCGGCGCAGCCTCCGCGTGATGCGCGTCGACATCCGGCGCGGTGCGCCCACCGATCACAATCTCGAGTTGCGGCGGGTCGACGGCGGCTATCTCGTCCAGACGCGCGATGCGCTGCCCGACGACGTGGCATTTCGCGTCGTGACCGAACGACGGCCGACGCCAGGCGAGGTGGTGGACCTCCGATTTGCCTGGCGCGCCGTCAAACATGTGCGGTCCAATGCCATCGTGCTGGCGCGCGACCGCGCGCTCGTGGGTATCGGTGCCGGGCAGATGAGCCGCGTGGATTCGGCGGAGATTGCGGTTCGTAAGGCCGGTGCACGGTCAAGCGGAGCGGTGATGGCCTCCGATGGATTGATTCCCTTTGCCGATGGAGCCGAGGTCGTGCTTCGCGCAGGTGCGACATCGATCGTCCAGCCGGGCGGCTCGGTGAACGACGCCGCGGTAATCGAGGTTGCGAATCGCCACGGTGCCGCTATGGTCATGACTGACCATCGCCACTTTCGACATTAGGAGTCTGTCGAAGAGATGCCTGTCTACGAGTACCAGTGCCTGAACAGCACGTGCGGTCGTCCGTTCGAACTCAATCAACGTTTCAGCGACCCTATCGCCACGGAGTGCATCCACTGCCACGGTCCCGTGCGCAAGCTCTTCTCACGGCCTGCGATCGTCTTCAAGGGATCCGGGTGGTACGTGACGGACAGTCGGAAGCCGGAGGCCGACGGTGAGAGCGCGGGGGCTTCACCGAAGCCCGACACGGCCGCTCCCTCGCCAAAGGAATCGGTCGGATCCGAGGGCGCCGTAGCCCCGTCCACGCCACCCGCCGCGGCACCGACCCCTTCCGACACGTAGCACTGGGTCGCGAAAGCCCGTGCGAGTCGTGCTGCAGCGCGTGCGGCGGGCGTCGGTCGCCGTCAACGGCGACGTGATCGCGGCGATCGGTCGAGGGCTGGCACTTCTGGTTGGCATCGGGCCAGGCGAT
>VGOZ01000106.1 GCA_016875715.1 Chloroflexota bacterium | reverse complement strand
TGGGTGCGGACGAGGATTTCGCCACGGCCCGGACGTGCCTCGACGTAGTCGCGCAAACCAGGTAGGCGAGGGCCGAGCGCGATCAATTCCCGCGGCACGGGCCACATTATGATCGGCCGCGTGACCGCCTGTTGCCCGGCGTTCGAGATAGCGCGAGACGCGACGTTCGTTCAGGCGGTAGACCGCGGCAATGGCTGGCTGCTGTTCGGAACTGACCACATCTCCGTCTCCGCCGGCGCGCCGGCCGTGCAGTACTGGCCGATCGAGTTCTGCCCGTTCTGCGGCGTGCGATTGCCCCCGCCGCCCGTGGAACTTCTGCGAGGGAGCCACGCCTCGACGGCGGCGGACGCGACCACGCCATCGAACAGATGATCTAAACTAGCTGACGACCGGTGGACCTCCAGGCACTGTTCTCGCGGCCGGTCGCGGAGTGGTTCACCGAGCGGTTCGGTACGCCGACCGCGCCGCAGGCCGCGGCCTGGCCGGCGATCGCCGCCGGCGAGAGTGTCCTGGTCACCGCGCCGACCGGAAGCAGCAAAACACTGACCGCGTTCCTCTGGGCGCTGGACCGGCTCTGGCGTGAGCCTCCCGAGGGACGGGAGATGGGCGTTCGGGTTCTCTATGTCTCACCTCTCAAAGCTCTGAATAACGACATCGAACGGAATCTCGCGGTCCCGCTCGCGGGCGTGCGGTCGCACGACCCGGATCTGCCGGAGATCCGCGTGGCGGTGCGCACCGGCGACACCCCGGCGAAGGCCCGCCAGCGCATGGTTCGAAAGCCGCCCCACATTCTGATCACCACGCCCGAGTCTCTCTACCTGGTGCTCACCGCGGATCGGTCGGCCGCGATGCTCCAGTCGGTACGGACCGTGATCGTCGATGAGATCCACACGATCCTCGACTCCAAGCGGGGGAGCCATCTCGCGCTCAGTCTGGAACGACTCGAAAGGATCGCCAGGGAGCCGCTCCAACGGGTGGGGCTAGGCGCGACGGTCCGGCCCGCGGAAGTCGCGGCACGCTTCCTCGGCGGGCAGGACCCCGCCCGCCAGCACGAAGACAGGCCGGTTCGGTTCATCGATGCCTCGTATCGCAAAGCAATGGACCTGAAGGTCTGCGCCGTCGTCGACTCCTATGCCGACCTTCCCGCGGGCTCGATCTGGCCAGTCATCGTACCGGCGGTTGCTCAGATGGTGGACGCACATCGGTCGACGCTCATCTTCTGCAACAGCCGCGGCACCGCCGAGCGCACGGCAGACCGCCTCAACGAGCATCGCCTTCGCGAGGCCGGACTCGATGCCGACACTCCAACGCCCGGGGTGCGCGGCAGCGGCAGCATGTTCGGGATCGGCGCACGGGCGGACAGGCTCGCCGCCGCGGGCATCCCCCCGATCCGCGCCCATCACGGCAGCGTCAGTCGCGACGCACGTCTGGCGATGGAGGCCGAACTGAAGGCAGGACGGCTTCGCTCGAACTGGGCATCGACATCGGCGAGGTGGACGCCGTCGTCCAGTTGCAGTCACCCCGCTCGGTCGCGAGCGGTCTGCAGCGAGTGGGTCGGTCCGGCCATCTCGTCGGCCAGACGTCGTGGGGGCGAATCTTCCCCACTCATGCCGAGGACTTTGTCGAGGCCGCGGTCATCACGCGGGACATGCTCTCCGGGGACATCGAGGCGACCACCGTGCCGGAGAGCGCGCTCGACGTCCTCGCTCAGCAGATCGTCGCTATGGCTGCGGTCGAGCCGTGGGATCTCGACGACCTCTACAGCGTGGTGCGCGGAGCCTACCCCTATCGCTCGCTGCCGCGATCGGCGTTCGACGCGGTCATTGCCATGCTTGCCGGGAGGTATCCAGCGGCACTCTCGAGACACCTCAAACCGCGCATCGATCTCGACCGTGGCGCCCATCGGATCGCGGCACTCCCCTCCTCTCGGCTGCTCGCCACCCGCGCCGGCGGCACCATCCCAGACCGTGGTCTGTTCGCGATGGTCACCGCCGATAGCCGCAAACGGATCGGCGAACTGGATGAGGAGTTCGTCTTCGAAACCAGGCGCGGCGATACCTTCGTCCTCGGGGCGCAAGTCTGGCGAGTAAGAGAGATCACCGAGAGCCAGGTGCGCGTCGAGCCCGCGCCGGGAGAACTCCCGCGCATGCCGTTCTGGCGAGCCGAGGCTCCGGCACGAGGATCCGAACTCGGAAAGCGGATCGGGGCGTTCCGGCGCGATCTGGCAGGACTCCTCGCCGCGCTAGACGATCGCGATCTGCAGCGGATCGCGCTGCTCGTGGATGAGGGCCCAACGGGCGAGCGCGACGCCGATGAGCCATCACCCGCACTCCGCGAGGTTGTGGCTCTCCTGCGTGATCGCTGCGCCTTCGATGCCCGTTCCGTGCGCGCGCTGGTCGAGAGCGCGCGCTCCGAACTCCTGCGCGACACCTTCGCCCACGATCGCCGGATCGTGGTGGAGAGCTATGAAGATGGCCTGGGCTAACCGCGCATGGTGGTCCATTCGCCCTTCGGCAGTGGAGTGAACCGGGCCTGGGCACTCGCGATCGGCGATGCTCTCAAGGAGCAGTACGGCCTCGATGCGCAGACAAACGTCGGCGACGATGGGTTTCTCCTGCGGTTCGGCGGCGCCGAGAGTCCGCCTGGCGCCGAGGTCGTCGCGCGGTTGACGTCGGCCGAGGCCCGGGAGCGCCTGCTGCGCGCACTTCCGGCCTCGGAACTCTTTGGGGCGCGGTTTCGGGAGAACGCGGCGCGCGCACTCGTGCTCCCGCGCACGTCGGGCGGCCGGCGCACCCCGCTCTGGCTCAGCCGCCTGCGCGCCAAGGACCTGCAGCAGGCGACCGGCGCGCTGGCTGACTTCCCGATCACCATCGAGACGTACCGCGACTGCCTCGCCGATATCCTGGACCTTGGCGCCCTGACTGAGGTCCTCGACGCAATCGCCTCGGGGGAAATCACGGTGGTCGGGCGCGTCGGCGAAGCGCCTTCAGGGGTGGCTGCGGGTCTCGACTACCGGTTCGCTATGCAGTATATGTATGAGCACGACGCCCCCCGCGGCGAACGTCAGTTCGCGGCGCTCAACGTCAGTCGGGCGCTGCTCGGCGAACTGCTGCGCGATGGCAGTCTTGCCAGTCTCGCCCAGCCAGAGGCGATCGAGGACGTGGTCGCCCGTGTCGAGCGTCGCGCGGCCGACTACCGGCTCGAGCAACCGACCGACCTCCTCCAGGCGCTCTTCGAACTCGGCGATATGACGACGGATGAGATTGCGCGCGCGTCCGAGGGCGACACCTACGCGGGCTGGTTGGCGGCCCTCGCCGGCCGCCAGCAGATCGTCTCCCTCCGGATAGGCGAGGAGACACGCTGGGTCCACGCCGATCGCTTCGCGGAGTACCGCGCCCTCGGTGATGATCCCCGGCCGATCCTCGTTCGAGCGGCGCTGGCCCGGGGCATCACCGACACGCCTACTTTGGCGCGGCGCTATCTGGTCAGCGAGGCCGTGGTGCAGGAGTCGCTTCAGGCGGATCCTGGACTCCTTCGCGGCCGTGTTGGTCCGGGCGCGGAGGAGCAGTGGGTCGAGCGGAGCGCGCTCGATCAGATCCACCGGCGTTCGCTAGCGATCCTGCGGCGTGCGATCGAACCGGTGCCGCTGGGTGCGTACGCGCACTTCTTGCTCGACTGGCAGGGGATCCGTCGAGGCAGCGCGCCGCGCGAGGACGAGGCGGCGGCGGTCGAGGAGAGCCAGCGGCGGCTGACGCGGATCCTCCAGCAACTGCGCGGGTTCGGCGCCCCCCTGACGACATGGATGCGCGACATCCTGCCCGACCGCCTCGGGGATGAGGGGCAGGCGGGCGTTGAGCACCTGCTCCAGTCCGGCGAACTGATCTGGGCGATCGATCGTGGCAACGATCCCCGACGTGCACGCGTACGATTCATGTTCCGCGGCGAGGGACGGATGTTTCTCGAACCCATGCCCACCGGGGAGGGCCAGCGCGAGACCGCACCGGCGCGCGCTGACCGCGACGAGGCGGTGGTCCGCCTGCGCGAGGGCGCGGGCAGCCAGTTCTCGCCAAAAATCGTCGAGGGATTCATCCGCGCGACCCAGACCTCACCCATCCGCACCGCATCCACCGAGTCCGCGCTCGGTCGCATCCCCGGGCACTGACGTCAGGATCGGTCGAAGGCCTCAGACGGCGAACAGCCGCACTACAAACGCGTTCCAGCCATAGCCGATACGCCGTGGTTCGCCCTTACCCAGCGCGTCGACACTGGTGCTCAAATACTCGTGGGACGCCACTTCATACCGGATTTCCGACGCCAGGCGGTCCGCCAGCAGCAACTCGGCTCCGGCCAGGCCGTGGCGACCCGCGGCGTAGAGCGCCAGTGCGTCGTAGAGGAACCATGAGCCGCCATTGTGGTAGTAGCCAGGCGGATTTGAGACATCCACGATGAATTCGGATGCGGGACGCAGGTTCCCCTCGTGCCCGGTGAGCACCTTGAAGCCGAGGAAGGCGCCATCGACGTGGTGGGACCGGGCGAAACGATGGATCGTGGCCGACACGCGTTCCCGCCCCAGCAGTGAGCGGTCGAACCAGTAGAGGGAGAGAGCTTCGCCGACCAGCGCGGACACGTCGAGGTTGCTCGAGCCGGCGCGCTGCGGGAGCGCCCAGGAGTCGACCGGAGAGCGCATGCCCACATAGGCCTGCTCGGCCAGCGCGACCAGGGGGGGATCAACGCCCGGGACGCGCATCCGGAGGAGGCATTGCAGGGCCACCGCGGCGAGCCCCTGCGTATACGCCATCACCTCAGGCGAGGGAAGCGGGCGACCGTTTGGCCGATACGTATCGATCCAATAGTGGTAGCAGCCAATCTCTTCGCTTCGCTCGGTGCGGTACTCGCCCCACGTGACGAATGCGCCGCCATACATCTGGCGGGCGATGTGCTGATAGGCGATTCCCAGCGTCCCGTGATCGACCCGGCCGTCCATGCGGGCCAGAACGTAGGAATGGAGGACAAACATGAGCGTGCTCTCGTCGAAGCGCACCGATTCCAGCGGCGGCCGCGGGGCATGGCGCAGGAACGTCGGACATCGACCGTCCGGACTCTCTCGGACGGCCAGGCCGAAATGGCCCACGATCCCCGAGGAGACATCGAGCCGCTCGAGAGCAGCCGCGACCCAGAACGAGTCGCGCACGTACATGTCTCCGTAGATCGGGCTTGGCACCGTCCAACCAGACGCGTCGCGCACGCACTCGCGCGCCGTCGTCATCAGCATGTCGGCAACGCTCCGTCGCATGCGGCCGCTCGAGACGTTGGCAACGCTCTGCACGAAGGAACGATGGGGCACGGCGGGCTCGCTCTGGGCAGCGACGGCGACCCGGGGAACGAGGAGACCTGCCGCCGCACCCGCACCCATCCGGAAGAGCGATCGACGTGTCAGGTGGCTCGGCGCCATGTCTCCGTTTTCAAGAGTTCGGCTTTCCCTGTGTTACCGACAGGGTAACACGCGATGTCCCCGCGGAAAACAGGGGAGTGACACCGCGACATCACCAGGCCGGCGGGACGACCTACGCCTGGGTGTCGATGAAGCTCCCCTTGTCGCCCAGGCCGCTCACGCCCGGGGGTCGCAATGGTGGACGGGGCTGGAACGACGCGGCGAGGTTCTGTCCCGGCCCGGCCTTCCCCACATCCGCCTGAACGCGCTCGTTCTTCGCGCTGTACTGGAGCGACTTGCCGCGCCCGAGCGAACGGGGAGAGAGCGTCATAGGCGTCGGCGTGCCCGGACCCATCACATCGACACTGGACATCGTTAGGCTTCCCCTCCGTCAGTATAGGAACGCCCGGCGACGGCCACAGGGATAACCGCACCGCCGACGCGCGCGACAGGTAGGATCGCCGCGCACGGACAGCAAGAACCGCCGAACCGATCCGTCGACCAGCGATTCCTCAGCAGGCCGGGCTGCCCTTCGGCTCTCGTTGGCGAGCGCGCCCGACGGGGAACGTAGCCCATGGATCGGGCTGTGTGGGCCCAAGCCGGAGGACCGGGGACCAGAACGAGAGACGTCAGGATGGCGGGTCAGATATCCACCAGGCGCGCGGTGACGCCGACCTCGGTCGCGACCCGTTCGATCTCATCCATCACCCCGGCGGTCATCGGGATGCCCCTCGCCTGCCGGGCGACCTTGTTGTTCCACTCGATCTCGCCGGGCAGAAAGATACCCGAGGACCCCGGCGCGGGCGTCGACTGCTTGATCTGGTCGACGAGCGCGCCCATGTTGCGCCGAAACTCGGACAGCGGTTGGAAAGCTTGGATGTCTGTCGCCTGGAAGATGTGCCCCGCGCCGGGTCCGCCCAACCCGCGACCGAAGGTCGCGCCAGAGAGCACGCCGCTGAGGAAATCGAGGCAGACCGACATCCCGTACCCTTTCGGGCCGCCCACTGGCAGGAGTGTCCCCTTCTGCGCCGCGGCCGGATCGTCGGTCGGGTTCCCGTGCTCATCGAGCGCCCATCCGAGAGGGATCTTCTCTCCGCGCTCGATGGAGAGACCCAGCTTCGATCCGGCAATGATGCTCGTGGCCATGTCCAAATCCACCGACCACGGCTTGTCCGTCGGCGCGGCCCAGGAAAGCGGGTTGAGGGCGATGATTCGATCCACCCCTCCCCAGGGCGCCATGAGTCGTCCCGCCGTCGTCGACGCGAAGCCTATGCACCCCGCGTCGGCCGCCATCTGCGTGTAGAACGCGAGCGCGCCGCAGTGGGTGCTGTTTCGCACTGAAACGGTGGAAGTCCCGTACATCTTCGCGCGGTCGATTGCGAGGCTCATCGCGTAGCGGCTCACCACGTGCCCGGCACCTCTATCGCCGTCGATCACCGCGATCGCCGCCTTGTCTCGCGCGATGCGGATCACCGGACGAGGATTCCAGGCGCCCTTCTGGATGTTCCGCACGTAGGAAACCGCGTAGCGCGTGCCGTGGGAGTGCACGGCGCGCAGGTCCGCATCCACCAGGCAATGCCCCATGAACCCCGCATCCGCGGCCGGCATACCAACCCGCGCGAACATCTCGGCGACGACATCGCGCAGACTCTGGGCCGATACGGTGCGGACGCCGCTTGCGGTCGCGACCACGATTCTGTCTCCTGGGCGAATGTGGCGCCATTCTACCGACCCGGCGCAGTCCGAAAGTCACCTTGTCCGCTCGTTCGGAGGCGCACACAGTTCCTCTATGTCCGCGCAGATCAGCCGCCTGGTACCGGCGGCACTGCTGGGACTCACCATCGGTGCGGTCGCGATCGCGGCGGCGCTCCGCGAAGTGGATCTCGCAGCCGTGGGCGTCCTGATCGTGGGCGCGGGATGGGGAACCATCGCGCTTGGCACCGCGATCCACCTGCTCGTGCAGGCGCTCGTCGGCGCGCGCTGGCGCCTGCTCGTCGGGCGACCCGCGAGGATGTCGCTGGCGCGTGCCGTTGGTCTCATCGCGACGGGGTATCTGGCCAACTACACCCTCCCGGGCAGGCCGGGCGAACTGATCCGCTGCGGTCTCGCCTGGTCGCTCGCGCGTCTGCCCCTCGCGCGCGGCCTCGCCGGCGTCGCGGTTGAGAAAGTCCTCGATGGCCTGACGATCGTCCTCTGCTCCTCCGTTGGTCTGTTGCTGGTCGGGACGGCACACGGGACGACCGCGTTCCTTTCCCTGGGGGTGGTCGTGCTCCTGAGTGCGACTGCGTGCCTGATGGCGCTCGCCCTAGCCGAGGCGCCGATTGCGCGGTACGCGTCGCGAGAGGGTCTCGTGGGCGCGCTGGCCCGACAAGCGGCGACCGCGAGCGGAACGATCCGCCTGCTCAGCGGCGCGGGTATGCCGCGGAGTCTGATCCTCTCCGGCGCCGCGATCGCGCTGTCCATCCTGGGGCACCTCGGCGCCATCGCCTGGGGAGTCGGCATCGCGCCGACGGTGCCGCTGATCATCGTCACCTATGGCGCGCTCGGCCTTGCCAGTCTGGTCCCCGGCGCGCCGGGCTATGTCGGCTCCTATCAACTCGCGGCGGTCGTGGCGTTCGCGCCGTTCGGACTCACGGCCGAGGCGGCGATCGCGGTCGCCACGCTCTATCAGGTCACACGGGCCTGCGGCGCGCTGATCGGGTCGGCGCTGTTCGCGGCAGTGGAGATGATCCTGGCCCGCCCGCGCCCAGCGCCATCGTCGGAACCGGCCAACCGACCCTGACCTATACTGGCCTGCCGTTCCCATGAAGATCGACCCGTTCAACATCGTCGTCACTGGCGCCGGTGCGATCACGCCGATCGGCCTCGATCCAGAGAGTTTCTGGTCGAATCTCACCGCCGGCGTCTCAGGCGTGCGTGCGATCAGCGCGTTCGACCACGCCGAACTCGACGTGCACATCGCTGCCGAGGTACGCGGCTTCGACCCACTCACCTACCTTGATGCGAAGACGGCGCGGCGCCTCGAGCGGTTCGCTCAGTTCGCGGTCGGCGTCGTCCAGCAGGCGCTGACCTCCGCGCGCCTGACAATCGATGAGACGAACGCCGACCGAATCGGGCTGGTGATGAACACGGGCGGGGGTGGCGTCCAGAAGGTCGTGGACGAGACGCGCGTTGAGGTCGCCCGGGGCAGCGATCGGGTGAGCCCCCTGTTCGTGCCTATGATGATGCCGAACATCGGTGCCTGCCAGGCATCAATCCTCAACGGCATCCGTGGCCCGGTCACGACCGCCACCGCGGCGTGCGCCGCCGGAGTACAGGCGATCGTGGATGCGATCCGCCTCATTCGCGCCGGCGAGGCCGACGTGGTCATCGCTGGAGCGACCGAGAGCGTGATGACCTCCATCGCGTTTGCCGGGCTCAGCAATATGCACGCGCTCTCCCGGCGCAACGGCGACCCCACTGCGGCCTCTCGCCCGTTCGAGCGCGATCGCGATGGGTTCGTGTTCGGCGAGGGCGCGGGAGCTCTCGTTCTGGAGCGAGAGGAGCACGCGCGGGCGCGCGGCGTCGCGCCGATCGCCCGCGTGGCGGGAGGCGCGATGACCGCCGACGCGCACCACATCACCGCGCCTCGGCCCGATGGTGAGGGCGCGGCGCGGGCGATGACGCGGGCGCTCCGTTCCGCGGATCTCAGCCCAGGCGATGTGGATTACGTGTGCGCCCACGCAACCGCCACCGAGGTCGGCGATATCGCAGAGGTGAGGGCGATCCGTCGATCGCTCGGGCCGCGCGCCGAGCAGATTGTCGTGAGCGCGCCGAAGTCCATGGTCGGCCATTTGCTCGGCGCGGCCGGAATGGTCACCGCGCTCGCCTGCGTCTTCGCGATCCGGGACGCGGTCGTGGCGCCGACGATCAACTACGATCATCCAGATCCCGCCTGCGATCTCGACGTGGTGCCGAACGTCGCCCGGCACACGCCGGTTCGGGTCGCGCTTGCGAACGGATTCGGCTTCGGCGGGCAGAACGCGGTCGCCGTCTTCACCTCGGTCTAGCAGGCATCCCGGAGATGCTCGACTTCGTCCTGCTCACAGGGAATGCCA
>VGOZ01000105.1 GCA_016875715.1 Chloroflexota bacterium | reverse complement strand
CCTGGGCGCAGACGATCGGCGGACTCGTCGAGCCGTCGCGCCGCGCCTGGACCGACCACGCCGACGCCCTGCCCGACCTCTCGGCCTGCTGGGCCTGCGCCCGCCTCGACGCGCCTGGCGCGCGGGCCCCAGCCCTGCTGTTCGGTCTGCACCTCTCCGCCGACCCGGCGACGGCCGGCGCGCTGGTCGTCTGCGGCGACCGCCAACTTGCGGCGCGGGTGCGCGTCGAGGTCGGGTCGGGATCGGACCTCGACTGGGGCGCCGCGCTCGCGCAGCGCGACCGACTGATCGACCTCGCCCGCGCCCAGCGCGCGGCGCTGGCCGAGCTGCGCCGCGGGCTCGCCGAGGCGGCCGGCCTGCCCCTCGCCCCCAAGACCGCCGTCGGCGCGCTGCCCCACGGCGTCGCGGTCCGGGTCCCCGAGGATGCCGAGCCGTCCACGTTCCTCGTCTACCTGCGCGCCGAGCGGTCCGGCGCAGTCTGGCTGCCCGAGCTGGCCCCGGTCCACTACGCGGCCTTCCGCGGCGCCCAGGGGCCGGCCGCCCGCGCTGCCGCGGCCGAGCTGAGCCGCTGGCTGCTCGTCCCAGTCGGGCCCGGCTTCACCGCCGAGGACATCGCCCACGCGGTGCTCGGCGTCGTCAAGACCGCCGAGTACCTCGGGATCCGCTGGCGCACCGACCCCGCCCGCGCCCACGCCTACGCCGCCGACCTCACCGCCCGCTACGGCCCCGGCCACGACGCCTACCAGCCGGTCTTCGACCGGTGAGCCGCGCGCGCCGCTCCCGCCGCGCCCCGCTCCGGGCCTGCCGACGACCTCGCGCGCGTGACCGAGCTGCTCGGGCTCACCCAGCGCCCGGTGGCGGTCGGCTTCTTCGCCGAGCCGCCGACTGGCCTGCACCGCTGGGCGGGCGGACGCGTCGCGGCCGGCTGCCAGTTCTGGCGGCACGTCCAGGCCGGCCACGCGTTCTACACCGTCCTGACCGACCACCTGAACTGCACGGTCGGATGCGAAGTGCTCGGCTGGGCGCTGCCCGAGCCGAGACGGCTCGAGCTCGAGCGGACCGCCGATTTCATGGCGCGCCGCCGGTACATGCTGCCGGTGGAGGTCGCCGCCACGCCGCGCCTCCGTGGGTCGCCCGGCTGCGTCGCCTACGCTCCGGCCGACGATCCCCGGTTCGATCCCGACGTCGTCTTGCTGGCGCTCGCGCCCCGTCAAGCGATGGTCGCCCGCGCCGCCGTGGTGCGGTGCGGAGCCGGCGACGCCGGGATGCCGACCGTGGGCGGACCCGCCTGCGGCGTCCTAGCGGAGGTTGGGAACCGCGGCCGCGCCGCGCTGTCGCTCGGGTGCATGGGCAGCCGGACGCTCGCCGACCTTTCGCCCGACCACCAGTACGTCGCGCTGCTGGGCCCGGTCTGGCCCCGGTTCGCGGCCGCGCTCCCGGAGGTCGTCGCCGCCCACCGATCGGTGGAGTCGTTCTACCTGTTGCGCGCGGAACTCTTCGCCGAGGGCTGCGCCTGCTGCCCGCGTTAGGCACCCGCGCACGATCCAGGCCAAAGGAGTCGCCCAATGACCAACAGCGCCGACCGGCTCGAGATCCTGGCCCGCCCCGGGCCCGAGCGGCCAGTCCACCGCGCCGACGACACGATTCGATGGCGGCGCGAGCGCGGCCCGGTGAAGCTGATCGTCCGCGCGACCGTGCTCGATGGAGTCGGGGTGTGATGGGGGACCCCTTCTCCTTCGGCGGACATCCGCGCGACACCGATTGGACCCACGCCGAGACGATCAAGACCTGGACCGAGGCGGCCCTCGGCCTCGACGAGGACGCGGTCGTGATGGTGACCGAGCTCCAGTGCAGCGAGCCGGGCTGCCCGCCCCTCGAGACCGTCATCGCGGTGCTGGCCGGCGACGGACGGCGCCTCTACAAGGTGCTCAAGCCGATGGCCGAGGTCACGATCGAGGACGTCGCCGCCCTGCCGGCGAGCGACGGCAGCCAGCTCCACCGCTCGGATCGAGGGAGGTAGTGCAGCGCAACCGATCCGCGCCCTGCTCGACCGGCCCGCTGGCTCGCGCTCGTCGCCGGCCTGCCTGCCGGCCTCTTGCTGTTGTTCACGTTCTTGGACTTCCGCGAGGGGATGCGGGAGTCGAGCCTGGCCACAACCCGGCTCGCCACGGTCGAGGGCTATCTCAAGAATTCCGGTCCGGACTGGCTCTACAGCACGCTTGCGTTCAACCTGGTGCTCGCGCCGCGGACGGCCGCCAGCGACAGCGCGCTGAGCAGGGCCGTCCGCGGCGCCCCCGGGGTGTCGCCCGGCGCGGCCTGCTCCGCCGGCGGGGCGACCCTCGTCGGTTTCAGCTGTTTCGGCTGCCCCGGTTGCTACATGCCCCTCGCCGGAAGCTGGTATCGCTCCTGATCATCGTGGGCTCTCAGGTCTGGTTCGCGCGCCGGCTTTCGCGTTCCCCACCCGTCGTGTCATCGGCCGCTGCCGTCTGATCCTGGGATGGTGGCCACCTCCGCGCCTGAATCGTCAACAAGGAGAGAATCCGTGTCGGACACCGATATCGTCAACCTGCTCGGCCTGCGCCGCCCGCCGATCGCGATCGGCTTCTTCGACAGCCCGCCGCCCGGCGTGCCCCGCTGGAGCGGCGGCTCGCTCCCGGCCGGGTGCATGTTCTGGCAGAAGGCGTGGGACGGCGCGAGCTTCTACACAGTGCCGGCGGACCACCACGGCTGCGCGGTCGGCTCGTACACGCACAGCCTGCCGCTGCCGGCCGAGCGGGCCCAGGAGCTGCAGCAGACCGTCGCCTTCATGGTCCAAAACAGGTACCTGGACATGGCCGAGGTCCCGGGCATCCCGACTTTGAAGCGCACGCCTGGGGTCGTCGCGTACGGGCTGGTCGGCGCGGCGGGCTTCGCGCCAGCGGTCGTCCTCGTCGCCGCCAAGCCGGCCCAGGCGATGCTGCTGTACGAGGCTGCGCTGAAGGCCGGCGCCGCCAACCCGCTGCCGAACGTGCTCGGCCGCCCCGGCTGCGGCGTCCTCCCCCTTGCCTTCAACGGCGACGTGTCCGCCCTCTCGTTCGGCTGCAAGGGCAACCGCACCTTTACCGGCCTACCGGACGACGAACTGTACGTCGCCGTTCCCGGCGACCGCTGGGACGGCGTCGTCCAGGCCCTGGCCGAGACCGTCCACGCCAACCGGGCCATGGGCAGCTACTACGACAGCAGGCTCGCCACCACCCTGCCGGGTTGACGCCGGCACCCCGCGCCGGTGCCGGCGTCGTGCCCCTTCCGGTCGCCCGAGTGATGATATGGTGTCTCGCCTCCGTCCGCTCAGCCGCCGCCGGTGAGCCGACCGGGTTCGAAGGAGGTACACGTGAGTTTCGCTGCTCCGAGTCGTCCCTGAGGTGCGGCGCGCGGGCGACCAGCCAGACCCCCGACTTAGCGGCCCTGCCCGGGGACTGGCGCCGCCGCACGGCGGAGGTCGGCGCGCCGGCTGGGCTGCCCCACGCGGAGGCTTTCACCGTGGTCTCGGCCGCCTGGAACGCGCCCGCACCGACGCCACCTTGACAGTGGTCGCAACTCGACTACCATGTGAATTCGAGACACTATCTCAGGAGCACAGCAATGGAGTTCTACCACATGAAGCTCAAGAAGAAGGTGGAGGTGCCGGAGAGCCAACTCAAAAAGCAGCGGATCGCGAACGGGCGGTACGCGGTCACCGCCGAGGTCGAGGGCACGCGCGTCTTCAAGTTCATCGGCGCGGCGCAGTACAACGCCCTGAACGTCCCGGAGGCGCGGTAGGACCCGTGGCGGGGGGACTGCGTCGGTGCGACCACCGGCTCACCCGGGAACGGGCCGGGCACGCGATCGCGTACTGGCGCGCCCGCCTCGGCATCACCAGGCCCGTGCGCCTCGAGCGGGTGCGACGCTGCCAGGTGACCGGCGCCGATGGTCGCCGCGGCTGCACACTCGTCGGCGTGGTGCTGGACTGGGACGGCGCGACGATCTACCACACCCGGCCGCTCACCACCGAGGATGTGGTGCATGAGTTGCTGCACGTCGCCCACCCCGACTGGAGCGAGGCGCAGGTGCTCGACGAGACCGAGCGGCTCCTAGTCGGCGCCGGCGCGGCGGCGCACCGGGGCGGGGGCGACGACGGGTGTTGCGCGGATAAGCGCGGTTTTCGGGGTCTGGGTCGCTCCGGCCGCGCCTGAGCTATCCCCCCAGCAGCGACTCCAAGCTGCGCGCCAGGCTATTCGCACCGGCCGCGTGCTCACGCCGAACGCAGCCGCGCTAGCGGCTGCGGTGCTCAACCTGCTCCCGCCCGCGCTCGCGCACGGCCTGGTCTTCGTCGGCGCCGACGCGTGGCCACGGCCCTGATCGTGACCGCGCGCATCCCGCGCGCATATCCGCGCCTCACATGAGTATGACGCGGCGCGGGCCCGGGGTAGCCCATACACGCTCGACGGCGCGTGGCCATGCGCGAGGGGTCCGGTTCAGGGCAGTTCAGCCGACGGCGGTGAGGATGTTCTCTTGACAGTCCTTTTCCGATTCCATAAGTTAGCTATGAATAAATTAGAGCCTCGAACGAGAGGCTCCCCTGCGGGAAAAGAAAGGACTCGCGATGGACTTTCACCAGGCATTCATCGGTGTCATCGGCGCTTTCGCGGCGGTGCGCGTGTACTTCAACACACGGGCGAGGCTGGGCCGCGGTCGTGTCGAATACCGCGAGGGCGAAAGGCACAAGATCGTGCGGATCGTCCTTGGTGTCGGCTATATGACGGCGATCGTGGCGTATCTCATCGATCCGTCCCTGTTCGCGTTCATGGCATTCCCGCTTCCTGACGAGATCCGGATCCTCGGCCTCCTCCTCTCGCTGGTCGGTCTGGCCTTCCTCGCCTGGGTCCACCACCACCTCGGCGTGAACTTCTCCGCCCGCCTCCATCTGCGGCAGGAGCACGAACTGATCACCAGCGGCCCGTACCACCGGGTTCGGCACCCGATGTACACCGCCTTCTACCTCTCCCTGCTCGGCTGGCTCCTCCTGAGCGCCAATTTCGTCATCGGCGGCCTGGGCCTCCTTGGCGTGACCGCCGTCGTCGTGAACCGGGTCGCACGCGAGGAGGCGACGATGCGCGAGCGGTTCGGCGCGACGTACGACGCATACCTGGCCCGCACGCGTCGGTTCGTCCCCGGTCTCCTCTGACGCTCGCTCGACTCCGTCACGCGCAGGCGGCGCGGCCCGGGCTTCCGAACCGCGCCGCCTCCATCGAGAACTGCAAACCCGATCGGTTCTTCCGGCCGCCGTACGTCGGACGGCACGGCTGGGTCGGCGACTGGCCTAACCTGGACGCGGTGGTAGATCGTCCGAGCTCACCTCCCGGGTCCGCTTCAGCAGGCGGCGGGTAGCTCAGGAATCGTGTCCCAGTATGCGATCGAGCGGATCCACGTCAGTTCAGGATCGGGATCACCTCGTCCGACACGCGCTGCCAGTTCTTCAGGTCGATCCCGCCCGGGGAACTCAGAATGAAATAGGTGATGCCCAGGTCGAGATACGGCTTCAAGCCATCCACGATCTGCCGCGGCGTGCCGGAGATGAACGTGGCCGGGCGCCTGCCTCCGCTAGCTCGTTCGCGGACCTCGGCCGGCACCTCGCCGACCCAGAGCGCCGCGTGCGTCGAGCGGACGATGCTCTGCGGGTCTCGCCCGTACCCGCGGGCGTACTCGTCAATGAGCTTCAGCTTATGCCCGAGCGTCGCCAGGTCGCCGAACCCGTGCCACATGTCCGCGTACCGGGCGACGACGCGTAACGTCAACTGCTCGCCGCCACCGCCGATGACGATCGGTGGCCGCGGCCGCTGGAGTGGCTGCGGGTTCAGGAACAGGTCGTCGGCGTGGACGTACTTGCCGTGGTAGGTGACGCGCTTGTGGGGGTCGCCCGACCAGACCTGCGTCGCTAGCGCGAGCATCTCGCGGAGCATCCCGATCCGCTCCTTCGGCTCGCCGAACGGGATCTGGAACGCCTTGAACTCCCGCTCGGCCCACCCCGCGCCGATCCCGAAGTCGAACCGGCCGCCGGCGATCACGTCGACCTGGGTCGCAAGCTTCAGCGTCATCGCCGGGTTCCGATACGCCGCGCCGCTCACCAGCGCGCCGATACGAATCCGCTTCGTCGCCGCGGCGAACGCTGCCAGCGTCGTATAGCACTCGTGGCACGAGCCGTTCATATCCCCGCCAATCGGCATCAGGTGATCGAACGACCAGAAGGTCTCGTACTGCATACCGTCGGCGGCCCTCACGAGCTCGAGGTACTCATCCCAGAGGATGTTGTGATTCGGCTGCGCGACGGCGAGGCGGATGCGTGGCGGCATGCGGTGACTTTCCTTCCTGGAGGCTGCGCGGGTGGGCCCGGACTCGATTCTAGGCTCCGGCGTCGCGACGGCCTTGCAGGCTGCGTCTCTGGCGGCTCCGGTCCGCGCGATCCCCGCCGCCGGTACGTCCTCGCGTGCGGCGCGTCGCTGAACTCGGAACCAGGCTCGGAAGCCGGCGCAATCCCGACCTCGCGGGCCTCCTACCGATCCACGGGCGGAAGTTCCGCCGTCGGCCGTCGGAGGCCGAGCGACATCGGCAACGCCAGCGCCGCCATCGCCGCCGCGATGGAGAACAGACCGGGCAGACCGGCGGCCTCCAGCGCCAGGCCACAGACCCAGCTACCCCCGCCGATGCCGAGGTCGAAGGCGAGATAGAACGCCGCGGTCGCGCGGCCCGGTGCGCCGGGCAGGAGCGCGGCGTGGTGGGCGATGAGTGCCGGATGGAACATGCCGCCGCCCGCGGCGATGAGCGCCGGCGCGAGCAGCAGCGGCGCAAGCGCATCGGTCGTCGCGATGAGCCCGTGGCCGGCGACCATGAGCGCGCACGCCAGCGCGACGACCGGGCCTGCGCCATACCAATCGATCAGATGGCCGCCCACGACCCGCGTGCCGATGATCGCCAGCCCGTAAATCAGGTACAGATGCCCCGGCGAGACGGTTCCCCGGCGGTCGGCGAGGATCGGCGCGAACTGGAAAAACCCGACGAACGCGCCGCCGAGAAGCGCGGAGACAAGCATGGGCACCCATAGCCGCCGCGGCAGCGCCAGCGTGAAGGGCGCAGTCGTCACCGAAGCGCGCGGCAGGCGGAGGGTGAGACTGCCGGAGACCAGCGCGAGGAGGCCGCCCAGGAGGAATCCCGCCCCGAGCGGCGCCACATCGAGGAGCAGAGTTACCAGCGCCGGCGTTGCGGTGATCGCGACATTCGCGGCCGCGCCGAACAGCGCGACCCGTCGCCCTCGTTCGGCCGGATCCACGAGCGCCACCACGAGCGCGGTCCCCGCGGTCGTGAAGGCGACGTAGCCGACGGCCTGGAGGATCCGGAGACCGAACAGCCCGGGCAGACTGACGGTGAGAGGTACCGCCAGAGCTCCCAGCGTCAGTGCGATCGCGCCGAAGCGCATCACCGCCCGCGCGCCGTACCGATCGGTTGCCAGACCGGCCAGCGGCCGCCCGATGAGCGAGGCGACGCCGAACGCGCCGAGGATCAGGCCGATCTGTCCGTCCTGGAACCCTTGCGCGGTGAGGTAGCGCGGCAGTGGGACCAGCAGCGCGTAGAATCCGCCGAAGAACAGCAGCGTCGCCGTCCAGGCCGCGCGATAGGCCGCGGTGCCCTCTCCGGCCGCTGGTATGGCCCCGACCCGACCCGGCCCGCCCACGGCGCGCACCGTAGGGTGCGCGGGACCGAAGGGCAAGGTTCCGCGGTCCCGGCGCGCGTGGCTCCGCTCACTCTTTCCCGCGGGGAGAGGGCAGTTGGGCTAGCGTGCCAGGGGCGCAGGCGCGTCCCCCGGCGCAGCATCAACTACCCGCGCTTCGCTCCCACCGGAAGGAACTCCGTCCATGAATGCTCGGCTGTCCAGCCGAACGCCTTCTCCGCCTTCTTCGCGCTGATGAGCGACTGTCGCCCCACGAGGTCCTTCGCCAGGTGCGCCAGGTCCGGCCGCATCCGCTCCACCATCGCTTTCGAGTCCTCGAGCGACCACGTATCCGCGTTGTTGATGTAGTAGTCGTCGTACGGCGGAAGATCGCCCCGCAGGCCGGCTTCCATGCACATCCGGAACGCGCGCACCAGATCGCGGATATCCGCGTAACCGTTGAGCGCGCTCATCCAGCGATCCGGATCCTTGTAGTTCTCGGCGTACTCCTTCATCCGCTCCGGCCGCTGCACACCGCTGGGGCGGATGCCGTACGCCTTGAGCCCGTACGCGCGCGCGTACATGTGTCCGATCTCTTCCTGGAACTGCTTGGACAGGCCGTAGGTGTCCTCGACGTCCTTGCGATGGTTCTCGTCCAGCGGCAGGTAATCGATCGGGAAGAAGGTGCCGCTCGGTCGCCACGCCTCGAAATGGCCCAGCACGCAGTTCGAGACCGACGTGACGACGACCTTCACTTTCTGCCGTCGCGCCGCCTCGAAGAGGTAGTAGGTCCCCATCGTGTTGACCTTCATCGTCTCGTCGTACGGCAGATTCGGCCCCGCGTTCGGCGGCAGAGGGTTCGGCCGCGGCAGTTCGGTCGGATAGGGGATCGCGCCCAGATGGATGATCGCGTCCGACCCGCGCACGGCGCGCTCGCAGTCCTCGACGTTGAGCAGTTCGCCCACCACGACGGGATGGTTGATGTCGTACTGAAACCGGTTCTGCCCCGGTGGCACGCGATCGAAGAGGACGAGGTCGTACTTCCCCTTCATCTCCTCGATGAGGTACTGCGCGACGTTGCCGGTACCGCCCGTGATCGTGACCCTGGTCACCCTGCTCTCTCCTCGACGCGATGGGGAATGCGCGGTGCGTTTCTACACCAGATCGCCTGGGTCCGCGACAGGACCGGCCGGGCGGAGGCTCGGAAGGCTCCTCTCCGGCAGAATCGAACCTACCTGAGCCCCGTCTCCTCCGCTTGCCTCACCACGCTCTCCAGCTGCGTCAGCAGCGCCCGCGCGCTCGCCAGGTCGATCTCCACCGCGACGCGGGCCGAGGGGCCCTGCTTCGGGTCAGCGAAGTCGAGGAGCAGCGCGTGATCGTACGGCGCGTGCACCGGGTGGTCGAACCCGATCGTCGCCTGGCTGAGTGGGAACCATCCGCTCGTGCCCTTGCCGCTGCCCTGGATCGCCGCGCTGGCCGTGATGTAGGTACACATCCTCCCACTCCTACCGCAGGTACTTCTCGAACCAGGCGACGACCTTGCTCCAGCCGTCCATCGCCTGCTGCTGCCGGTACGCCGCGCGGTCGTAATAGAAGAACCCGTGCCCGGCGTTGTCGTACCGATGGAACTCGTACACCTTGCCGTGCCTCTTCAGCTCCGCCTCGTGGCGATCGACCTGATCCGGCGGCGGATTCTGATCCTCGTTGCCGAAGAGCCCCAGGAGCGGGACGACGAGATCCTTCGTGTAGTCGATAGGCGCGACCGGCCGCTTCGGGGTCAACTGCTCCGGAGGGGGCGCGACGCCGCCGCCCCACAGATCGATCGCTGCGTCAAACCCGGGCGCGCGGCTAGCTGCGAGGAGGGCGTGGCGCCCGCCCGAGCAGGTGCCGACGATCCCCACTTTGCCGTTGCAGTTCGGCTGCGACTTCAGCCACACCGCGGCCGCGCCGAGA
>VGOZ01000104.1 GCA_016875715.1 Chloroflexota bacterium | reverse complement strand
TCGGAGAGCTTCCCACCGATTGCGTACCCGACGCGGATCTGGCACATGCCCTCCACGCGCAGGGACGCATCGTGCTCGTGGCGGCCGACCTCGCGTTCGCCCGCAGCGCTTTCGACCGAGTTCGGAACGCGATTGAGGAGCACCTGCGCGATCGCGGGACGATCACAGTGGCCGGGGCGCGCGATCTGCTGGGAACCAGTCGAAAGTACGCCCTTGCGATCCTCGAACACCTTGATCGGCAGCACGTGACGCGACGCGTCGGTGACGAGAGACGTCTGGCGGTGCCTGGTGGCTGATCGTCGTGTCCTGAGCCGGGCGATCGCCACTGCTCTTGCCGCGGGCGCCTTCACCATCGCCGTGCGGCGAGGGGATCCGCAGATTGCCACCCAGCACCGGGACCTCGTTGATTGGCCGCGTGCCGAGGCCGTGGCCCAACTCGCCGCAGGTCGGGGCGGCGTGCCCGATCGCGACGCGCAGTCTCGCTATGAGGCGTGCGTCGAGCACAGCCACGGCCTCATCCATACCTATACGAGAATCCCGGCTCAGCACATCGTGGGCCGTGTGCGCGCCGTCGATCGGGCGGCGTGGATCAGTGCCAACATAGGCACGTTCCGGTCCTTCGTGGCGCCGCTGTCGGGCCACTTTGGCAGATCGACCCTCGTCCGGCCGGGCGCGATGCATGAGATCAACCGCCTGGCGCTAACCAGCCAGATCGGCATTCTCCTGGGATACCTGGCACGCCGGGTCCTCGGTCAGTACGACAGTACGATCTTCGCGGCCGAGCCCGAGCGACCGGGATGGCTCTACTTCGTCGACCCCAACATCGATGAGACGTGCCAACGTCTGCGTCTGGATAGCGGCGACTTCCGGCAATGGGTCGCCCTGCATGAGACGACGCACGCAATCCAGTTCGAGGGCGTGCCATGGCTCCGCGGCTACCTGCGCACGCTGATCGAGAATTATGTCGACTCGATGACATCCGATCGCATCCTCGCCGGGCCGAGCATGTGGGACGTGCCCCGTCTCATCGTTAGGCTCAGGCGTGCTGTCCCACGGCGCCACCTTGGTCTCGAAGCGCTGCTCTCTACAGAGCAGCGGGCAATGTTCCGTCGGGTTCAGGCGCTCATGTGTGTTGTGGAGGGTCATGGCAACCACGTCATGGATGCGGTCGGCGCGCGCGTCTTGCGCACCTATCCGTGGATGAAGGCCCGCCTCGCCGAGAGGCGGGCGAATCCCGGCCGAGCGGAGCGGGTCCTGGCCCGTATTACCGGTCTGAATGTCAAGCTTGAGCAGTACGCTCTCGGCGAGAGGTTCTTCGCCGCAGTCGCGGGACGACGCGGGGTGGATGCCGCCCATCGCGTCTTTGACGAACCACGGAACCTGCCGGATCTGGACGAGATCGCCAACCCCGATCGGTGGATCGACCGCGTGATCCCTCGTGCCGCTTGACCTGAGCGCGCTCGCGCGCCAGGCGGAGGATGCCGCCGATCACATTGAGGCGCTCCAGGCGGAGCGGCAGCGCCAGATCCTCGCCGCACGCGAGGAGCGCGGCCGGGCCACTGGCTCGCCGCTTGCGGCCCGCGTTCGAGCCCGCGTGGCGCGTCCCGGCATGGCGGCGATCCCGCTGGATGAACCTCGCCAGGTGGTGCGCCCCCTAGCGGAAGTGAGCGAGTACACGGTGGTCTCGGCGGATGGCTCCCATCTCGATCAGGATCACCACGATGCGATCCGCCACTGGGTGATCAACATCGGGTCCGCTCGACTCACCTACGGCGCATCCCCCGGGGCCGCGCTCGGAACCGTCACCCGCCTCGGCTTCCGCCGCGGCGATCTCTACCGTGTGATGGGAGGTCGCCGCGTGCGCCTCCAGGGCCAACTGCTGAACGTCGTGCGTCAGGTCGATGAGATGGATGCCGTCGCCGGCCTCTGCGTCAGGCATCCCGGCGCGTTGGGCCTGATCGACGGCACGCTGGTACTCAGTTCACCGAGCCGGCTACTGGATGAAGAGCCGACCGAACTGGTGGCGCTGTATCTGAGCCATGTCGAGCGGGCCCGTTCGTCTCGGGCGATCGTCGCAAGCTACATCTCGCGCCCCGCGGCCGCGGAAGCGGTTACCGCCCTCCGCATCGGTGCCTGCCCGGAACGTGAGTGTGACGAGGCCTGTCGATTCGGTGAAGGAGGATCTCGGGCCTGCGGCGCGTTCACCGACATCTGCGATCGCGATCTCTGGGAGGATCTGGCCCCTGGGGAGAGGTCCGGTCTGTGGCGGAGCCTGTGGCCAATCTCGGATCGGTACTACGGAACACACGCGGTCCATTTCTTCTACTGGAACTCCGGCTCGGAGATCGCGCGCGTCGAGGTGCCCGGCTGGGTGGCCGAAAACCAGAGCGCGCTGGACAGGCTGGTCGGAGTGCTGCGCGCTCAGGTGCGCCGGGGCGATCAGGGATATCCCCGAGCGCTCATCGAAGCCCACCACCGCGCGGTCATCACAGCTCAGGATCGCCGATCGATCGAGTCCGTACTCGCCAGCGCGCTCGCGCGATCGGGGAATGCAGCGCACACATCGGCCAAGGAGACCATCAAGCGGCTGGGCGGCATCTAGTAGGGGCGTTGACGAACTGCCCCAAACGCAGCTTCGGTGATGGTGCCGGCGATTTCAACCGCGCGCACAGGCTCGCGGACGATGCCGAGCGCTCCGACCGCGATCACGGCCAACCATATCTCGGCAAGTTCGCTCGCCGATCCGGATCGGACGACGCCACGCGCCTGCCCGGCGGAGAGCACGAACGCCACGGCTGCGGGCAGGCCGTAGGCATCAACCGCCCGCTCGCCGAGGTACGTCTCGTGGCGTGCACCGAAGAGGAAGGCTGCCGCAGTAGGGTCATCGGCCGCACACTCCATGAGGGTGGCCCCGGCTGCCAGCAACTGCTCCTCCGGAGAGCCAGCGGCGGGAAGGCCGGCGAGCATCCGGGCCTCGAAAGCGGCAGAGGTCGCGCGAAGCGCGGCCAGGGCGACATCTTCTTTGCTCGCAAAGTAGTTGTAGATCGACCCCTGCGCGATGCCCGCCTCGCGCGCGAGCGAGGGAACGGCAACGGCGTGGAACTGCCCCGAACCGAAGAGACGAAGAGCGGCGCGCAGGATCGCCGATCGCTTGTCAAATACTCCGCGTCCGGACCGCGCTGGCCTTAACCCAGCGTTGCGGCCTTCTTCGGTTCGGTCAACGTCCAGATCGCGCCTCCGAGCGTCGCCACGTAGATGGTTCCATCGTTCGTGAAGTCCGGCGAGAGCGACAGTGAAACGACCGCCCGGTTTGGGAGATCGTGATTGAGTGATGTCCAGGTCACTCCGCCATTCCGCGAGACGTAGACGCCGTCGCTCGTGCCGGCATAGATCGAACTATCCGCGGCATAGTTCGGCGAGGTCACGAGGCTCACCACCGCGGTGTTCGGTCGCCCCACCCTCTCCGCGAACCACAGATTGCGTCGTCCCGGACGAGGCGCCGCCATCGGGCCGGCCATGGGGCGCAGGACCGCTCCCTGGATGCCGACGAAGACCGCCCGATCGCGCTCATAGGTGGGAGGCATGGAAATCGCGATCCAACGGCCCGGTGTGTAATGTGATGTCAGAGGCACCCACGAGGTTCCGCAGTCTTCCGACCGCCAGATCGCGATCTCGGCTTTGCGATCGGCCGTGCCCTCTCGGAAAGAGCTGGCGTAGAGCGACTGGTCGCGCCGGTAATCCGGACTGAACGCGACCGAGACCAGTTCCTGGCGGTCGAACAGTGAGGCGATTGGTTCCCACGAATCGCCCCCATCTCGGGAACGGAACAGGCGGGTCGTGCCTTCCCCTTCGGTCGCCTGCCCCATCACCGCGAACACCGTGCGATCGGTGCCGAACTCGGGCGAGACGCTGAGGTGACGCGCAACCGGAAGATCGGTCTCGATCGGACAGTGCGCCCAAGAATCCCCGCCATCGGTCGACCGGTAGACGCCACCATCAGTCGCGGCGAGCAGCGTGCCGTCGTCGGCGAGGACCGGGGATATCACGATTCCCGTCACTTCTCGCTCTTCGAGACCAACTCCCGCGCCTCGCCAGGTCTTGCCGCCATCGTCGCTCCGGGTGATCCCCATATCGAGCGCCACGCAGTACATCCGGCCATCGTGCTTCAGACTCGGCGACAGCGCGAGTTGCACGAAGAGGCCCGCCGCGAGGCCTTCGTTCGCCGCCTTCCACTTCGCACCGTTGTCGGTGGAGCGATAGATGCCACCCTGCGCCGTTCCGGCCAGCACGAGTCCGTCTGGCCCCGCGATGAGGGAGAGAACCGCAAGGCCGTCACAACCGGTCTTCTTCCAGGATGCACCGCGATCCTTCGACGTATACACGCCATCGCTGGTTCCCGCGAAGATGGTGCCGTCGGACGCGAACCGAGGCGAGAAACCAATCGCGTTGATGCAGAGTTCCTTCAGGCCTCTGTTGCGCTTCTGCCAGCGGCGACCGCCATCGGTGGAGAGGTATACGCCCTCATCCTCACTCCCGGTCGCGACCATCCCGTCCTCGCCGAATGCCGGCGATACCGCGAGGCACTGCAGCGCCGCGCCTACGAGATCGGTCCCGGCGTCACGCCAGGCCCGCCCACCGTTAGGCGTCCGGTACAGTCCGTCGCTGGTGATGCAGAAGGCGGTCTCGTCCGATGCGTAGTTCGGCGAGAAGGCGAGCCCCAGAACGGTCAACTCGAGCAGGCCGAAGTTGCTGGCGTTCCAGGTCTTCCCGCCCGTCGTCGTCCGGAACACACCGCTCGTTTCCGACCCGAGGAGGGCAACCTGATCGGAGGCGAAGTTGGGTGAGTACGCGACTGTCTGCACGGACTCGCGGTTGCCCCAGATCTCGACCGGGAGCCACGTGTCCCCGCCATTGGACGACTGATAGAGGCCACCGCCCCTTGCCCCGACGAGGATGGTGCCGTCGGTGCGAAACGAGGGAGACATCGCCACGCAGATCGCGAACGGGCTGGTGAACCCATCGTTGATGGGTGCCCAGGTCTCCCCGGCATCGCGCGAGCGATAGACGCCCGCCATCGTCGCTGCCACGATGGTGCGATCGATGTCGAACGCGGGCGAGAGGGCGAGTCCGGTCACCGTTCCACCGGCTCTATCCCCGAGCAGCCGCCACGTAGATGCAGCCGGCTTTGTCTGCCTGGGACTCACAGGGACGTTACTCCTTCAGATCAGGGGTGCGAGGACTTATCCGTATTACGGATTCGCGGCGACGTCGTACATCGTCTGACGTCGCAGGATCAGAGTCTCGGTCGTGATCAGCATCAGGGCCCCCGATACCGCGGTCTCGAGCGCGCACCGTACGACGCGACAGGGGTCGTAGATCCCCGCGTCGACCATCCGGACCACCGCACCGGACCTCACGTCATAGCCGAAACCCGGGCCCGACTCTCGGATCTGAGCGATGATGGGTGCATCCTCGTAACCCGCGTTGAGCACGATACGACGGAGCGGCTCCTCTAGGGCACGCGCCAGAATCTGGACTCCTACTCGCTCGTCGCCGTCCGCCGAAAGACCCCGAACGCGATCGGAGCAGGCGAGCAGTGCAACGCCCCCGCCGGGAACGATGCCGTCCTCGATCGCCGCGCGCACGGTGCGCACGCCATCCTCCGCCTTCAGCTTGAGGAGCTTCATGTCGGCCTCGCTGGCAGCGCCGACGGTGAGAACGGCTGCGCCCCCGGACAGCTTACCCAGCCGTTCAAGCGCCTTGTTGTACTCGTACTCTTCCTTCTTCTCTTTGTACCACTTGATGTCCTTTTTGACATCGGCGATCCGGTCCCGCAGCTTCTGAGGATCGCCCGCACCGCCGATGATGGAGAAGAAGTCCTTGTTTACCCAGACGCGCTGCGCACGGCCAAGGTCAGAAATCTGCACGTCCTCGATGAGGTTTCCGGCTTCCTGGGCGAGAACTCTCGCGTCGACAAGAACGGCGAGATCCTCGAGGATCTTGCCTCGTCGATCGCCGTAGCCAGGTGCCTTTACCGCGACAGTCGTCAGTCGATTGTGCAGCTTGTTCGTGACGAGCAGTGAGAGCGCGTCACCCTCGATGTCGTTCCCGACGATGAAGAGATTCTTTTCGCCCGCCGCGATCAGGCGCTGCATCAACGGCACAAGCTGCGAAGCCTCTTTGAGCCAGTGATCGCAGATGAGAATGACCGGAGAGTCGAGGTTCGCCTCCATGCGCTCCTGGTCCGTGACCATGTACGGGGAAATGAAGCCCTTATCCCAGCTCACCCCCTCGATGTAGCGACGATCCATCTGTGCGCGCTGCGTCTCTTCGACGCTGATCGTGCCCTCGGCCCCGACGATGTCGAACATCTCTCCCAGCAGCCGGCCCATCTCCTCATTGCCGGTCGCCGCGACAGCCACCTGCGTGATCTCTTCCTGACTGGTGATTGGGGTCTTGATCTCGTCCAGGCATTCCAGCGCGACAGCTAGACCGCGCTCGACGCCGCGGCGAATCATCATCGGATTGCCGCCAGCCTCGACGTACTTGAACGACTCACGCGCGATCGCATCTGCGATCACCACGGCCGTGGCAGTCCCGTCGCCCACTTCATCTTTGACGCGCCAGGCAAGCTGGCGAATGAGCATGACGCCCATATTCATCCATTTGTCCGGCAGTTCGATCACGCGGCGCAGGATCGTGCCGGCGTCGTCGAGAAACTCCGGAGTGCGATCGTCGCCCGTCAGCGGCTGAATCGCGACGTTCCGCGCGACCGGACCCAGCGTGGCTCGTACGAGCCGGGCCGCGGTCTCCGCGCCGACGGCGAGCGCTCTTCGCGCGCCATGGCGAAACAGGAGTCGCTTGTCAGGCAGCGGGTAGTCAGTGAAGCCGGTGCGTGTCGATCTCACAAGCGGATAGTGCAGCTTTTCAAGAGGATCGGCGCGAGTCTATCGGTCCGCTTGAAGAGGTGTCAACGAAGGGGACTCATGGCAGCTTCTCGTGCGACGACGCGAGTCGTTGGGGGAGCCGTGTCGACCGCCGGGGCACTTCGGCCTCACCTGAGCGACGCGGTCCGCGACGACGGATCAGTCCGATGTCGGTTCAGGGGCGCAAATGGACACTCCCGTGCCGTTTGCCTTGCCGAGCCGTGTCGACTCCCCAGCAGCGGAGGCCACCGGGGAGCCGATCCTCGGCCAAGGCGACGAAGCCCGAATACCCCCGATTCTGTACTGGGCGCCATCTCTCTCAGGAGCGCGGGCTCCTGGCGGCCACCGCCGCTGCTTGCCTCACGCAATTGCACCCACCAGCGTTTGCCTGCGCGGCGATGTCGCCATCGACCGCCCCGGGGTCTTAATCCCGGCTTTCACCCATCACCACGCTGAGGACAGCGTGGCTGGTCTCCTCTCTGTTGCACATGGCCTCGGGCGAGCCTTGTGGCTCGCCCGGCCCGCCTTGCTGTTTCGGCGGGTCGGTGTACCCGCGCGGCCTCGCGGCCGCACAGGGGGGTGTCGGGAAGTTCCTCTAGCCGCTCGGGGGCGGCCAGCGGCGCCTGGGACTTCGTCGCCGGAGCCCGGTGGGGGAACGACCCCCGATAGTGGCGAGCGACGTTCATTCCGCTCCCATAATGCCGGGCGATGTGGCCCGCCGATCGCGGGTGGTGGGGGCAGGATTCGAACCTGCGTAGCCAGTCAAGGCGGCAGATTTACAGTCTGCTGGTATTAACCACTCACCCACCCCACCCGGTGGATCCAGAGCGGGGGACGGGACTCGAACCCGCGACGACCTGCTTGGAAGGCAGGCACTCTACCAACTGAGTTACCCCCGCGCGATGCGCATGAAGAAGATGCTGCGACGCGGACCCATAGGCGTTTGCGGCTGTTAAGCCGCCGGCGGGGGCGGCACATGAGTATATTCCCGGCGGAAATCGTGGCACAAGACGAGGATGGCCCGCCGACGCCGCTCTTGACGGCCGCACGCACCGCCCGACTCATCTCTCTTGCGCAGTCGCTCCTCCGCATGCCCACCGTCAATCCGCCGGGCAATGAGGCGGTCGCGGCGGCATTCCTCGCTGACCGACTGAGAGACGTCGGTCTCGAGGCGCGTACGGTTCCGTGCGGCGACGGGCGCGCATCCTGCGTCGCGCGATTGCGAGGTTCGTCCTCCCGGACAGGGCTGATCCTCACGGGCCACCTGGACGTCGTCCCGACCGGATCTATCCCGTGGCGCCACCCCCCGCTGGCGGGCACCGTCGATGGGGATCGCCTCCACGGGCGCGGAAGCGTCGACATGAAGGGGGCAGTCGCGGCGATGGTCGACGCGGCGATCACGCTTGCGGAAGCGGGCGACTCGCTGCGGGGCGACCTGATCCTCGCCCTGACCGCTGGCGAGGAAGTTGATATGCGCGGGGCGCAGTCCCTCGCGAGCGGGGGACACCTGAACGGGGCTTCCGCGATCATTGTCGGCGAGCCCACGGGCTTTGACCTGGCCATCGCCGAGAAAGGGTCGTACCGGCTCGATATCGCCGTCCACGGCCGGGCCGCGCACGCCTCCACGCCCCATTTGGGGGCCAATGCGATCGGTGCGGGCGCGGATCTGGTCCAGCGGATCGAAGCCCTTGTCCCGTCGGCGATACCACACCCCCTGCTGGGGACCCCCACCCTCTCCGTGGGCGTGATACGCGGCGGCTCGGCTGCCAATGTGGTGCCGGACTGGTGCGAGATCGAGGTCGACGCGCGGACCATTCGACGACACGAGATCGAGGGCATGCTTGACCTGGTGCGCGCAACGGCGGAGGATCTGGCGCAGGCGCGAGGCGTCACCTTCGACCTCACCTACAGCGGATTCCCGCCGGTCGAGACAGCGGCCGACGCAGCGATCGTCATCGCAACCGCGGCGGCCGTGCGGTCGGTCGCGCGGCGTGCCCCAGAGATCCTCGGCGCGCGCTACGCCACCGACGCAGCGATTCTGGCACCGATGCTTGGGCTGCCCTTTGTGATCTGCGGGCCCGGCGACCCGGCGCTCGCGCATCAGCGAGACGAGTCGGTGCCGCTGGGCGAACTCGCGCAGGCATCGGCAGTCTACGAGGCAATCGCGCGCGAGTGGCTCGCGTAGGGCAGTGTTGAGATACGGCGGTGGGAGCGAACGGCCACCATCGCCTCTGGCGGGGCTACGTTTGAATGCGTGGCGCGAGGGCACTATCATCGACCGTGCCGGGCAGGGCCGTGCGCCTGTAGCTCAGTGGACTAGAGCGGCCGCCTTCTAAGCGGCGGGTCGCAGGTTCGAATCCTGCCAGGCGTACCGGGTGTGGTGTCTGTAGCTGAGGGGTTACAGCGCCTGACTGTGGATCAGGAGATCGTGGGTTCGATCCCCACCAGACACCCCGGTTCCGATGGAGAGGCCAGGTCCGTTTGCTCGAGTCGGCCTGGGCGGTCGCCTGCGATGTGCAACGGCCCCGACATCCGAGCTCACCCACCACTCGCGCCAGATCGCGTAGCGAGTATCGCGCCAGCATTCTGATCCTGGCGTTGGCAGGCCGCCAGGCTACTTCACGCCGCCCGGTAGAGGGAGATCCGCCGATCTCCAGAGGCGCCCACGGTTGAGTCCTCTCGCTAGGTGCGTCAGTTCACGCCGACGGGCGTCTCCACACCGCGCAGTTTCAGTTCTTCGGACCGATGGCAGCGCACCCAGTGTCCGGGCCGGATCTCGTTCCAGGAAGGCGCCATGTTCC
>VGOZ01000103.1 GCA_016875715.1 Chloroflexota bacterium | reverse complement strand
GTACGCGCCTCGACGAGGATCTGCCCCGCGCCGGGCGCGTCCGGCAGGTCGAACTCCTGGAGTTCCATCGTCATCGGCGCGAAGGAGATCAGGCGTCGGCCGCGCATCGCGGCGGCAGTATATCGGCGCGTCCGCGGGTGTCCGATGCGCGCCGGTGCAGGGGATGGACGGTCGCTCCGGCCGGACAGCGCAGGTTCGGGCGAACTGGCAGTCGCGCGTTCGCACACGGTGCCACCGAGGCTGGGAACTCGAGCTCCCTGGGCGTGCCGGGCGGACTGGAAGCCCGCGGTCCTGAACCCATCCGTCGCGTCGTCGCCACGGCCGCGGGAGAAATCCCGTCAGCGCACGGCGATCGGGTCTTCCGGGTGCGATATTTCCGGGACCGCGGGCTTCCAGCCCGTCCCCCGAAACGGCTCTGTCGACCGAACCGGTCAACTGCATCGGGAGTCCACAGCACGGCGCGCGCCAGGCCAGCGATGATTTTGCGCGGTGGGGGAAGGGATCCGCGCGATCGTGACCGCAGTCCTCCCGGTCCTGGCGCTCGTGGCGCTCGTCGCCGCGGAACTGGCGTTCCGGAACGAGTGGCCCGCTGGACCACTCCTGCCTGTCGCCGGGTCGCGCTCGTCGCCGCGGCGCTCGCGTGCGGCCGCGCCTTTGCTCCGCGAGCGTGGTCCGACCCACAGGCCATGGAGGAACGCGAGGCAACCGTGTCGCACTCCTTGGCCGCCGCGCCCCGGTCTGCGTGGCCTGGTTCATTTCTCGGGACACCGCGGCGCTCCTTCGCGGCGCTCGGCGCGCTCCTCCTCTGGGGGCAGGCCTCACGATCACGCTGGCGAGCGTGCGTCAGGCGATCCTCCCGCCGCTCTGGCTGGGTGGCATCGCACTCTGGCTCACCGCCTGGGCCGGGTGGCCGGGCATTCCCCGTGGGACGCCGCCCCTTTGGGCCGCGCTCGCCGGTCTGATCGTGCTCGCCGCCGCCCTTCGCCTGATCAGCCTGGAGACGCTCCAGAACGGCAACCACGATGAGTTCATCACCCCGGATATGGCGATTGTTCGCACCTGTGTCGAGACATCGCTGCCCCTCTTCGACCAGCGGCCACGTGATATCGGCAGCGCCGGGGCGACGCTGGTTCCGCCGGAGAGTTACGCGCCGCTCGTGTGGCCATGAGGTTCCCCCCCACCCCCGCACGGACGGAGAAGCGCGGTGGCGCCTCGATCGACCCATCATGCACGCGTACACTGCCCGCCATGTCCGTCAACCGCCGCCCCAGCCGGCGCCACTCCGCGGGGACTCTCGAAGGACGGCCGTTGGGCGCGAGCGGTCAAGGATGGAGCCCAGCGGAGGGTGGGGGTTGTCGCGGCGACCGATGATCGTCCGCCCCCGCGCGCGCGAGGAGTTACCCCGCATCTGGGAAATCGATCGTCGGGAAACCATCGACGGTCTCTATCGCCTCGACGAGGAGGGGACTCTCATCCCGGTGCCCTATCACTTCGAGGTTCCGGGCTGGCCACCGGATGCCGAACCAACGTATGCGCCGATCCTGGCCACCCTCTACGAAGCCGGCGGCCAGTTCGTCAGCGCGTGGGAGGGTGATACGATCGCCGGGGTCGCGGTCGTCGATCTCCAGCCAGTCGCGTCGATCCCGGACCTGCGTCAACTGGTGATGCTTCACGTCGGGCGGGAGTACAGGGGGCGCGGTCTGGGCGCGGATCTCTTCCGTCGGGCGCAGGCGATCGCGCGAGATGCCGGGGCGGCCGGGCTTTACATCTCCGCGACCCCTTCGCGCCGCACGATCGACTTCTATTGCCGTTTCGGCGCGCGACCGCTCGCGCGCCCCGATCCGACACTACTTGCGCTGGAACCTGCGGACATCCACCTAGGGTGTTCGATCCGGTCTGAATAGCGTCCCCGCTGTCGCGCGAGATCGATATCGCACGGCAGTGCGGTCAACCGGAATCGCACTGGCAGGAGAGTGAAGGCGGCGCAGTGGCGTGGCCGCACGACACCGAACTGGCGCCTGTCGAGCGTCAGGATCGGCTCGGCGTCGACCAGTTCGGCGATGCGACTCCAATCATCGCCGCACGGAGCTCGATGTCCCAGCCGATGAGGCCGCGGATCAAGCGCACATTCCGCCGATGCGCCGAGACGTCGGCGGACGAGGAACGCGACCTCGACGACGACAAGACTCAGCCGGACAATGGCGGGAGCGGGACCGGCCGGCGCAGGACCACAGCCAGCAGGACGACGATGTGGAAGCCTGCGGCGAGAAGCATCACCTGCGGAATGGTCAGGTAGCCGGTCAGCCAGGCGCCGAGGAGCGGCGCGATGAAGGCGATCACGTTCGCCTGGAAGTGATGGACGGCGACGAACTCGGCGCGCCGGTCGGCTGGTGATGCGCGTAACAATCCCTCGACCAGCGCGAAGTCGACCCCGGCGACGAACAACCCCCAGCAGAAAGCCGCCGGAAGCATCCACTCGACGGTCGGCCCCATCGCGGTCAGGATGGGGTAGATGGCCATTCCGGCGGAACTGATCCCCAGCGTCCATCGGTGCCCGATGCGCGCGGAGATCCAGCCCCACCCGAAGTAGCCAATCACCAGCGCGCCATTCGCAACTGTCGAGCGAATGCCGATCCAGGTGTCGGTGGCCAGCAGGTCGTTGACCCAGAAGATGCTGAACAGGCCGATCGGCAGGTGAAGACCGACGCGCAGGACGGCGGTGAGGATCTGGAACTCGAGAAACTCCCGGCCGGCACCGCGCGGCCAGAAGAGATGGCGCGGCCGGCCTAGGGGTCCGTCCGAGGCAACGTGAGGAAGTGACGGGATGGCGATCCGCCGGAAGTAGATCAGGCCGATCGCGCCGAACAGCGCGGAGAGGGCGAACACAATCTGGTAGCCGAGCGGGAAGACGATCGCGTCCAACATCAGGCCGAATACGCCCGTGACCGCCGCGGCGACAACGCCGAAGAGCCCCCATCGGATGCCATTGAGCCGCGGGCGCTGGCGTGGTGGCACTGCCTCGCCGAGAATGCCGAAGAAGCCGTTGTTCACCAAAGCCGCGGGGATGCCGTGGAGCGACCAGAGTGCGACGATGAGAAACGGCACCCACCACCCTGTGAAGAACGGGACAAGCGCGATCGCCAGGAAGATCAGGCGGATGACAAGAATCCATCGGCTCACGTAGCCAATCAGATCGCGCTGTCGCGCGACGATCGGCCCGGCCGGCAGGGCCATGCCGATGCTGGCCAGCGCGAGACCGGAGTTGAGCATCGAGACCGTCGTGGCGGTCGCACCGAGGCGAGCGAGCAGCACCGGGATATAGGCAACGATGCCGCCTTCGATCGCGCCGGTGAGCGCGGTGTGGATGATGAAGTTGCGCGCGTTGGCGCGCTGACGCGGGTCGAGACGCTCGTCGACCATCGTATCCTCGCCGCCCGGGCGCCGCGGCGCCCGGGATCGTAATCGGTCCGGGCTAGTGGGTACCGGGTAATGGATAGGTGCTCGTCCTAGGAGCCCTCTCTCCGAGGGACGCATCCGTACCCCTGCACCGCATGGGTCGGGCCGGACGCGGGCGCGAAGGGCACGGAACTCGTCGACGAGCGTCCCGGATATGGAGGGACGCTGACCGTGCGGGGAAAGCATCGCGACCGGGCGACCGTGGCGCGTGATGCTGATCGACTCGCCCTTCTCCACGCGCTCCAGCAGGCGCGCACGGTGCGTCTTGGCCTGGTACACCCCAACGCTTGCCGCCAGCATTGGCGAGGAGCGACGGCGACTCCTACCGCTGCCCCTGCCCGATCGTCCACGGCCGCTGCCAGTCCCGATCCGCGGTCGCGGGGAGCGCAGGCGGCTCCACGGCCACCTCGCCGAGGAACCGCTCGTTCGGATCGAAGGGGATGCCGAGCGCGACGTTGAGCCCGCCATCGAGGTACTGCCACCGCTCGGGCGGGCAATCCCAGGAGATCTCGACTCCGTTCCCATCCGGATCGTCGAAGTAGATCGCTTCCGTGATCCCGTGGTCCGACCCGGAGGCGTTTCGGACGCCGGCCTCGACGGCCCGCAGGTACGCCGCGCCCAGATCCTGCCGGCTCGGGTAGGAGAAGGCGGCGTGGAGCATCCCCGCGTGCGTCGCCGGGGCCGGCGGGGCGCCCCGCCATTGACTGACGTTCAGGGCCACGTGGTGGTGATAGCCACCGAACGCCATGAAGGCGACCTGCCCCGGGACGAGCTGCACCAGATCGAGGCCGATCACACCGCGGTAGAACTCCAGCGCTCGATCAAGATCGCTGACCTTGAGGTGGACGTGACCGATTCGCGCCGCCATCGCCGTGATCCCCCGTTTCGCGCCCAGTCTACGCCGGCATAGCCTCTCTCCCCCGGCTCGATCGCGCGACGCACCCCCTTCTGCCGCTGCAACGGCGCCGCGCCGTCCGGTCAGCCAACCGACGACAGTGCCATCCCCGCGCCGCGGCCCTGCTCGATCTGCTCGACAAGTCGCATCGTCTCCAGCGCATCCTCAATCGAGGAGGTCGCGGCGCGACCCTCGCGCAAGCAGGCCAGAAAGTGGCGGTGCATCTCCAGCACGCCCTCGTAGGTCGGCAGGTCTTCCGAACCGGACAATTGCGCGCCGGTGATCTCCTCGGCGACCCGGCTGTTGTCGGTGAGAATGCGCACGGCCCGAGGCAGATCATCCATATACGCGCCGATCTCCCGCCCATGCGCCTCCACGCGCAGGAAACGGCCACCGGAGGTGCGGTTCCCGCTGATCATCGCGGTCGCACCGTTGTCGAAGCGGACGAGCGCGTTGTAACAGGAGGGCCAGTCGGTGAAGAGCCGGTCGCGGTAAGCGTGCACCGCCTCGACACGGCCACCACAGAGGAAACGCGCCAGATCGATGATGTGGACGACGTCGTCCCACAGCGTCGTCATGCCATCCGGCGACGGGCCCGAGGGCACGAGATCCTTGTGAAACTCGACGATGCACATAGTCAGCGGCCCGCGCGCGAGGATGCGGCGCCGTGCCTCCTGGACTACCGCCGCGTGACGGCGCTGGAAACAGACGATCACCTGGCGACCGGCCGACCGCGCCGCGCGCGCCAGCGCCTCCACGTCCGCGACCGAGGCACCCGGCGGCTTCTCGAGCACGACGTGCGCGCCAGCCGCCAGGCAGCGCTCGGCCACCGGCCGGACGAACGTCGGACCCATGATCGCGTAGACCAGCTCCGGACGGACCTCGGCGAGCATGTGCCCGAGGTCGCTGTAGCGCCGCTCCTGCGGGAGACCAAATAGGTCGGCACCGCGGGCCAGCCGGGCCGGATCGAACTCGCATACCGCGGCCAGATCCACCTCATCGGCCAGACGCGCCACCGTCGGGTAGTGAGCGCTGAAGGCACGGTTGCCGGCTCCCACGAACGCGGCACGGATCCGTCTGACCATGGTGGCGTTCCCCCGTCGGCGCGTCAGAGTCCGCGGAGATAGGTGAGGTCGCGTCGCGTTTGCGCCAGGAGCGCGGGGTGATCGAGACGCTGCCAGCTCTCATCGCCGCCGTACTCGCTGTGTACGGAGAAGTCGCCGTCGTATCGGAGATGGCGGAGGCTCGCCATCACCTCTGGCCAGGGGGTGAGCCCGTGGGCGAGCGGCACCACCTTCACGTGCCAGCGCGGTTGTCCCGTGGCCGGATCCGGATCGTGAAACCATGCGAAGTTCTTGACCGCGACAAGCGAGACGCGATCGCCGATCAGTTCAAGTTCCTGGCGCCACCCCGCCAGACCGCCCTCGACGGCCATGTGGCCCGGATCGACGTAGGCGCCCAGCAGCGCGGGATCGAAGCCGTCCAGCAGGATGCGCACGACGGCCGCGCTCGCGGAGAGCGATGACCCGGAGTGGGTGTGGATGCAGAAGCGTACGTTGTATCGCCGCGCCAGCGCAGCCAGGCCGTCGAGATCGCGGCGCGCTTCATCGATTTGCACGTGGAGCTGTCCGAACCCGCGGTATCGCCAGTACCCCAGCTTGAGCGCGCGCACGCCGCTCTCCGCGGCCGCTCGGGCGATCGCCTCGGCGTGGGGATCGTGGGCTGATGTGATCGCGGTGGTAATCATCGGCACGACCAGACCCGCCTGCCCCAGCGTCCGCACTGCCGGCGTCAGCGCGTGCACGGCATCCTCGGGCAAGACGTGACCGTTCGGACGCACCGTCAGGTCCACGCCGTCGAACCCGAGCGACTGCACCGTCTCGCCGACCTGCCCGATCGACAGTGCGTTGAGGTACTTCGAGAACATGAGGAATCGCGGCATCGGTGCGGCGCTATCCATGGCCAGCGCCGGCGAACGCCCCGCCGACACGCGCGCGCCAACCGCCGTGAGAGACTTCGCAGATCATCGCTTCCGCGGTGCAGTCTACCCCAGGCAGGGTCGCGCGATCGGACGGCCGATAATAGGCGGCGACACCGGCGTCAGACGCCGGTCGGCCGGGGCCATCGGGCCGGGCCGGCTGGGAAAGGAGGGCACATGGCGGAGGGTACGAGTACACGCGATGATCCCTGGCGGCTCACCACCCCGCCGGGCTCATCCGCGTTCACCATGTACCGCGACCCTGTGGCGCAGCCACCGGCGCTGGTGTGCCGCGTGGGTACGACCGAACTGCGCTACGACCTGCGCTGCATTGAGGATCTCCACGCCATGCTCCTCGCGCGGGGGGACTGGGTCCCTCTGGGCGGCACCGACGAGCAGAAGGAACCGCCGGCGGGAACGGTCGAGGCGTGGGGACGCGCGGCGGACAACCCCGTGGGTGGGTGGTACGGCTTGAAGAAGGGCCTGCGCGGGCGCTTCGGCGTCTACGTGCCGCCCGTTCTCGAGGCGCTCGGCCTGGCTGAGGTTGAGCACGGTGCCCGGAACAACCGGATGCGCGCACTGCCCCGGTAGGAAGGCGGTATGGTCCCGCGCCTGCTCGCGCTCGACTTCGACGGCGTCCTCTGCGACGGCATGGATGAGTTCTTCGAGAGTGCGCGACGGGGCCTGGCCGATGTCACCGGGAAGACTGTTCCCGACGCGCTCCATGGTCGGTTCGCCGGGCTCCGTCCCGCGGTCGAGTCCGGGTGGGAGATGGTCGCATTGATCGGGATGCTCGCCGAGAGCGATGGATCCGAGGATCGGGCACTGCGCCAGGCGCGAACCTGGGCGACGGCGCGCGACCGTTATCTCGCCTCCCACGGCCTCGATCGGCGTCGGCTCACGCTGGCGCTGGATGGTGCGCGCGATCGATGGATAGCCGGGAACCTGGCCGACTGGCTGCGCAGTCACCGGTTCTACCCCGGCGTGGTACGCTGGCTGACTGATCTCACTCGAACCGAGCTGCCCGTGTACATCATCTCGACGAAGGGGAAGCCGTTCCTCGAGGCACTCCTGACCGGGCAGGGGGTCCACATGCCACCGGACCGGGTGATCGGCAAGGAGGAGCCGAGGCGCGAGAAATGGGATGTCCTGCGCGATCTCGCTCAGGCCAACGGCGTCGCCTTTGCCGATGTCTGGTTCGTCGAGGATCGTCTGCCGACTCTCCTGGAGATGCGGGAGCGCGCCCCCGATCTGCGGGCCCGGCTGTTCTTCGCGTCGTGGGGTTTCGTCTTTCCAGAGCGTGACTCGGCGGCCGCCCGTGAGGAGAGCATTCCCGTACTCGACCTGGCGACGATGACCGGCCCGTTCGCGGCCTGGCCGAGCACCGCCTGAGCGGAGACCTGTCCATCTCCGGCCTCGGGTGCGCCGTCACCACACATCTCAGTTCTGAGTAGCGCGTGGACGCCTCGCGACACCGGTCCGATGACCGACGTATGATCGCGCCGATGAACGCGTCCGCGCCGTTCGTCTCGACCATACGCCTGGGTGCCGCGACCCTGAGCCAGATCGACGATGGCTTTGGCGGCTGGCATCCACGTTTGAATGCGCCCGAGGCGGAGTGGCGTGCCGCGCTGCCGCAGGCCGATGCGACTGGCTACGTCGAGAACAACCACTACACCGGCCTCATCCAGATCGGCAGCTACCGCATCCTCGTCGACACGGGGCTCGACGATCCCGGTCCGCTGTCACCCTGGATGCCGCCGAGGTTCCGCCGGACGCCGGGAGTAGTGGCCGGTCTGACAACTCTGGGCGTCCGTCCGGAGGAGATCACGCACGTCCTCTTCACCCACTTCCACGGCGACCACATCGCCGGATCGATCGTCTGCGCTTCTCGCGGGCGCGGCATCTTATCGGTCGCGCCGACTACGAGGCCGCGGTGGGCGCGTCTGCCGACGCGGTCGAGGCCGGCACTTTCCGCACGCTCAGCGTTTCGGCGACTCATCTGGGTGGACTCCATCGGCACGGCGTCCTGGAGCTCGTGGACGGCGATCGGCAGATCGTCCCGGGGGTGGCGATGATCCACGCTCCGGGCGAATCCCCAGGCCATTCCCTCATCCGTGTCATTGTCGGAGGCGAGATCGCCTTCTTCACGGGTGACCTCTTCCACTTCCCATGCGAGGTCGAACATCTCGATTGGTTCTCGCCCGACCGCGATCCCGTCCTCGGACGACGGTCCCGCGAGCGACTGCTCGCCGAGGCGGTCGCCCGTAACGCGCTGGTGACGTACTCACACGCGCCGTTCCCGGCCTGGGGGCGGCTCAGCCGGGTCGGGTCGGGCTACCGATGGGCGCTCCTTTAGGGACGGCGGTCAGGTCGGCGATCCTTGCCGCGAGAGCGGCGCGCTCGGCGTCGTTCCGTGTCAGGGCGGACGCACGGGAAAGCGTCTGGCGCGCCTCGTCGTACCGACCCAGGTGGGCGAGCAGATCGCCGCGTGCCGCATGGTACGCCGGGTAGTCCCGCATCGTTGGATCATCGGCGAGGCCGTCCACGGTCGCGAGGCCAGCCTCCCAACCGGTCGCTCGGGCGATGGCGACGGCACGATTCAGGGCGATGACCGGGGACGGGGTGAGTCGACCGAGTTCGCCGTAGAGCGCGGCGATGCGGGTCCAGTCTGTCTCGTCCAGCGTGCGGGCGCGGGCGTGACACGCCGCGATGGCGGCCTGGGGCGCGTACGGTCCGGCCGACTCGACGAGCGCTCCCGCACGGTGCAACGCGGCGAGACCCCGGCGGATGAGCAGCGGATCCCAGAGTGCCCGGTTCTGGTCGCCGAGGAGGATCGGCGCTCCATCCGGGCCAGTTTGCGCGCGCTCGCGCGAGGCCTGGGTCTCCATGAGCGCAACCAGGCCGTGCACCTCGACCACCCGAGGAATCAGCCCGACAAGTATCCGTCCCAGGCGCAGCGAGTCCCGGCAGAGTTGCGGTCGCATCCACTCGCGGCCCGATGTGACGGCATACCCTTCGTTGAAGATCAGATAAATCACTTCGAGGACCGCCGGCAGACGTGCCCGGAGATCGTCGCCCGTGGGAACCTCGAACCTGACCTGCTCGCGGCGCAGCGTTCGCCGGGCACGGACGAGCCTCTGGGCCACGGTCGGCTCGGGTACGGGGAACGCACGCGCGATCTCGTCGGTCCGAAGGCCGCCGACGACCCGCAGCGTGAGAGCGGCCCGCGCATCGATCGCCAGCGCGAGGTAGCAGGCTGCAAAGATGAGGCCGAGCAGGTCATCGCCGATCTCGTCGTCGGCAACCGCGGCGAAGTCCGGCACGCGGGCCTCCTCGATCTGGAGGTCGCGCCCGATCCCCTAAAGTGAGTTCCCGGTGGAATCTACACGCCGGCGAGGGTCAGGTCGTCGCGGTCCAGGGCGGTGAAGCCGTAGACGGTGGGCGGGTTGGTGGCGGGAGCGACCTGGAGCGCGCGGGCTTGGGCGTGCAGGACGGTCCGGCAGCGTGTTTTGACCTCCTCGGTCCGG
>VGOZ01000102.1 GCA_016875715.1 Chloroflexota bacterium | reverse complement strand
CGCCACCAACCCGCCCACCGTCTACGGCTTCACCGCCCTGGACCGCGACGACCTGACCCTCGCCGGCGTGTAGATTCCACCGGGAACTCACTTTAGTCGTCGTATCCTGCGGTCCGTATCCGCCGGTACGACGCCAGCCGATCGGGGTGTACCTGTCCGCGCTCGGTCGCGGCCGTGATGGCGCAACCGGGTTCGCCCATGTGAGCGCAGTTCGTGAAGCGACAGTTTCCCAGAGCGGCGCGGAACTCCACGAAGTGCGGCGCGAGCTCGTCAGACGCCACCCCGGGCAGCGCGAGCGCGCGAACTCCAGCCGTATCCGCAAGGTAACCCGCGCCGAACCGCACCAGGCGCGCGCCGCGCGTCGTATGCCTGCCTTTGCCCGAGGCTTGGCTGAGAGGGCCCACCGCCATGTCCGAGCCTGAGACCCGGTTGATGAGACTGGTCTTGCCGACGCCCGATGGTCCGGCGAGAACCGCGATCTTCCCCACCAGAGCATCCACGAGCGGACCGACTCCCTCGCCCGTCCGCACGGAGATCGGGAATACCGGGTACCCAATAGCGCGGTAGCGGTCGAAGGGGGAGATGAGTCCGCCGCGGCTATCGAGGTCGATCTTGTTCACGCAGACGATCGGGTGAAGATCGTGATAGGAGGCGAGAATCAGGAATCGATCGAGCATCCCGAGGCGGGGCTCCGGTTCGCTTACCGCGAAGACGGCCACCAGGTGCGTCGCGTTCGCGAGGATCACCTGCGAGCCGTGCCCCGGGAGGATCGCGGCGCGGGTCAGGACTGAGCTTCTGGGCAGGACCCCGGTGATCGCAGCCGTGTCAGGTCCCTCGGGCAGGATCACAACCCGATCGCCCACGGCGATCCCCTGGCGCAGATGCTTGAGGCGTCCGCGCGCGGTGCATCGAAAGAACTCCGTACCGCACTCCACATCGTGGAAGAGCCCGTGCGAGCGCACCACGGTGCCCGATCGCGCACTCAGGGAGACGGCCTCCGCACGCGGTAGCGACAGAACAGCTCTGAGTCGTGCGCGTACACGGATATCAGGTCGCACGGGCGATTCAGGCGCGCCCCCGCCGTCAGGGTCAGTTGACTGCCGCCGATCAGGCGCGGTCCGATCGTGAGAAACAGTTCGTCGACGAGGTCCGCCCGCAGGGCCGATGTCAGCAGGTGAGGGCCACCCTCCACGAGCAATCGCCCTACCCCGCACCGGGTGGATAGATGCCGGACGATCGCGGCGAGCGAGTGTCTTCGTTCGATCGGGATGACCTCCGCCCAATCCGCGGCGTCTGGCTGGCCGCTCGGTCGCGTCGCGAACACCAGAGGGCGTTCGGACAGAGTCACGCGCGCGGCGGAACCCACGTCGATGGCCGTTCTCCCGGCCGCGATCGCGAAGCGCGGCTGATCGGCCTGCCCGCGGGAGCGTCGCCCCGGGATCAGTTCCGCGGGCAGGGGTGTGGCCACCGGCTCGGTGCGCCAGGTCTTCGCCCCGACGAGGACACAGTCGGCCCACGCGCGTAGGCGGAACATCAGGTGCCGATCGAGTCGCGATCCGATCCCCGAGGACCGGCCGTCGATCGCCACCCTCCCATCGAGGGTTACCGCGAGGTTGGCGATGGTGGCGATCCCCGCGACTCCCGGCCTCACGATCAGATCGTCGTACCACGCGGGATTGGCCCCGTCCGGAGTGTGAGCGATCACCAGTTCAACTGTATCGGCGGCGGGCCAGCCAGGGTAGCGACCGACGGTTCGCCTATAATCCGGGGCGCGGAGGTGCTGCCGTTGCCCGAGCCGACACTTCTCACACTCTACGGCTATATCGGGGTCATGCTCGCCGTGGCGGTGGTCTTCGCGGCGATCCCTCTAGTTCTGGCCCGGTTCGTCCGCCCGTCGCGACCGAATGATGTCAAACTGTCCACATATGAGTGTGGAATGGAGACGATCGGTCCGACATGGATTCAGTATCACGTAGGCTTTTACATCTATGCGCTGGTCTTTGTCATCTTCGACGTGGAGACCGTGTTCTTCTACCCGTGGGCGCTGGCGTACGGTCAACTTGGTCTGTTCGCGCTGGTCGAGATGGCCATCTTCGTCGCGATCCTCGTCATCGGTCTGATGTACGCGCTGAAGAAGCGGGTGCTTCGCTGGTGGTGAGAGCAGGGGGGATAGCTTCGTGTCATTGAGTCTGCGTCTCGGAGCTCCCGCGCCGGAAGGGCGTCTACCCGATGATTGGGGTCTGATGCCAGAGGAAGCCCCTGTCGCAGGGAAGATCGGTCTTGCGATCCTGAACGATGCGTTCGCCTGGGCCCGCAAGTCATCCATTTGGCCGGTCACGTTCGGCTTGGCTTGCTGCGCGATCGAGATGATGGCTGCGGGTATCGCCCGCTACGACATGTCGCGATTCGGCGCCGAGGTCTTTCGAGCAACCCCTCGTCAGGCCGACCTGATGATTGTCGCGGGCACCGTCACCCGGAAAATGGCGCCCGCGATCAAGCGCATCTACGACCAGATGCCCGAGCCGAAGTATGTGATCGCGATGGGAGGCTGTGCCTCGGCCGGTGGCCCGTATGTGAACTCCTACTCCGTAGTCATGGGCGTGGATCAGATTGTCCCGGTCGATGTGTACGTCCCCGGTTGCCCGCCGCGTCCCGACGCCCTGCTGCATGGTCTCATGCGCCTGCAGGACAAGATCACGCGCGGTCAGGCGGCCATGACCTCCGGCCAGGTGGCCTAGGCCTGTTGGCCTCGGCGGAACTCGCGGGCCGCATCGCGGCACGCTTCCCCTCGGCGAGCATCGTGCCCGTCGAGAGCAACGTCGGCGGAATCCTGGTCGACCGCGCGTCACTGGTCGATATCTGCGTCTTTCTGCGGGACGATTCGGCGTGCCGCTTCGACTACCCGGCAAGCCTGACCGCCATCGACTATCTGGATTACTTCGAGGTCGTCTACCAGGTCCGCTCGCTGGCCCGCGGCGAGGATGCGACGCTGCGATGCCGTGTCCCGCGAGATGACGCCCAGGTTCCTAGTGTCACCGCGATCTGGTCGGGGGCGGATTTTCAGGAGCGCGAGATCTTCGACCTGATGGGGATCACCTTTCCGGGGCATCCGAACCTGCGGCGTATTCTCCTGTGGGATGAGTTCATCGGCCATCCGCTGCGCAAGGACTTCGGGTTGCCGGCGCCACTCCCTCCCGCCGTACAGGAGGCGCTCGATCGCGAGGGGGTCGCTGCGGCGAACGTTATCGGTCATACTCCGCCGGGGCCGCGCGCACTCGATCGAAGGGCTTCCTGATGGTCGACCCCGGGACCCTCGCGATCAACAGCCTGGGCTCGGAACCGAGTTTCGAGACCAGCGCCGTTCAGGTCGGCGCGAACAATATCGTCATCAATCTTGGCCCGCAGCATCCATCCACCCATGGCGTTTTTCGTCTCGTGCTCACCCTGGAGGGCGAGACGATTCGTGCGGCGGACTCGGTGATGGGCTACCTGCATCGCGGTACCGAGAAGATCTGCGAGGAGGGCACCTACCTCCAGAATGTGACGCTCACCGACCGACTCGACTACCTGGCCGGTATGTCGAACAATATGGCGTACTCGATGGCCGTGGAACACACGGCTGGGCTGCGCGTTCCCGAGCGCGGCGAGTACCTCCGCGTCCTGTTCGCGGAACTGCAGCGCTATGCCAGCCATTGTGTCGCAGTTGGCACCTTCGGGGCCGATGTCGGCACATTCTTCACGCCCTTGCTCTACACCTTCCGCGAGCGCGAAGCGATCCTCGATCTGTTCGAACTCGCCTGCGGCGCGCGGATGACCTTCACGTTCATCCGTCCGGGTGGCGCGGCGCTTGAACTGCCGGAAGAGTTCTTCCCTGCATGCGAGAAACTGCTCGATGATCTGCCGCGCAAGGTAGATGAATACGAGCGTCTTCTCACCGACAACGAGATCTTCATCGCTCGAACCAGGGGTGTCGGAAAGTTCGCCGCCGCGGATGGGATCGCCTGGGGCGTCAGTGGTCCGATCCTTCGCGGGTCGGGGGTCCGATACGACCTGCGGCGCGACATCCCGTACTCGGCGTACCCGGCCTTCGACTTCGCGGTGATCACCCGGGACGAGGGAGACGCCTATGCGCGCTACCTCGTGCGGATCGGCGAAATGCGTGAATCGATCAAGATCGCGCGTCAGGCGCTCGCCAAGTTGAAGTCCACCACGGGTCCGACGGTCCTCAAACTCGGGTCGTTCTTCCGCGCGCCGCCCGGCGAGGGTTTCAGCCGCATCGAGGCACCGCGGGGCGAACTGGGTTTCTACGTTGTCTCCGACGGCGGCATCGCGCCCTACCGATGCAAGTGCCGGGCGCCGAGTTTCATTAACATCGGACCCCTCGCCGAGATGCTGCGTGGCTGGAAGGTCGCCGACGTCATCGTCATACTGGGTTCCATCGACATCGTGCTCGGGGAAGTTGATCGTTGATCCCAATCCCGCAGATCGCGCTCGACGGGCAGCCGTTCACCGGCCTGCGCGACATCATCGTGATGATCCTTGGTCCGGTAGTACCCGGGTGGGTCATCGGCATCGTGCTCACGCTCGTCGGCCTGACGTTCCTCATCGGCTTCATGACCGTTGTTGTGATGAGTCTGGTGCTGATGGAACGCCGAGTCATCGCCTTCATGCAGGACCGGCTGGGTCCGAATCGGGTCGGTCCAGAGGGACTCTTTCAGACCGTTGCCGATGTCGTGAAACTCCTGTCCAAAGAGGACATCATCCCCCGCAACGCGGATCGGCCCACCTTCCTCCTAGCCGTCCCCGCCGCGGTCATTCCCAGCCTGCTGATCTACGCGGTGATCGAGTGGGCGCCCGGAATGTCGCTCGCCGATCTGAACATCGGGTTCCTCTACATCCTGGCGATCTCGTCCCTCACCACCATCTCGGTGATCATGGCGGGCTGGGGATCGAACAATAAGTACGCGCTGCTCGGGGCAATGCGCGCGGCGGCGCAGATGATCTCCTACGAGATCCCGATCGTCATGTCGCTTGTCGGCGTGGCAATGATCGTTGGGTCGCTGAAGATCACCGACATCATCGGCTGGCAGATCGATGCCGTGTGGCTGATCCTTCTTCAACCGGTCGGATTTCTCGTGTTCTTCATCTCCTCGCTAGCGGAGCTCAACCGAACACCGTTCGATCTCATGGAGGCCGACTCGGAGATCGTCGCCGGTTACCACATCGAGTACAGCGGCATGCGTTTCGCCCTGTTCTTCCTCGCCGAATATCTCAACGCGTTCGCCGCGGTCGCTATCGCGGTGACGATCTTCTTCGGGGGATGGCAGGGGCCGTTCTTCCCGCCCTACGTCTGGTTCGTGCTCAAGTGCTACGCCCTCTTCTTCGTGCTGGTCTGGCTCCGCGGCACACTCCCACGCGTTCGCGTCGATCAGTTGATGGGACTGGCCTGGAAGGGAATGGTTCCCCTTGCGCTGGCGAACATCTTGATCACCGGGATCGGGATGTGGGTATGGAACGAGGTGTTCTGAGATGGCGTTACTCGGCGGCTTCGGTCAGGGCATCGCGATCGGCATGAAGACGACGCTCGATCACTTCTTCAAGCCGAAGGTGACGATCCAGTACCCCGAGGAGAAGATCCCCCTCTCGCCTCGCTTTCGCGGCGCCCCAAGCTGGGTGTTCGACAACACGACCGGACGCTCGCGCTGCGTGGGTTGCGGCTTGTGCGTGCAGGCCTGCCCGAAGGGCGTCATCGAAATGCGTACCACCAACGGCCCGGGGGGTGTCCGGATGGTGGACTATTACGCGATTCACATCACGCGGTGTCTGTTCTGCGCCCTCTGCGTCGAGGCGTGCCCGTTCCGGGCGATCGAGATGAGCCACGAGTTCGAACTGTCCCAGTTCGAGCGGACCGACCTCGTCTATACGCGCGAGGACTGGCTCGGTCGTGAGTCGGTCACCGGACCCGGTTCGAGGACCTGACGGATGGCGCCCGGCTTCCTCGAACCCCTGATCTTCTATGTTGCGGCGGCGGTGCTCATCATCGGCGCTCTCGCGGTCGTGTTCCTGCCACGGATCATCCACGCGGCCCTGTCGCTCGTGCTGTTCTTCGTTGCGACCGCGGGGATCTTCATCCTTCTCCACGCCGAGTTCGTCGCTGCGGCCCAGATCCTCATCTACGCCGGGGCAATTACCGTCCTCGTCCTTTTCGCGGTGATGCTCACGCAGCAGTCGCAGTCGCTGGAGTCGAATCCGTTCAATGCGCAAGGCCTCGTGGCATCCTTCGTCGCGGCCGCTACGTTTGCGGCGATCCTGCCCGCGCTGCTCGCCATCCCCGGGAAAAACCGGCCGGGACCCAACATCGACCTCATTCCGGAACTGGGGAAGGCGATGCTGGGGCCGTGGATCCTCAGTTTTGAGATCGCCTCGGTGTTGCTGCTCGCCGCGCTCATCGGCTCGATCGTGATCGCGAAGGAGAACTGAGGCGGTGGAGACGATCGGCCTCAGCCACTATCTCATCCTCAGCGCGATCATCTTCACAGTCGGCGTCTACGGCGCCCTGGCCAAACGCAACGCCGTGGTCATCCTGATGTCGATCGAGTTGATGTTCAACGCGGTCAACATCGCCTTCGTCGCGGTATCTCGCTACGGGCCTATCCCTCCGGGAGCTCCCGGGGTCGATCTCACCGGCCAGATCTTCGCGCTCTTCATCATTACGGTTGGCGCCGCGGAGGCCGCGGTGGCGCTCGCCATCATCCTGGCGATCTATCGCTTGCGCCGCACGATCAGTATCGACGATCTCAACCTGATGAAGTGGTGATGTGACTCCGTATCTCTGGTTGATCCCAGCGCTCCCCCTCGTCGCTTTCTGCCTTATCACCGCGTTCATGCGGCGGCCGATGCGATCTGCGGGCTACGTCTCGGTCGCAGCGATCGGCGGATCCTTCGTCATCGCGATCCTGACCCTGCTCGAGGGGGTCTCGGGTACCGCGGCAGCGATCGCCCACCACGATAAGCATCCCTGGAGCATTGTCCGCACCTATGAGTGGTTTTCGGTGGGATCGCTCGCGATCAACCTCTCTCTGAAGGTCGACGGACTTGGGGCGGTCATGCTCGTCGTCGTCACCCTGGTATCGATGCTCGTGCAGATCTACTCGCTCGGGTACATGGTCGAGCACGGCGAGATGGATCCAGGATTCAGCCGGTTCTACGCCTACCTCTCGCTCTTCACCTTCTCCATGCTGGGGCTCCTGCTGGCCGACAACTTCGTGCAGTTGTTCGTCTTCTGGGAACTCGTCGGTCTCTGCTCCTATCTGCTGGTCGGATTCTGGTACCACAAGCCCGAGGCTGCGGAGGCCGCGAAGAAGGCGTTTATCACCACCAGGTTCGGCGACCTGGGATTCCTCTTCGGCATCCTGATTGTCTTCGGTGCCACGGGCACCTTCGCCTTCAGCGGCGTGCTTGAGGCGATCAAGGCTGAGCGCCTGGCCGGGCCCCTCCTCGCAATCGCGATGATCCTGCTGTTTTGCGGCGCGATCGGCAAGAGCGCCCAGTTTCCGCTACACGTCTGGCTGCCAGACGCGATGGAGGGGCCTACACCCGTCTCCGCCCTGATCCACGCCGCGACGATGGTCGCCGCGGGCGTCTACATGGTCGCCCGACTGTTCAGTCTCTTCGAGGCATCACCGGCGGCGATGGAGTTCGTAGCCTGGATCGGCGCCATCACCGCGCTGTTCGCGGCCACGCACGGCCTGGTGATGCGCGACATCAAGCGGGTTCTCGCCTACTCAACGGTCTCGCAACTGGGATACATGATGCTCGCCCTCGGGATCGGCGGCCTGGCCGCGGGCGTGTTCCACCTCACCACGCACGCGTTTTTCAAGGCGTTGCTCTTCCTGGGGTCGGGCTCGGTTATCCACGGTTCGGGCGAGCAGGATATGTACCGCCTCGGCGGCCTTGGATCGCGGATGCCGACGACGCGCTGGACGTTCCTGGTCGGCTCGCTCGCGCTGGCGGGAATCTTCCCGTTCGCCGGATTCTGGAGCAAGGATGAGATCCTGCTCGAAGCGCTCAAACACGATCGTCTTCTGTTGCTCGCCATCGCGGTCGTGACGGCATTTCTCACCGCCTTCTACATCTTCCGCGCCTACTTCCTGACGTTCTCGGGCGCCCCGCGCGAGGATTGGCGCGATCCGGACGCGCTACACGCCGTCGACGCGGCACGCTTCACCGTCGATGTCACTCGCACCACCGATCCGATCGAGAAGGTCGCCTACCTGCCGCACGCGTATTACCGTGCGACCCATGGTCCGGTAACCGAGGGCGAAGACCACCATGCCGAACACAGTGCCCACTCAGGGCACGCGTCCGGCCACTCCGACCACGGATCTGCGCATCACGATCATGCGTCTGACCATCACCAGAGCGGCGCCTCGCACGCGCACGAGTCGCCCGCGACGATGACGGTCTCTCTGATCGTGCTTGCCGTGCTTGCGACCGTCGCCGGATTTGTTGGGGCGCCTTTTCTGGGCAACCCGTTCGCGACCTTCGTGACCGGCCACGAACACGTACTCCCATTCAATGTTGGGCTGGCCGGGGGGACGACTCTGCTGGCACTCGCCGCGATCTGGCTTGCCCATCAGATGTACGCCCGCGCGGACTTCCGGCGCGATCCGCTGGTCGACTTCCTCGGTCCAATCTATGGCCTCCTGGCCCACCGCTACTACGTGGATGAGTTCTACAACTGGCTCATCGGGCTGGCGATCCTCGGCACCGCGCGTGTTGCATCGTGGGTCGACCAGCACGTGGTCGATCGAATCGTTGATCTCTTCGGTTGGGTGACTCTGAGGGTGGGACGATTCGCCACCCTGGCGCACACAGGTCGGTTGCCGAATTACGCTCTTGTCGTCTTCGGCGGCGTAGCGGTGATCATCGCGGTGATGCTCGTCCAACCGGTGCGAGGTTAGGCCATGATCACCGCTACGCTCGCGGTCCCGATCCTGGGCGCAGTGGTTCTCGGCATGCTTCCGCGCGATAACGTCCGCCTGATCCGGCAGACCGCCGTCGCGCTCGGGGCCATCGCGCTCATCCTCTCCCTGTTCCTATGGGTTGGCTTCGACCGGAACCGTGAGGGGATGCAGTTCGTTGAACGTGTGCCGTGGATCCCTTCAGTGGGCATTCAGTATCTCGTCGGCGTCGATGGTCTGTCGTTGCCTCTCGTCGTGCTGACCACGCTACTGACACTGCTGGCGATCCTGGCGTCGATGCACATCGACCTTCGACCGCGGGAGTACTTCGCGTTACTCCTCGTTCTCGAGGCCGGTGTCCTGGGCGTCTTCACCTCGCTGGACATGTTCCTGTTCTTCCTCTTCTGGGAAGTGGAACTGATCCCGATGTACCTGCTTATCGGCATCTGGGGCGGTGCTCGCCGTGAGTACGCCGCGATCAAGTTCGTGATCTACACGCTCGTTGGCTCGGCTCTCATGCTGGTGGGTATCCTCGCCCTGTACTTCAACTCCCCGGCGCCGCACACGTTCGACATGCTTCTTCTTGGTCAGTTCGAATGGTCCAGATCGTTCGCGCTCATCGTGTTCCCGATCCTGTTCTTTGGTTTCGCCGTCAAATTGCCGGTCGTCCCGTTCCATACATGGTTGCCCCACGCGCACGTCGAGGCGCCCACCGCGGTATCGGTCCTTCTCGCCGGCGTGCTCCTCAAGATGGGCGGCTACGGCATGCTGCGGCTCTGTCTCACGATTCTCCCCGACGCGGCCCGGGAGTACGCTTTCTGGATCGGCATTCTCGCGTCGGTGAACGTTCTCTACGGCGCGCTCGTCGTCCTTGCGCAGCGCGATCTGAAAGCGGTGGTCGCCTACTCGAGCGTCAGCCAGATGGGATATGTGCTGCTCGGTATCGCCGGGCTCACCTCCATCAGTTTGGCCGGGG
>VGOZ01000101.1 GCA_016875715.1 Chloroflexota bacterium | reverse complement strand
TCGTGGACAGCGCGGTCGACACACTCGTGGACAGCGCGGTCGACACACTCGTGGACAGCGCGGTCGACACACTCGTGGACAGCGCGGTCGACACACTCGTGGACAGCGCGGTCGCGACCTGCGTTCCGGCACCCGGTGTGGGCGTGCCGCCGACGATTCGATAGATCGGTTCGACGCCGGACGGCTGCGCCGAGGTGTTGTACCCCAGGCTTACCGTTCCACCTGGGAGCGCCACCGACACAGCGACGTTGAAGCTCAACGCCCAGCGCTCCCCCTGGTAGAGGTAGGTGGTCGGGACACTATTCGTGAGCGTGCGCAGCGTCGGAGTCGTCGTGCCCAGAACGTTTGTCGACGTGGGATCAAACAGCGTGTAGAGGGGCGTGACCGTTCCGGCCGCGTTCACCTTGCTCAGCGTAACCTCGAAGGTGCCGGTGCCGCCGATCCCGCTCGCGGACAGGTAGCCCTTCACGATCCAGTCGCCGCCCAGGTCGTACGTCTGGCCCGACGGCACCTCATCGAAGACGAAGGTTGACACTCCGCTGTTGTTGAGCGTGACGACGGCCGGGCTGCCTATCGAGGCCGACGCGGTCTGGAGCGATTCGGTGACCGTAGTCGTGGTCACCTGCCCGAAGGTGGTACTGCCGAGAACGACGGTGGTGCCCTGGAGCCGATAGTTGATCCCGTTCGCGCCCGCGGCGGTGGGGCCGAACGGAGGGAGCAAACCGAACATCATCGCCAGGAGGGTGATGAGGTGGAGGGATTTGAATGCGCGGTTACGCTGGCTCATCGTAAGCCCGGGGCCCGACGGTAGCATGCCGTCCCTTCGCCGTCAATGACAACCGGCGTCACCCGCACAGGCACACAGTACACGATTGGCGGAACCCTCGCAACACTCGCGCTGCCCTCGCTCAATCGCGGGAGGCCGACACGGATCGCGAGCTTCCAGACCACCCCGACAGCGGCGGCCGGGGGTCACTCACGCGAGCGGCCGCGACCCTCACCCTCCGCTTCGCTCCGCCCTCTCCCGCCTCCGCGGGCGAGGGGCTGTCTGGCGCCTATACAGGGAGAGGGTCAGGGTGAGGGACCGACCCGCGCTCGACTGCGTTTGCTGACGAGTCTCTCAGCCCCCTTTTCCCAGAGGGAGAAACGGACGCGGATCTCACCAACGGCCAGTGGCCACAGCCACGACCGCTTACGCCGCCGTATCCACCAGCGCGCGCAGGGCGCCACGGTCGACGATCGCGATGCGCTGGCCAGTCACGGCGATGGAGCCATCGGTGCGGGGGCGCTTAATGCCCTTGTTAACGCTCTCGCGCGCGGCTCCGACGAGCGTGGCCAGATCCTGCTGGGTCAGTTGCAGGGTGATCCCCACGCCGCCATTCGCGATCGGCTGGCCGTGGCTCTCGGCCAGATCGAGCAGCCGTTTCGCCAGCCGCCCGACAGCGTCGCGGAAGACGAGATCGGCGACGTGGTCGGCGGTGTCGCGTAGCCGCCGGGCCGGGATCAGGGCGATCCGTTTGCAGGCGGCGGGATGCGCCTCGATGAACCGGCGGAACCCCTCGCGCAGGACGAAGAGGACGTCGGTGCGCTCGAGCGCCGAGGCAGTCGCGGAACGACGCACCCATCGAGCACGGCCATCTCGCCGAAGCAATCGCCACGTCCCAGGAGAGCCAGAAAGGTCTCCTGCCCATCGGGCGCCACGATGGTGATCCGCACCGTACCGCGCAGGACGATATAGAGGCCGTCCCCGGCGTCGCCCTGGAAGCAGATCGTCGCAGGATATCGGCACCGCCGCATGCGAGACCGTAGGACATTATGGCCATCGGCTGGGGCCGGGCTCTCACAACCGCTTAAGCGGACGCGGCGTACGATCGGGGCGTGATGCGCACCGAGAACGACCGCCCCGCTCCCCCGGTGACCGCGCCCGCAGCGCGCCCGTCCGCGGAAGCCGCGGCGGCGGTCCGACGGGCCACCGCGCTCGCCGGGACGGATAGCCCGCTCCGCCCGCGCGGCGACGGCAGCCGCCCCAACCTCGAGTTCGTCAGCGCGCTGGGGCGGCTCGGCGAGGCGTTCCGCGAGCTGCGCGGCGGCCAGCGCGATCTGGAGGAGCGGCTGGCAACCATCGGCCGGACCATCAACGCGGCCCGGGTGGATGTGGCCGAGGTGCACGATCGGCTCACACTGGGAACGGCGCGGAACGACACGATCGAGGCACGTCTGGGGGCACTCGAGGAGCGGCAGGCCGCCGCGCTCGAAGGGGTGAACGCGCGGTTGGCCGGAATGAGCCGCCAGGTCGCAATCGCGACGGGCTTCGGGCTCTCCACGACGCTGGCGATCGCGGCGGCGTTCGTCCTCCTCCGCTGAGCCGCGACGGGGTGGACGCACGCCCCGATCCGACGCGCGTGCGGGCGATGTTCGCGCGGATCGCGCCGCGGTACGATCGCATGAACCGAATCATGACGCTGGGGCGCGACAGCGCCTGGCGGCGGGCGACGATCGAGGCGGCGGTGCCGCGGGCCGATGGCTGGACACTCGATCTGGGATGCGGCACCGGCGACCTTCTCCATCTGCTCGTGACGGGGGGCGCCCGCCGTGCGATCGGCCTCGACCCGGTGGAAGAAATGGTGTCTCACACGCGCGAGCGGCTCGGGGGACGCGCCATTCTCCTGCGCGGCGACGCCCTGACGCTCCCGTTCGCCGATGCGACGCTGGACTGCATCGTCTCCGCGTTCGTCCTGCGCAACCTGGACGACCTCGGCGGAGCGATCGCGGAGGGGTACCGCGCGCTGGCGCCCGGCGGGCGATTTGTCGCGCTCGAACTGACGCCCCACACGATGCCGATCGTCGGCCCTGTCGCGCGGACCTTCACGCGCCTGGCGATCCCCTGGCTGGGAGGCATCATTGCCGGGGACCGCGCCGCCTACACCTATCTCGCACACTCGATCGACCGGTTTCCGGACTGCCGGGCGCTGGCGCACATGCTGTACGAGCGCGGATTCCGCAAGATTCGGTACCGCCGGTTCATGCTCGGTTCGGTGGCGCTGCACAGCGCCGAGAAGCCGATACCGGCGACGCCGACCTGGCGCGCGTGAGCTTCACCGACCGCGTGGCCCGGCTGGCGCTGCTGCCGGGCATCGCCCTGCACGAGCTCGCGCACTACTACGTCTGCCGGGCGGTGGGCGCGCGGATCCACGCGGTGTGCTTCTTCTCGTTCGGCGCGCCGGCGGGGTACGTCGTGCACACGGCGCCGAAGACGCTGCGGGCGCATCTGGCGATCGTGCTGGGGCCGCTGATCGTGAATACGATCGCCGCGGTGGCGCTCTTCGCGGCCACGGCTCTGGCGATCGGCGAGATGCTCCGAGAACCGCCGCTGCTCTGGGCGCAGCATCTGCCCTGGATCGTCGTGGCCGGTTGGCTGGGCCTCGCCGCCGGGCTTCAGGCGTTGCCCAGTTCCGGCGACGCGATCAGTCTGTGGCAGGTGGCGCGCTGGCACCTGAGCCAGGGCAACCTGTTCGCGGTCGCGGCGTACCCCATCGCACTGCTCATCCGAGTGACGAACTGGCTGCGCGGGGTGTGGGTGGACTGGGCGTACGCGCTCGTGCTGGTCTGGGTGGGAGTGAGGATCTCGGCAGGGGGGTAGTGGGTGTGTGCGAGATGCTGTTCCCGCGACTCTCCACCCGCACCGAGCGACTACCGGCGACCGGCGATCCGTCTCGTGGTCCAGGATCGCTGGAAGGGGGAGCCACAGAGCGCCGGGGTGCAGATGAGCGCGGCGAGGCCGATCGCGATGAGGAGCGCGTCCGCAATCTGTTCCATAGGCTGAGATTCGGTCTCGCGGTGGCCTCGCTCGATACGCATTCAGTACCAGAGCGGGTCACCCGATCGGCGCGCCCTTCTCCGGGTCGACGCAGTTCGGCGTGCCACCCCATGGTTCCGCGGTTCGCGGCATGGTCCTTCGACGCCGCCCCGGTGGGGTCGCTCCCCGACGGGGATCGGACGATGCCGCCGTGGTATCTCCCCCTCTCCCACCACGGTGGGAGAGGGGGAGAGTGAGGGCACTCCCGCCGGCCTCGCTGCCAAAACGACCGGCGTCCCCGGCGGAAGAGCACAGCGAGGACGCCTCACGCTCCGCTTCGCTCCACCCTCTCCCACCGCGGGTGGGAGAGGGTTGTCCCCCGGCGCGCTTCAGTCGGTTCGCGCGCGAGTGACCGTACCCGACCGCGATTCGGATGGCGACGCTCAACCGGGGCGCTGGCCGAAGTAGCGGAGCGCGGCGCGAATGCGGGGCTCGACGTCACCGCCGACCTCGGCACCCAGCGCGGCGACGGCCTCGGCGGCTTGCTGGGCGCTGTAGCCGAAGACCTGGGTGAGCGCTTCGATGACCTGGCCGTCGACGCCGAGGATCCGCGGGCCGGCTTCGGGCGCGGGCGCGCCGCCGAGCTTGCCCTTCAGATCGAGGACGACCCGGCTGGCCAGACGCTTGCCGATGCCGGGCACGGCGGTGAGCAGGTCGGCGTTCCCGGACGCGATCGCGTCACCCAGGCGATCGACCGAGAGGACGGACAGGATGCCCAGCGCCGCCCTGGGGCCCACGCCGGTGACCGTGAGGAGCAGTTCGAACGCGCGGCGCTCCTCGCCACTGGCGAAACCGTAGAGGGCGAGGGTGTCCTCGCGCACGTAGAGGAAGGTGGTGAGGCGCACGCGATCGCCGATCGCGCCGATACGGGCGAGCGTCGAGGCCGGCACGTGGACCTGGTAGCCCACGCCACCCACGTCGACGACAACGCCGCCGGCATCGCGCGCCGCGATCGTGCCGTGAAGGGAGGCGATCATCGGAGCCGGCCGACCGAGGCACGGTCGTTCACGGAGTACCCGCCCGCATCCCGCCTAGAGGCGCGGACGCCCGATCGCCAGTGTGCCGGAGACGCGGCCCACTTCGGTCCGTTCTGGAGGCGAGCGGGCCGTTCGCCCGTTCACGCTGACGGAGCGGGCAAGACGCCCGCGGTCCCGGAGTTCTCATCGGCCACCGGCGACGAGGCGGGTGAGACGACGGCTGTGGTGGTGGCAGATCGCGATCGCCGCGGCGTCGGCAACATCGTCGGGCCGGGGCGCGGCGGTGAGTCGTAGGAGGATGCGCACCATCTCCTGCACCTGCCGCTTGTCGGCGTTGCCATAGGAGGTGACCGACTGCTTGATCTCGGCCGGGGTGTACTCGGCGATCGACAGGCCGCTCTGGGCGACGGCAAGGATGACCGCGCCGCGCGCCTGGCCCACCGCCAGCGCCGAGGTGACGTTGCGACTGAAGAAGAGCCGTTCGATCGCCGATTCGGTCGGCCCACAGCAGCCGATGACCTCCAGAACCCCTTCGTGCAGGCGGGTCAACCGCTCGGCGATGGGTTGATCGGGCGACGTGACGATGGCGCCCGCCTCGACGAGGTAGAGATTACCCCTCCCCCGATCGGCGACGACCGCGAAGCCAAGAGTCGCAGTCCCCGGGTCGAGGCCGAGGACGATGGGCAGGGGATGGTCGTCCGTGGGTGGTGGGTCGTTGGCGTTCAGCGGACCGGTGGGGTGCGGAACTGATGGCGGACTGCTCACCGGATGGCGACAGCGGATCGCTCGTGCACGGTTCGCCGCCGGCCGTCGGGCACGCGGCGATTACGGCAGGGTAGCGAACCGTATCCGCCGTTCGTTCGCCCCCTACGCACCAGCCACAAACCTCTCCTCAAGGCTCCCCTACCCACTACCCACGACCAACTCGTCCCGAAGTTCGAGGTTGGAGAAGACGTGCTGGACGTCGTCCAGGTTCTCGAGGCGCTCGACGAGCTTGATCACCTGCAGCGAGCGCTCGTCGTCGAGATCGACCGTGGACTTCGGCAGAATCGTCGTTTCGGCACTCTCGATAGGGACGTCGGCGGCGACGAGCGCGTCGCGCACCCGCTCGAGGGCGGCAGGATCGGTGTAGACCTCGACGGAGAACTCGTCCTCGTTGACGTCCTCGGCCCCCGCGTCGATCGCGACGAGCGCGATATCTTCGGCCGCCCTCTTACCGATGGAAATGCTGATCACCCCCCGCGACTCGAAGTTCCAGGCGACGCAGCCGGCTTCGCCGAGTCCGCCGCCGCCGCGGGTGAACGCGGCGCGGATCTCGCTGACGGTCCGGTTCCGGTTGTCGGTGATCGCCTGCACGAGGATGGCCGTCCCGCCCGGACCGTACCCCTCGTAGGTGATCTCCTCGATGGCCTCGGCGCCCGGGCCGGCGGCGCGCTCGATCGAGCGTCTGATGTTCTCCTGGGGCATGTTCTCGGCGCGCGCCTTCTGGATCGCCAGGCGCAGGCGCGCGTTGCCGGCCGGATCGGTCCCGCCCTCGCGCGCGGCAACCTGGAGCTCGCGGGCGAGCCGGGTGAAGACCGCGCCCTTCCTGGCGTCGTTGGCGCCCTTCTGGCGCTTGATCTGAGCCCACTTGCTGTGGCCGGACATGGCGCGCTTGCCCTCACCTGGCCCCCTCCCGGCGGGAGAGGGAATCGGTCCTCAGTATACGGAGCGCGGGCGGGTGGGACCTTCTGAGGGCCGTCTAACGAGCGCCGCCCTACCTTTTACGGCGACCGCTCTCGACGCAGGCGTAACTTAACATAAAAATTCGCGGCGAACCCCGGGGAGGGGGCGCCGCGTGGCGGTCAATCTCGATTTCGCGGGCCAGAGGACGGCGTACGCCAGTCATGGCATGCACTCCTTCGCGGCGCGTTTCCCACCGCAACTGGCGCGCTGGGGCATCGAGCGATTTTCCGATCTCGGCGAGCGGGTGCTCGACCCGATGGTGGGCTCGGGCACCACGCTGGTCGAGTCGCGCCTCCTCGGGCGGCACGGTCTGGGGGTCGATATCGATCCGCTCGCTCGCCTCATCGCGGGGGTCAAGTCCACGCCGATCGATCCCTCCGGTCTCGCCGCGGGCCTGAGCGCGTTCCACGCCCGCGCGCGACTGCTCTTCCACGATCTGCGCCTGGCGCGCGAGCACGGAATCCCCTTCCACGACGCGTTCCGCGAGGTGGCGATTCCCGACTTCCCCAATCGGGACTACTGGTTCCTACCCAACGTGGTTGAGGAACTCGCGCTCCTACGCCACCTCATCGATCGAGTCGGCGACGTGACGCTGCGCCGCTTTTTCTACCTGGCGTTCTCGTCGACCATCATCACCAAGAGCGCCTCGTCGGTGGCCAACGTGCGGGATCTGGCGCACTCCCGGCCGCACCGGGTCGCGCCGGCACGGCCGCCGGACGTGTTCCGGGCGTTCGAGACCCGCCTCGCTCGCCTGGAGCGCTCGATGGCCGAGTTCGCGGCGAGCAGCGATCCGCGGGGCAGCGCCCGGGTTATCGGCGACGACGCGCGCGCGCTTCCCTTGCCGGACGCCTCGGTCGATCTGGTGTTCACCTCGCCGCCATACGTGAACGCGATCGACTATCCGCGCGCGCACAAGTTCTCCTTGTTCTGGCTCGGGCACGCGCTCGGCACGTCCAGCGAGGCGTATCGCGACCTGGGCCGACGGTACATCGGGACCGATCGGGTGCCGCTGGCGCTCTGCCGGACGCTGGCGCGCCGCACTTCTGGTCTGGGCGCGCTCGATCGCGTGCTCGATCGCCTGGCCGACGCAGATCCCCGCCGCGCCGGGATCGCGCGGCAGTACTTCGACGATATGGCGCGCGTCATCGCCGAGGCGGGTCGGGTCCTTCGACCGGGGCGCCATGCGATCGTGGTGGTCTGTCCCTCGACGATCGCCGGGGTGAGCGTGCCGACGCACGAACTCCTCGCCGCCTTGGGAGAGATGTCCGGCCTGCTAAGCCACGTGGAGACGCACTCCCGGGTGCTGGACGACGCGAAGCGGCAACTGCCGATCGTGCGCGGGCGCTTCGGACCGGGGATGCGGACGGAGTACGTCGTGGTCCTGCGGCGGACCTGACGGCCCACGGCGGTGGCCGGGCGCGCGGTTGCGCCCGGCCGCACGCGGCCCCCCCATGGCGCCGTCGCCGACGGGAGGACCCTCACCCCGACCCTCTCCCGCCGTTGCGGGCGAGGGGGTAGCTACGCTCACCCGGCCCGCTGACGTCGCGACGGGCGGGGGAACCGGAGCCGTCGAATCGGGTCACGGATTCCCCGGTATGGTCTACGATGGCCCCGGTGAGCCGTCGCGTCGTCGTCACCGGCCTGGGGATGGTGACGCCCCTGGGGAACGATGTGGCCACCACCTGGGCCGGACTCCTGGCCGGCGCGTCGGGCATCGGTCCGGTGACCCGCTACGACGCGCGGCGGAACGATACGCACTTCGCGGGAGAGGTCAAGGGGTTCGACCCGGAGGAGTACGTCGATCGGCGCGAGGCGCGCCGCATGGATCGATTCGCGCAGTTCGCTCTGGCCAGCGCTCGGCAGGCGCTCGCGCAGTCCGGATTGGCGATCGAGGAGGGGAACAGCGACCGGGTCGGCGCGATCGTCGGCACGGGAATTGGCGGGATCGAGACGCTCTCGGCGCAATTCGGCGTCCTCCACGAGAGGGGTCCCGGCCGCCTGTCTCCGTTTCTCTCGACGATGATGCTCGCGAATATGGCCGCCGGGCAGATCGGCATTCAGATGGGGTGCCGCGGGCCGAACTACGCGTCGATCTCGGCCTGCGCGAGCGGCGCGCACGCGATCGGCGAGTCTTTTGAGATCATCCGCCGCGGCGCGGCCGACGCGATGATCGCGGCCGGAGGCGAGGCACCGATCGTGGAGATCGGCCTGGGAAACTTCAACGCGATGCGCGCGCTCTCGACACGCAATCACGATCCGCGGGGCGCGAGCCGCCCGTTCGATGCCGAGCGGGACGGCTTCGTCATCGCCGAGGGGGGCGGCGCGCTGGTTCTGGAGACGCTCGATCATGCGCGGGCGCGGGGGGCGACGATCCTCGCCGAGGTCGTCGGGTATGGCGCGACCGCCGATGCCCACCACGTCAGTTCGCCGCCGGATAGCGGCGAGGGCGCCGCCCGGGCGATGCGCATCGCACTGGGGATGGGGGACATAGCTCCTCACGAGGTGGGCTACTTGAACGCGCACGCCACCTCCACCGGCATCGGCGACATTGCCGAGACGAACGCGATCAAGTCGGTGTTCGGCGATCACGCCCGCGCGCTGGCGGTCAGTTCGACCAAGTCGATGACCGGCCACCTGCTCGGTGCGGCCGGCGCGATCGAGACGGTCTTCTGCATCCAGGTTCTCCGCGAGGGGATCGCTCCGCCGACGATCAATCAGACCTCGCCCGATCCGCAGTGCGACCTGGACTACATCCCCAACGCGGCGCGCCCGGTGCGCACCGACGTGGTGCTCAACAACTCGTTCGGCTTCGGCGGGCAGAACGCGAGCCTGATCCTCCGCCGCGCGCCCTGACCTTGGCGCTCTCACCCGGCGCGCGCGAAGACGTTGAGTCGCTCGCGGAACGGGTCGGCCATCGGTTCGCGGATCTCGAGCTCCTGCGCCAGGCGCTGACGCACACGTCGTACGTGAACGAGGCGCCTCGACCGAGGCCGGAATCGAACGAACGGCTTGAGTTCCTCGGCGACGCCGTGCTGGGTCTCATTACCGCCGAGTACCTGTTCCACGATCGACCGGCGACGGGAGAGGGGGATCTCACCCCGTTGCGCGCCGCGCTGGTGAAGGGGGAGACGCTGGAGCGGGTGGGCGTGGGGCTGGGGCTCGGCGCCTTTCTCCGGCTGGGTCGCGGGGAGGAGGCAGCCGGTGGGCGGGAGCGCAGCTCAATCGCGGGCCGCGCGCTGGAGGCGATCGTCGGCGCGATCTACCTCGACGCCGGCTACGTCAGGGCGCGAGTGGTGGTGCTCGACCTGCTCCGCGAGGAACTCGCGCGGGTCGGCGCGATGGACTCGGCGAAGGACGAGCGCTCGCGACTTCAGGAGATCGCCCAGGCTCGGCGCGGTCAGACGCCGATCTATCGCCAGCTGGACGCCACCGGCCCCGGACACGACCCGACGTACACCTACGAGGTGGTGGTGGGGCAGGAGGTGCTCGGACGGGGGCAGGCGCGCAGCAAGCAGGCCGCGGCACGCGCCGCGGCCGAGGCGGCGCTGAGGGCGATGGGGGTGGATACGGCGCCGACACCGGTGCGGAACGCCGCACCCACACCGCCGCCGGAGGCGCCCGAGAACGCCAACCGACGGGGGGCACCTTCCGTCGCCGCGGCACCTGCGGGCGCCGTC
>VGOZ01000100.1 GCA_016875715.1 Chloroflexota bacterium | reverse complement strand
CCATCCGCCGCGCGACCGGTGTGGCGCGGACCTCACCGCCCGCCGGCGCGGGGGCGGGCACACCACCCGAGGGGCGCGGTCCGGCGACCGGCGCGGGGGTCACTGTGGCAGCGGGCGCGGCGGGGGACGGCCGCGCGGCCGGCGGCTGCTCCCCGGCGGCGAGGAGGTAGCCGATCAACCCACCTTCGGTGAGGTTCGTCCCCACCGCGACGACGGGATGGAAGAGCCCTGCCTCGGCCGCCTCCACCTGGTAGCTCGCCTTCTCGGTCGTGACCTCCACGATCGGATCCCCCGCGGCGACGGCGCTGCCGGGTGGCTTCAGCCAGTCCGTCACCGTCCCCTCGGTGGTGTACATCCCGAGGCTGGGCATCACGATCGGTCGGGCCACGTCGTCTCCTTCGGGTGTGGGGCGAGCGGACGGCTCACCATCTCCGCTGTTCGTGCACCGCGGCGACGATTGTCGCAGAGCTCGGGGCGTAGATCTGCTCCAGGACCGCCGCGAACGGCACTGGCGCCTCGGGCGAGGTGACGGTCTTGATCGGCGCGTCCAGGTCGCCGAAGCCGCGGTCGGCTACACGACCGGCGATGTCCCGCGCCATCGACGCGGTCGGCGTGTCCTCGTCGACGACGATGAGCTTGTGCGTCCGCGAGACCGACTCGAGGATCGTGTCCTCATCGAGCGGGGCGAGGGTGAGGACGTCGACGACCTCGGCCTCGATCCCCTCCGCGGCGAGCGCGTCCGCCGCGTCGAGGCACATGCGCGTCATCCGCCCGATGCCGCAGAGCGTGACGTCCCGCCCCGAGCGGACGATCTCGGCCTTGCCGATCGGCAGCGTGTACGCCTCCTCGGGGACGTGGCTACGCGAGCCGAGGCCGAGGAACTTGTTCTCCAGGACCACGACCGGGCCGTCATCGCGGATCGCCGAGATCATCAACCCCTTGGCGTTGTACGGCGTGGTGGGGACGACGACTTTCAGGCCGGAGATGTGGGCGAGGACCGAATATATCGTCTGCGAGTGCTGCGCCGCCGCGCCACCGCCGTGTTTCTGGGTGGATCCGGGCCGACTGCCGTAGGTCGTCCGGATGACGAGGGGCATGGGCACCTTGCCGCCCATCATGTAGTGCATCTTGGCGGCCTGATTGATGATCTGGTCGTAGCAGACGCCGATGAGGTCGATGAAGGAGAGGTCGACGATCGGGCGCAGGCCGGTCATGGCCGCGCCAACCCCGGCGCCGACGAATCCCATCTCGGCGATGGGGCAATCGATGATCCGCTCCGGGCCGAACTCGGCGATGAGGCCGCGGCCGCGGGCGGCGAACCACCCCTCCGGCTCCGGTTTCTCGCGCCCGGCACCGCCCGCCACGTCCTCACCGAGCATGATGATCGTGGGGTCGCGCCGCATCTCGAGGCGGATCGCCTCGAGGATCGCCTGGGTGAAGGTCAGTTCGCGGCTGGTGGTGACCACGGCACTCCTCCTCAGCGTTCCGGCACGTAGACGTCGGTCGTCAGTTCGGCGAGATCGGGCAACGGACTCTCCTCGGCGAACTTGATCGCCTCATCGATGAGCGCGCTGTTCCGGGCATCGATCTGGTCCAGTTCCGCGGCGCTGAGGAGGCCGCGCCCGGTCACCTGCTCGCGGAACCGCTTGATGCAGTCCCGATCGCGGTAGTACTGCTCCTCCTCGGCGGTGCGGTACCGGCGGGGATCGTCTGACGAGGCGTGCCCGTGGTACCGGTACGTCTTGCACTCGATGAGTGTCGGGCCCTCGCCGCGCCGGGCTCGCTGGACGGCGACCCGGGCCACCTCGTAGACGGCCAGGCAGTCCTGCCCATCGACGACGACGCCGGGCATTCCGTACCCCTGGGCGCGATCGGCGATGTTCTCGATGGCGATCGCGTATTCGACCGGAGTCGATTGCGCGTAGCGGTTGTTCTCGCAGACGAAGACGATCGGCAACTTCCAGATCGCCGCCAGGTTGAGCGACTCGTGCACCGCGCCGATGCTCGAGGCGCCCTCGCCGTAGAAGCTCGCCGTCACCCGGCCGTTCTTGAGCACCTTCGCCGAGAGTCCGGAACCGATCGCGTGCGTCGTTCCCATCCCCAGAATCGGGTTCACGCCGATCATCCCGACACTGATGTCGGTGATGTGCATGGACCCGCCCTTGCCCCGATTGGTGCCGGTGACTTTGCCGTACAGCTCAGCCATCATCGGGCGGACGTCCACCCCCTTGGCGATGCAATGGCCGTGGCCGCGGTGGGTCGAACTGATCCAGTCGTTCGGTTCGAGCGCGGCGCAGGTGCCGACCGCGACCGCCTCCTCGCCGGAGTAGTAGTGGGCGGCGCCGATGGGCAGGCCGGTATCGACGAGGCGCTTGAGCCGCTCCTCGAACTCGCGGATGAGTGTCATCCGGTCGTACATGAAGAGGAGCCGCTCCCGGGTGGGGGTGGGCCGAACCTCGGTGGCTACCATCGCGCGTGTTCCCTCCTCGCCTTGTGGATTGCCTGCTGATTGTGGCTCGTATGGTAAAGCAGGAAGCGGACGCGATTACGCAGGATCGTCTCTGAATTCGGCGTCGCGCGCGTGCGGGTCTTCGTCTCGGTCGCGCGGCGCCGCAGCGCCGGGCGGCATGTGGACCTGGCGGTCGAGCTCAATCCCGGGCGAGGCCTGCCTACCCATCTCCCCCGACCACCACGCCCTGCGTCGTTCACCTCGGATGCCGTCAAGTCCCCGCTACCTGGTACGCTGTACCCATCGCGGTCGGAGGTGCTCCTGTGCCCCGTATTGCTCCCCAGCCCATGACGATCACCGGCGTGGTCCCCCGCGTGGCACGCGCGGCGGTCCTCACCGCGCAGGGCGGACCGTTCGTCACTCGCACTCTGCCGATCCCGGAGATCGGGCCGCGGGGCGTCGTCCTCAAAATGGCGCTCGGCGGCGTGTGCGCGACCGATGCACACATCTTTCAGGGCGATTGGCCCGGTTTCACGTTCCCGGCGATCCTCGGTCACGAGAACTGCGCCTGGATCGCTCGGCTGGGCGCCGACGTGACGGTCGACTTCCTCGGCGAGCCGATCGGCCCGGGTGACCTCGTCATCCCGCGGGTCGCCGGCTGCGGCCGATGCTGGTATTGCCTCTGCGGCGGGGCGATGCGCTGGTGCCCGAACCGGCGCCTCGCCCCCGGCGTGACCCCCGGCGAATCGCTCATCGGCGGTTGGGCCGAGTACATGGTCCTCGATTCAGAAACGCTGCAGATGTTCCGTACGACCGCCCCGCCCGAGGTGGCGGTCCTCACCGAGCCGATGGCGACATGCGTCGGCGGTATCGAACGCGCCGCACTGCGCCTGTGCGAGACCGTCGTCGTGCAGGGTGCCGGGCCGATCGGCCTCCTCACCGCGGCATGCGCCCGTCTCGCCGGCGCGGGAAAGCTCATCCTCGTGGGCGGCCCGGCCGATCGTCTGACGCTCGCCGGCGAGTTCGGCGTCGACCACACGATCGATATCGACGCGGTGCCCGATCCCGCCGAACGGGTGCGGCAGGTGCGCGCCCTGACCCCGCGCGGCTTCGGTGCCGACCTCGTCCTGGGGTGTGTCGGTCACCCCGCCGCGGTCGGGGAGGGGCTCCAGTACGTCCGCCCGGGCACAGCGCGTATGGTGGAGATCGGCAACGCGACTGGCGGGGGATCGTTTCCGCTGCGTCCCTCGCCCGACCTCGTGTACAAGAACACGACGCTCCACGGCTTCTGGGGCACGACGACGGAGCACTGGATCTCCGCGCTCAGGGTGCTCGAACGCGGTGCACTGCCGTTCCAGAAGGTCGTGACCCACCGCCTGCCTCTCGAACGGGCCGGCGACGCGATCGCGGCGCTGAACGGCGGGTACCGGGTCGACGGGCGGACCGCGCTGAAGATCGCGATCGATCCCGCTCTGACCGCCGCACGGTAGATTCGGCTGCCTATCGCCCTCGCCAGAAGCCGGACCCCGCGACGCGGCGATCGAGGAGACGAGCGTGCTCTCCCGCGGCGGGGATGCGCCCCGGACCCGCGGGCGCGACAGCGGGCCACCCGCGTGCACGCGCCGATCGACCTCGGACGGACGAAGCCAGGTCCGCACCGGGCTTCAGTGCCGCGCGCTGGAGACGCGCCGGCCGTCTGAACGTTGAGATGTCGTCCACCATCCACGGCGAAAACCGCAGGATCAGCATCGACCACCTACGACGAGAGCTGCCGGGAGTCTCGCGCCGTAGACGCCGCGCTCCTCGGAGAGGTCGAGGACACGCGGGTGGCCCATCGCGGGGTCAGTTCCGTCACGCCCTTTCGACCTGCCGAGCGAAAGTACCCGGGGAGGCCACTGCCTGTCGTCAGGTACTCCTCGTTGCGTTGGGGAGACCGCGGCCACGGTCCGTTGCATCCAGTCGAGCGGCGGGTGTGGCCTGTCAGAACTCCGTTTCGGGCCGCGGTCCTCTGCCAGATCACGTCTCGCGCTACGGTGACGACAACAGTCGGAGTCTGGTCCCGGCTGATGAACGTCGAAATGGAGTGGGGCAATTGACGGGCATCACGGTGATTGGTCTGGGCAAGATGGGCCGGGCGATGGCGGAGCGCCTGATCGGCAGCGGCTTCACGGTACGCCTGGCGAACCGCGGCGCGGCGGCACGGGAGCCCTTCACGGCACGCGGCATCGCCACCTTTGCGCGGGCGGCAGACGCGGCGGCCGGAGCGGAGGTCGTCGTCAGCATGCTCACCGACGACGCGGCGCTCGCTGAGGTCGCGCTCGGCGAGGGTGGCCTCGTCGAAGCCATGGCGCCGGGCTCGCTCCACATCGTGATGAGCACGGTCTCGCCTGGCATCACCCGGGAACTCCGCGCGGCGCATCGGCAGCGCGGGTCCGACCTCGTCGCCGCGCCGGTGATGGGTCGACCCGACGTCGCCGCGACCGGCGCGCTGTGGATCCTCGCCGCCGGCGAACCCGCCCTGGAGATGCGCTGCCTGCCGATTTTCGCCGTGCTCGGCCGCGGCTACACGTGGCTGGGCGAGGACCCCGGCCTGGCGAACGTGGCGAAGATCGTCTCGAATTTCCTTCTCGTCAGCACCGTCGAACTGGTCGCCGAGGCGTTCGCGCTGGCCGAGGCGAGCGGCCTCCCCGCCGAGCGGTACTACGAGATCGGCAAGATGCTGTTCCCGACGCCCATCTACGAGGGGTACGGCGGACGCATGCTCCGCGGCGCGTTTCAGCCGGCGGGTTTCTCGGCCGCCATGGCGCTCAAGGACATCGGGATGGCGCTCGGACTCGCGACGGAGGGCGGATCACCCGCGCCGGTCGCTGAGACGGTGCGGGAGAGGCTGCGCACCGCTGAGGCGCGCGGGCGGCTGACATGGGATCTCTCCGCGCTCATCGAAGTGGCGCGGGAGGAGCGCACCGCTCGCGACGGGTAGGGATCGCGCACCGACGGCGCATATCCTGGGTCGATGCCCAGTAGGTGAGGACAACGATCAGCCATCCCGACGCGCTGCAGAACGAGCTCAGTCTCAACCAGAGAGGATCTGACTCGAGCGCTTGCCACCATCGAGGCGTTCTGTGTGCGGACTACGGTTTGGCGCCCATCGTAGGCGGATCGATCCGGCGGGCACGTGGTGCACCCGAACCTGCCGCGCGGACCGCGAGCTTCCAGCCCGCCCCCTAACCCGGGGTCCCGCGTGGACCACGGCTGGATCCCGACGGGACCAGCGGGCGCGAATCCCCGGGTCCTGGGATTCTCACGCCGGACGGATAGCCTGGTACCCTCCGTCGCACGCTGCCACGCGGCGATAGCCGTGCGGTCAGGGTACGCGCCCGCGGCGCACAGGAGCGAAGGCAATGAAGATCACCGCGATCTCGACCGAGGAGTTCCGCTGGCCCCGTCACAAGCCCATCTCCAACGGCATGCACACCTACACCCATAGCGGCCTGGCCCTGGTGAAGATCGAGACCGACGCCGGCGTCACCGGCATCGGACTTGGTGGCGGCGGCGCGATCGGCCGCGCGACCGTGCAGACGCTCGCCCGCGACCTCATCGGCGAGGACCCGATCGACGTCGAGCGGCTCTGGCATCGGATGTGGGTACCAAAGCTCATCGGCCGCCGGGGTTTGACGACCCGCGCGATCAGCGCGATCGACATCGGCCTCTGGGACATCCGCGCCAAGGTGGCGGGGTTGCCCCTCTTTAGGCTTCTGGGAGGCTTCCGCGATCGCGTGCCCACCTATGTCGCGGGCGGCTACTACGAGGAGGGCAAGGGCCTGCGCGAACTGCAGCAGGAGATGGTCGAGAGTGTCGCGCTCGGCGCCCGCGCGATCAAGATGAAGGTTGGCGCGGTCCCGATCGCCGAGGACGTCGCGCGGGTGAAGGCCGTGCGCGAGGCGATCGGTCCGGAGGTGAAACTGCTCGTCGACGCGAACTGCGCCTATCGCTTCTACGAGGCGATCCAGTTCGCCAGGCGCATCGAACAGTACGACATCTTCTGGTTCGAGGAGCCGGTCGCGCCCGACGACTACGAGGGTCACCGGAAACTCGCCGAACAGACCTCGATCCCCATCGCCACCGGCGAGAACGAGTACACCCGGTACGGCTTCCGCGACCTCATCTGCAACCACTGCGCGGCGATCCTCAATGCTGACGCGAAGGTCCTCGGCGGAGTCACCGAATTCATGAAGGTTGCCGCGCTCGCCCAGGCCCACGATCTGGACATCGCGCCGCACGGTTCGCAGGACATCCACGTCCACCTCGTCGCCGCGATCGCCAACGGACTCATCCTCGAGTATTACCGTGACACCGTGGACCCGATGCACGGGCGGGTCTATCACCACACCCTGCGGATCAACGACGACGGGACAGTCAGTCCACCCGATGTGCCCGGCATTGGCGTGGAGCCGAACTACCGCGAACTGGAGCCATACCGGGTCGCGCGGGACGCCGTCACCGCCGACGCGTGACGAGGGCCGGGCAGCCGCCTCAGTTGCCCGGCGCCCGCTCGATCGCCGCTACGAGCGCCTGGCGCGTGAACGAACTGCGGTGCACCTCGGCGTACTACTCCGGCTGGCTCGAGAGGCTCGGCGCGCGCGCTCCCGTTCCGGTCTCAACCGCTCGCTCGCTCCTTAGAGGATGAGCGCGAAGGCGGGCAGAGGGGCCAGACGCACCTGGAGGAGGAGTCGTGCGTGAAAACCGGCCGGCCCGCGCGGCGCCGGCCGCATCTCCGGGGCGCCGCAAGAACGTCCCTGATCGAGTCGCATCGGCGTCCTCGGACGGCGGGATCCTGCGCTGCGCCCGTCATCCGCGAAGGGTGCCAGAATGCGCGGGCCGGAGTGCCGGCACGCGTCACCAGGGGACCGGAGGCCCGGAACGATTGAGCGCAGCGGAGAGGCGTATTCGGCTCGGCTACGTGGGGGCCGGGCGTCAGGCTCAGCAGGTCCATCTGCCGAACTTCGCGTCCATCGAGGGGTGCGATCTGGCCGGGCTGGCGGAGGTGCGTCCGTCGCTGGGGCGCGAGGTCGCCGACCGGTTCCGTATCCCTGAATTGTACCCGGACCATCGCGCCCTCGCGGCCGATCGCCGGATCGACGCGATCGCCGTATCCGCGCCCTTCGAACTGCAGGGGGAGATCGCTCGCGATTGTCTGGAGCGGGGCAAGCACGTGTTCATGGAGAAACCCATGGCCATCTCCCTCGCCCAGGCCGACCGCATCCTCGATGCCAGCCGCCGGGGCGGCGGCCGCCTGATGATCGCGTATATGAAGCGGTACGACGCGGGGAACATCCTCGTCCGCGATGTCGTGCGTCAGTGGCGTCGGTCGGGTGAAGCGGGCGCGCTCCGTTACGTCCGCGCGCACGGGTTCCGCGGAGACTTTCAGGTCGGCGTCGACGCGATCGTGAGTCGGTCGGCCGAGGCACCGCCGCTCGCACCGAACACGAACTTCCCGGAATGGCTGACGCGCGATCGCACCGCCTATGTCGACTACCTCCAGCAGTACACGCACAACATCAACCTCGTGCGCTACTTCCTCGACGCGGCCGGTGACGCGCAGATCGAGCACGTCGATCTGGATGACGATGGGTCGGGCATCGTGATTCTGCGTGTCGCCGGTGTCCGCTGCGTCCTCGAGACCGGGCGGCTCGCATACCACCGCTGGGACGAGCACGTGCAGGTCTACTTCGATGGTGGGTGGATCCTCACCTGGGCGCCGCCACTCCTCGTCCGGAACACGACCGCGGAGGTGGAGATCTACCGGGGAGGCGCCGGTGTCCTGGACAGCACGCGCTTTCCTGGCGTCCAGCACTCTGTCAGCCGCCCGATCCCCGAACCGCGTGGATCGTGGGCATACCGCCGCGAGGCGGAGCACTTCATCGAGCGACTTCTCAGCGGCGAACCGTTCGACTCCGAGGGCGCCGACACGCGAACTGACGTTCGCCTGTTCGAGGAGATCTACCGGCGTCGCCTCGGCGTGTGACGTAGCCCCGCTCAGGACGCTGGCTGACCCGACGGATCGTGCGCTCAGCCGCCTAGCTTCGCTTCGACCGCACGCGCGATGGTCGCGCAATCGGGGAAACCGCCGTCGCGATACATCGAATGGACGAGGTCTCCGCCCACCCGCACGTCGAACGCGCCGGAGTCGGCGGGGAAAATCTCGATCGAGGAGAGGCGGTGCTGAAAGCGGATCATGAGGGCCCTGGCCAGCGCGACGGTGTGTTCCTCGTAACCGCACTCGGCGCAGTAGGAGATCGTGACCTTTACGGGAAGTCCGGTCATCTCCGACATGGTAGTGAGGCGAGCGGGAAACCGCGCCGTTTCCTGGCGCCGGGCACCAGCAGTACAGCCCCGCGTCCGTAGAATCACGACGGTGTCCGCCACGCACCGCGCGATCGCCGGACAATACCGAGCCGCGCTGTCGATGCTGCGGCAGACCGTGGAGCGATGCCCGGGCGACCTTTGGCTCGGGCCCGACGAGGCCAACCCGTTCTGGCGTATCGGCTACCACGCGCTCTTCTACGTGGATCTCTATCTCGCCCGGCGCGAGGAGGAGTTCGTCCCCTGGTCCGGGCATCGGCAGGATCACGAGGCTCTCGGGGCCCAGCAGCCATACCCGCCCTTCCGCCCAATCGCGACTGGCGAACCGTTCGGACGCCCCGACGTGCTCGCCTACCTCGATGGCCCGGACAGGGCGATCTCCGTGCGGGTCCTGGCGACCGATCTGGACTCAGCATCCGGCTTCTGGTGGCTCCCCTTCACGAAGCTGGAACTGCAGATCTACAGCATCAGGCATCTGCAGACACATACCCGGGGAACTGGCGGACCGCCTCGCTCGCCGCGGAATCGTCACCGAGTGAGTGGGCAGCTTACCCGCGTCAGACTGAATCGCGCTCGGCGTACCGCGCACACACGCATCGCTGGCCGGGCATCGCGCGGCCGGGGTGCGCGCGCGACGATACGGTCCGACCGACAATGGACGAGACCGTCGCCGTCAGTCGCCCTGTCGCGCCGCCTCGTCCAGCATCGTGATGTAGTCCACCGCGGGAACCTCGATGCCTCGCGCCCCGAGGACGGAGCAAATCTGTGTCCTGTGCTGCAGGCTATGGGTCAGCGCCTGGAGCAGACAGTCGCGCCAGGCGAACTCCCGGTCGAACCAGGGGACGTGCACGGGCCGGGAGAGCAGTTCGCCGTCGGCGGTGCCGAGTAGCGCGGCGAACCCGAAGGCGATCTCCTCGGCGCGCACGAAGAACCACGCGAGATCGCGCCGGTAGTAGGTCGCACCCGGTCCGAGCGCCTCGCGGGGATCCTGGCCGCGTAACAGCGCGAGAAACGCGTCCTCCACCCCCACGGCGTGCTTCAATGTGCGTTCTATGCTCCCGGTGGTTCCCGGCGCGTCGGCACGAAGGGCAGCCGAGTCGAGTCCGAGACACACCTCATAGACGCGGGCGTTCGCCCAGCGGTTGTAGGCGACCAGCGCGCGGAGATCGTCCACGTGGTCCTCCTTGCCGGCCGTGACCGAACGGGGCACGATGACTCTAGTCGGGCGGGGACACCGGGACGGCACCTGCCGCGTGGCGTTGGAACCCGCGCCGACCGTCGGTCACACGCGCCGGCAAACCCGCCACAATCCCCACACGGGAGGTCGAATCTCACGCCTATCGAAACCGGCACCTTCAGCCACGCGGGGATCGCCCTGCACTAAGCCTGCCAGCGCGGCGCACCCGGAGCGCCGGTGGTGTTCGTCCACGGTATGACCAGGCGCTGGCAGACCTGGCTGCCTGCGATGCTCGCGTTTGCCTGCGATCACCCCGTCTACGCGCTGGACCTGCGCGGCCACGGTCGATCCGATCGGGCCGCGGACTTTCGGGCCATCGACTACGCGCGCGAGTCACCGCATTTCTCCGCGAGGAGGTCGGACGCCCGAAGGTCCTGGTCGGTCACTCCCTCGGCGCCATCGTGGCC
>VGOZ01000099.1 GCA_016875715.1 Chloroflexota bacterium | reverse complement strand
GCGGCCATCGTCGCCATCGCGACCGCAACCGCCGAGGGGATCCGCCAGGTCGCGGCGGCGATTCAGGCGCAAGGTGGCGCCGAGGCGGTGCAGTTGCGCGTCGCCGAGCAGTACATCACAGAATTCGGCAAGTTGGCGCAGACGGGCAATACCCTCATCGTTCCCGCGAGCATCAGCGATGTCGGAGGGATGATCGCCTCCGCGATGTCGGTAATACAGAAGACGTCGGGGGGGAACGGAGGGACCGCCGCGCGCGGCTGATGTCACCAGCCTCGCCGCCGAGCCCCGGCGAGAGAGCGTCGCCTGGTCGATGACGCGGCGGCGCTTCACTCTCTCATCGGCGGTCTACTGCACGATGTACTCCCGCAGGAAGACTTCCTCGACCGGGGCTTTCGGCAGGATACTATTGACTGCGTCGCGGACGGTCTGCTTGAGCCGCACCTTCCCTTCCTCGCCCTTGATCTGCTCGTAGCCCAGCGAACCCATCGCCTGATTCACCGTATCGCGCACGAGCGATTCCGTGGGATTCAAGCCGGTCGGTGCGCGCGGGATCCCGGACTGCGCGCTCTCGCGCACCGGCGTCGGAGTTCGTCGCGCCGCCTCGATTGCCTGAGCCGGTGAATCGGCCTCGCGCATGCGCAGCGTGAACGTTCCCCGCGCCTGACGCCCATCGGGCAGGCTCGAGATCAGGTTGATCACTTCGAGATCGACGGTGGGCGGCGTGCCGTCACCCACCGATGCCGAGGGCGCAGTCGGGGCGAAAATGCGGAGATTGCCCGGTCCGAGCGCAGCGACGAAGGCGGCGACGACGATCGACATCGTCACGACCGCGATGAGGATCGCGAGCCCAACCTCGCGGACATCGCGCCAGCCGCCTCCGGCGAGTCGGCGCTGAATGGTCCGCCGCCCGATGCGGTAATCCTGCCCCGATCCGGCATTTGTCGGGCGGCGCGCCATGCTCCGATTCTACGGCCGTTTCTCCTCCGCACCGCGGATTGCCTGAGAGACAAGGAGCACGGCACCGAGGATCGTCGCCGCGAGCGCGAGCACACCGACCCGCTGGGACAGGGCTGCGATCGGATCGATATTCGGGAGCACCGTGAATCGGAAGTTGCCCTCGTTGTAGTCGCCGTCGTTGGCCGACAGGGTCTTCCAGATCGCCCGATAGGTGCCTGGTGGCAGGTGGCGCACTGCCGCGCGCAGTGTCTGTGGTCCGTCGGCAACCGACTCGCCGATCGCGATCGGCCGGTCGGCCAGATTCAGGAGCGACAGCGAGCTTCCCGGCATCACAATGGGCAGATCGAAGATCGCGACGATCTCGCGCGGCGCTTCGGAAAGCCGCGCTCCCTCGATGGGCGCGGATCGATCGAGCAACACGTGATGCGCCGAAGCACCTCCGGGGAGCGGCGCCAACAGCGCGAGGAGCGTCAGTAGAGCGAACGACCTCAGCGCCACGGCTGCGCCGATCGCCCGGCCTGCGGCTGCGGACGGAACGGTCGGGTCTCGATACGACCGATGTCGAGATCGACTCCCAGACCGGGCGCGGTCGGGACGAACACCGTACCCTCGGCGCGGGTTAGAGGCTCGGACGAGCAGATCTCGTCGCGCAGGGCGCGATCATCCTCCATGTCCTCGAGAATGAGGAAGTTGGGAATACTCGCGGCGAGGTGCACGCTCGTGGCGTACATGATCGGACCGCCCGGCACGTGGGGCGCAATCGGTCGATAGTAGGTGTCGGCGAGGCTCGCGATCTTCCGCCACTCGGTGATCCCTCCGGCGTGCATGGCGTCGGGCTGGTAGACGTCCGCGGCGCCCATCTCGATGAGCTCGCGGAACTCCCAGCGGGCGAGAAGTCGCTCGCCACAGGCGATCGGCACAGGGAGTTCCTGTTTCAGCTGCACCATTGCACGCGCGTTCTCGAAACCGATCGGCTCCTCGAACCAGAGCGGCCGATAGGGTGCGAGCAGATTGCCGAAACGTACCGCGGTGCGATGCGTGAAGGACTCACCGCACTCGATGGCGATATCGACCTCCTGCCCGGCGGCGTCGCGCGCCGCGGCCATCAGCGAGCGAGCGCGCTCCATCGCGCGCGACTCGTTCTCGGCGAGGTCGGTTCCGCGCACGGGGCTCCACTTGAACGCGGTATAGCCACGCCGCACCGCATCCTCGGCCCCACGGGCTGCGTCGTCGGGCGTTCGGACGCCTGCGAGCCAGTGACTGGCGTAGACGCGCAGTCGATCGCGGAGCGGTCCGCCGAGGAGGCGGCACACCGGCACACCCAGGCGCTTGCCTTCGATGTCCCAGAGCGCGCAATCGAGCCCTGCCAGAGCGGTCATGAGAATCGGGCCGCCGCGCCAGCGCCACCCGTGGTAGAGCCGATACCAGTGCGCCTCGACGCCGGACGGATCGCGCCCGATCAGATCGGCGGCCATTTCGTGGATCGCCGTCTCCACCGACCGAGTGCTGCCGTGGAGCGACGCCTCGCCCCAACCATAGAGTCCCGGCTGGTCGGTCTCGACCCGCACGAAGAGCCAGTTGACCCAGTTCGCCCGCATCACGAAGGTGCGGACTCGCGTGATCCTAGTCATCGGACGGGAACCCCGGCGTCAGACCCGGGCGGCCGCGATCAACTCACGCGCGTAGGCGGCGCCACGCGCATCCTGGCTCAACTGATCGCCCGTATTGGCCCCCTCGATCGACATGTAGCCGTCAAACCCCGCCGCGACCATTGCCGACACTGCGAATCGGTAGTCGATGTCGCCATCCGGGAGCGGCACACGCAGGTAGACCGCCTTCTCGATCTTCTCGAAATGGACGCGCTTGAGATTCTTGCAATGCCAGTAGGTCGAGCGCGGAGCGAGTGCGACGATCGCGGCTTCGCACGTCTCCTCCGGGTGGTCGAACTGCCAGAAGATGTTCCCCAGGTCCGGATTGACGCCTACGTTCGGCAGGCCGATGAGGTCGAGCAGGTGCACTCCTGACCATGAGTTGTCGGCGATGGATCCCTGATGGATCTCGATCGCGAGTTTCAGGCCCCGGTCAGCACACTGCTGGCCAATCACGCGCAGGTGCCGCGCCGTCTCCGCGAAGTCGGTCTCTGTCGCATAGCGGCTCGCGCCCTGCGAGACCGGTTCACCACGGCGCTCCGCGCCGGGACCGTTCGCCAGCGTCGCTGGCGTCACGATGGTCGTGTTCACCACCTGGGCGCCGATCCACGATGCGTAGTCGACGACCTTCGCCATCCGCTCGCGAACGCCCGGGCCTTCCTTCGGGTGCGCGACCGGCCCTCCGCCACGGACGCACACCGCGGGAACGCCGGCATCGCGCAATTCGCGGCCGAACTCCTTGGCGGCGCGCTCGGAGACGTCGCCTCGCAGGGCGCCGCCGATCGGGATCTCGACGCCGTCGAAACCGGCCGCCTGCACATGCTTCAGGTACTTGCTCCGCAAGGGTGGATCCGGCATCTCCCCGAAATTGTCCTTCTGACTCGGGTAGAAGACGCCGCGCCGCAGCGCATAGCACAGCTTCATCAGATGCCTCCCGCGACCTGGAACTTACAGAACGATCTTCGCACAGCAGGCATCGGCGTCGGCGTCGGCGTCGGCGGTCGTGTCAGGGGATGCGCGTGACCCCGTCGGTCCTGAGCAGGTGACGCTTGATCGCGAGGCCTTCCGGCAGACTGCGTGCGTAGCCGCCGATACGACCGCCGACCGCCAGAACACGATGGCATGGGATGACGATGGGAACCGGATTGGCGCCGAGCGCGTTGCCGACCGCTCGGGCCGCGCGCGGATGCCCGATCCGCTCGGCGACCTCGCCGTAGGTGGCCCACGCTCCCGGCTGGATACGGCTTGTCTCCTCGAGCACCATTCGGGTGAACAGGTTCACCGAGGAGAGATCGACCGCCACGTCGAACGCGCGCCGCTTCCCGGCGAAGTACTCCTCCAGTTCGGCGACCAGTTGCTGATTCGGGTCGTGCTCGCGCAGCGGTATCCAGCCAGCGCTGGCGAGCCAGTCGAGAAAACGACCGGTACTGGTGCGGAAATTGATGCCGCGTACACGGCCCGTGTCGTCGGAGGCGAGGTGCAACTCACCGACGGGACTCTCCATCGTCGTCCAGTAGGCAGCCCGCGGCGGCGGCGGCGCATCCACGTCGAGCGCCTCGCGGATCAGCGTCGAGAAGTCAGGTCGATCGTTCACAGAGTCACGTACTCCTCGCCAAACTCAGCACGGATGCGCCTCACCGCTTCCGACACGCTCGCGCGTGCCGCGACCACGCTGCACCCGATCGCGGCCGCCACCTCGTCGTACTCTCGTCCGTCGAGGTGACGCAGGATCAGCGCAGCGCGCTGGCGTGGTGGCAGCCCAGCGACGAAGACACGGACGCGCTGGAGCAAATCATCGACATCGCTGCCGACGACCGCGCGATGGTCGATCACGCTCTCCTCAAGTCCGACGCTTGGACGATGGCGGCGCACATGATTCAGGAACTGCGTCGTTGCAATGCGGTAGATCCACGGCCGTTCGGTGTCATTGCTCCGCAGATCGGCGATCGAGCGATACGCCCGCAGGAAGCTCTCCTGACAGAGGTCCTCGGACAGCGCGCGATCGCCAGCCGTCACCCGGAACAGGTAGCGGTAGATTGCAGCGTAGTGGCGCGCGAACAGGCCGTTGAACCGATCGATCCGCACTTGACCGTCGGCCGTGGTTTCGCCCTCACGGCGCGCGTCACATACTGCGCGAGCGGCGATCGGCGGGTCGACCGTCGAGAGGCGTGGTGTCGCTGGAATCATGGAAGACAGACGCGACAGGGGCGGAACCCGGCCGATTGGGCGGCCGCGGCGTCCGCGAAGGCAAGCGGCGGCCGCCGCAACCGTGGCGTGTAGCGGCACGAAGGCCGGCAATAGATGCCCGTGCTCGGCACGCCGATCCGCTGAGGCTCCGCCAACGCACGGGCAGCCTCGGCCGAGGGCAGGCGCTGGGCCACTGGCGCGCCCTCGTGAGTCAGGAGCCACAGCTTCCGCTCCACGCCGCCGGCGTAGCCGCGCAGCGTCCCGTCTGCGCCAATGACCCGATGGCAGGGGATCACGATCGGAAGAGGGTTCCTTGCGTTCGCGGCCCCGACCGCCCGCGCCGCCCTATCACGGCCCAAAGCCCGGGCGATGACGCGATAGGTCCGCACCGAACCGGAGGGTATCGCCTTCACGGCGTCCCAGACCGCGCGCTGGCCGGGGGTACCGCCCGGTTCAAGAGGCAGGTGGAAGGCGGTGATGTCACCGGCGAAGTAGCCATCAAGCTGCGCGCTCGCTCGCCGCACGAGTTCATCCGGTTCTCGCAGATCGATCGCGCCGCGCCGTGCGAGTCGCGCGGGGGCGGTGGCAATCTCCTCCTCGAAAAGGATGGCGACCAGCACCCGCCCATCGCTCGCCAGGCCGAGATGACCTATCGGTGTGTCGATCACACCCCAATGCAGCGGTTCCACACTCCTGCCCCCCCGACTGTCCTCTGTCATCATCCTGGACACGCGACGAGGCGCGTTTGTGAGATGGATAGTGGATTCCTGGCAATCAGCGCGGGAGCAGTCCTTGGCGCGAACCTCCGCTTCGCCCTCACTCTCGCGCTCGAGCGACTCTTCCCTGCCTTTCCCCTTGGGACGCTCGCCGTGAACGTCGTCGGCAGCCTGATTGCCGGGATAGCAATCGGCTGGATCGAGGCTGGCGCGGCGCCCGCCGGCGCCATCCGGTTATTCCTGGTCGTGGGCTTCTGCGGCGCATTCACGACGTTCTCTGCGTTCTCCCTGGAGACCTTCTCTCTCGCCCGCGCCGGATTGGTGACCGCCGCCACCGGGTACGTCGTCGCCTCGATCGCGCTATGCCTGGCCGCAACCGGGTTGGGCTTCCTGCTCGGGGGTGCGGCGCGGCCGTGATCGAGACCACGCCCGAGAGGAGAAGCGAGCGGGCTTAGAATGCCGTGGCGGAGGGATGCCGGCGTGACGGTACGTATCGCGATGCTCGGCTCAGGTTTCGTCTCGGAGTTGTACATGCTTGGCCTCGACGAGGTGCGCGGCCACGACGTTATCGTGAACTACTCCCGTTCGGCGAGCCGAGCCGCGGAGTTCGGCGCGCGGTGGAAGATCCCTCACCAGTCGACCGATCTGGCGGCGGCGATCCAGAGGCCGGACATCGATCTCGTCGTCATCGGTCTGCCGAACGTGCACCACGTCGAGGCGACGCGCCTCGCCTGCGAGGCCAGGAAGCACGTCGTCTGCACCAAGCCGCTGGGTCGGACCGCCGCCGAAGCGAAGGCGATGCTCGATCTCGTCACGGCGGCGGGAGTCATCAACGGCTACGCCGAGACTGAGGTGTTCTCGCCAGCGGTGATGCGGGTGCGCAGTCTCATCGACGATGGCGCAATCGGGCGGATCTTCACGATCCGTTCCCGCGAGGCACATTCCGGTCCGCACGCCGACCATTTCTGGGACGAACAACTGACCGGAGGCGGCGCACTCATGGACATGGGCTGCCACATGTTCGAGGCGTTCCGGTACCTTCTCGGCAAAGATGACCGCCCGACCGAAGTGATCGCCTGGGGAGATCGCCTGGTCCACCACACACGCACCACCGCGGAAGACAACGCGATCGCCATGGTCCGGTTCGCATCCGGGGCGATGGGGGTAGCGGAGACGTCCTGGGCCGCGCTGGGTGGGATGGACTTGCGCAACGAGGTCTACGGCGATCGCGGGGCTGCGTACACGGATGTCACCAGAGGCACGCCGGTGCGAGCATTCACTCTGGGCGATGCGGGCTATCTGATGGAGAAGACGAGCGCTTCGTCCGGCTGGGTCTTTCCCCAGCCGGACGAAGCGCGGGTCTACGGCTTCCATGAAGAGATGCGCCATTTCGTAGAGTGCGTCGCGGCGGGCCGTCAGCCGCGTGAGACGTACCACGACGGGTGGGTAATCAACGTGATGATGGACGCGGCGTATCGATCGATGCGATCGAAGCGGTGGGAAGCCATCGAGGTCTAGGCGGTGGCCCAGGTGCTCGTGGTTGAGGAAGACCCGCTGATGTTGGAACTCGTCGCCTTGGCCATGCGCGAGGACGGTCACGAGGTGACCGTCGCGACTGACGCGGAGAAGGCGCTGCCCCTGTTCGCGCGCACGCGCGCCGGGGCGCTGATCATCGATGTCGGCCTGCCGGGAAGAAGCGGGCTCGATCTCTGTCAGACAATCCGGGAGTCGAGCCGCGTACCGGTTCTCTTCCTTATGTCTCGCGCGCTGCTCCAGGACAAGGTGCGCGGGTTCCGCGTGGGTGGCGACGACTACCTCCTCAAACCGTTCGCCGCCACGGAACTGACCGAGCGGGTCGCGGCGCTTCTACGCCGGAGCGCCTGGACCCAGGCGCTCACCACAACGGTGGAGATCGATGGTCTTTCCATCTCCAGCGACGGCTCGGTCACGCGCAATCCGATCCCGCGCCCCAGCGATGCTCGCGAAGATGGCCGCGACGCTCGACGCGCTCTCCGGCCGCCGACTGATTCTGTTCTACGACTGCGGCTGGGGCGAGTCTGAGGTGCGCGCGTATGGCCTCGAGTGGCCGCCCGAGCTCGATCGGATCGAGCGGATGGAAGAGGGCATCGAGCTGATCCGCGCGTTCTGGGCCGCGCGGACGCCGCTCGACTTCCGCGGCCGCTTCTTCGAGACGAACGGTGCCCTCTGCCTACCGGCGCCGCTCCAGGCGCCGCGACCGCCGATCTGGCTCGGCGAGGCGCGGCACGATCGCTGAGCAGACGCAGTCGCGCGGGACGCCGATGGCTGGAACAGCGTTCCGGCGAGCCTCAACACGCTTCGGGCGAAGATCGCGACGATCGAGGCGGCGTGCGCGCGAATCGGTCGCGATCCGGCCGAGATCGAGCTATCGCTCGAAACGCAGATCCTGATCGCGCCGACCGAGCGCGAGGCGCGGCAGATCGTTGAGTCGATCGTTGCGCTGCCCGATCCGCGCGGCCGACCGGTGGACAAGCGAATCGCCGCGTACCTTGCCGACGCAAGCCTCCCACCGCTGGACAGCGCGATCGATGACTGCCTCGTTGGCACGCCCGCATCGGTGGCGGCCCGCGTGCGCCAGTACGTCGATCTCGGCATCAGTCATTTCATGCTCTGGTTTCTGGATGTCCCGTCGCTCGATGGGGCGCGCCTGTTTGCCGACACGATTGCGAAGGAGTACCGAACGTGAGCGATCGACCGCGCGTCCTGGTCTGCGCGAACACGAACGCTCACGATCGCTACATCGTCGAGCCCGACGTGTCGCGTCTGCGCGCGTTCGCCGATCTCGACTGGCTGCCGAGCGAGGGTCGGCAGCGACCCGGCGCGACGGGCTGGGAGTGGGGCGGGCCATCGAGCGATCCGGCCGACCGCGAGCGAATGCGCGCGCGGATCGCCGATGCCGACGCGCTGATCGTGTGCCACGGCTCGCCGTACGTCGACGACGAGATCCTCGCGGCGGCTCCGAAGCTGCGGATCATCGGCGAACTCGAGGGCGACCGCTTCGCGAATCGGATCGATGTGGGCGCGGCGACCGCGCGCGGCATCCGCGTCACGGACACGACGCACGGCTCGTCTCTTCCGGTCGCCGAGTGGGCGCTTGGGCTGGTGCTCGTCGGTCTTCGCAACGCCGGCGCGCACTTCCGCCGCTTGACCGCCGGCGAGTATTACCGGCCGGGCGACGATCTGGCGAACGACCCAGGCTGGCGGATGAGCGAGCTCACCGGTCGTCGCGTCGGGCTGCTTGGCCTCGGCCACATCGGGCGACGCCTGATCGAACTGCTCGGGCCGTTCCGCTGCGACATCTCGGTTCACGATCCGTACGTTGCGAAGGAGGTCGCGCTCGCGGTCGGCGCGCGCGAAGCGTGGTGACGGCGTCCGCTTCGCGCTCGACGTGTTCGATCCCGAGCCGATCCCGGCCGACAGCGAGGTCCGGCAACTGCCGAATGTGTTCCTCTCGCCCCACATCGCGAGCTTCAGCCAGCTCTGTGGTCCGCGCTTCTTCACATTCATGGTCGACGAACTCGAGCGCTTCTTCGGCGGCCACGAAACGATGTTCGATATCACGCCGCGCGGGCTGGCGAACCGGCGGGGATTGTCGTCGGCGTAGGTCGCCATCGGTGGCGTTTTGCGCCCAGTCAGGCAGGGCCGAGCCCGTCCACACTGCGCGACCGCCAAGGCGAGAGGCCGCGCGCCAAAACCGCCTCCGTGCGACACTCAATGCCACAGATCGCGTAGACCGAGGGGAACGATGAGCGTCGCGTCGCGCGCACCCCGAGTGGGCGATATCGCCCCTGAGATCGCGTTGCCGCTGGTCGGGGGCGGCGTGACATGGCTCTCGGCGTACCGAGGACGCAGATTGCTCGTATTCATGTGGGGGGCGTGCTGACGCTGCCGCGAGCAGTTGCCCGTGTGGCAGCAGTTCTCGACAGCGGACGGGGTGGCGATCTCTGCTTTCTGAGCGTCACGGTCGATACGGATCCGTCGCGCGTGCCGCCCTTCGCGACGCCGTACCGGTTTCCGACCGCGATCGGCAGCCTGGGCGTGCTCGGACGAACATTCGACTTCGATGTTGTGCCCAACGGCATCCTGATCGATGCGGGTGGCGTCATACGCCATCTTCACATCGGCGGCTTCGATATTCGACGCGAAGGTGTCGCCGCCCGCGTGACCGCGCTCGCCACCGGCGGAGCCGAGCCCCCTCGGCGCCGTTCCGACAGGGTCCGCCCGACATCGAGGTCCTCCGCGCCGAGATCGCCTCGAACGGGTTCGAGGCGCCCCCCTTCGAGGCGATCTCGGCGATGCGCTCGCGCGTGAGGCCCGATCGGACGAAGCCATCGCCGCGTACGATCGTGCCGAGGCGCTCGACCCGAGCGACTGGTCGGCGCCATTCGCGCGGGGCAGCGCCCTCACCGCGGCGGGGCGCACCGACGAGGCCGTGGTGGCGTACCGCGCTCGCGCGTGATCCCCGCAACTTCACTGTCCGCAAGCAGATCTGGCGCGCCGCGCACCCGGAGTGGTTCTACCCGACGATCGATCTCGACTGGCAGCGCGAGCAACTCGACCGCGAGGGGTGGAAGAGTGGATAACGATCGGCAGGGCGATCGCGTCAGCGCGAATCGGGTGCCGCGGATGGTGACAGATCGAGCCGAGCCGACTAAGATCTGTCGCCTTCGATCGTCGTCCGGCGGGATGTCTGCTCAGATCGTGCACTCAAATTGCGGTAGCGGCGCGACAGGGAGATAATGCTGCGTAACGCGACGAGGTAGGAAAACTGTGAAGCGTGCCAGTCTGATCAGTCGTCGTCATTTGCTGACCGCGGGGTTGATGGGTGGCGCCGCCGCCCTCCTGGCGGCGTGCTCCGCACCCGTGCCGACGCCGGCGCCGCCAGCGCCGAAGCCAGCTGAAGCCGCCAAGCCCGCCGAGGCGCCCAAGCCGGCAGCGC
>VGOZ01000098.1 GCA_016875715.1 Chloroflexota bacterium | reverse complement strand
GGCCCTTCCTCCTTGCGCGAGCGGATGAGGCCTGGCGCCTTGTTATAGAAGGATCCACCCTCTGAACAACTAGGGATTATCGCCGACACCGATTACCACCCTTTGTGTGCATGAAAACACTCTACCGACAATTTGCATGAAATGGCCCGACGGAATTGGGTCAATGGTGATTCGCAGTGGTCCGTATAGCGTCACTCTTTGTATGAACAGTTCGGTTTTTCTGACAATACGGATGCTACACCGGCGCTATGAAATACATCGCCATGTTGACCGTAAACTGTCAAATACGACCTCACGCGCTTAGTGTCTGCTGGGTAAAAATTAGCGGCGAGATCTCTTGCCATAGAACTCGGTGTCTGCCCGCCCGAAATCAATATCTCGAAATATACTGCCCTATCACCGGTCCGGCACTCCGCGCAAAAAACCACTTCGACACCTGAATTATCGTCTTCCATTGCAAGTGCGCGCGCGCCGCTCGTCGGTGGCGAAAAGACACTCCGCCTCACACTGGTGGAACCATCCATTTCAGGGATCGCAACTATTTCCTCTCGACCACCGCGCCGCATTCGCTTCGCATTGATTGCCGCCACAACCGTCGACCGTAGATTCGCCACTGCCATCGGAAACAGATCACCGACGGTGCCACGCCGATGAGCACCGAACCTTCTGGTCCACGCGCTACGAAGTCCGCCGATAACTGAAGAATCCAGAACGAGAACTGACGTGCTGGTAGGCGAAGCCAATACACGCGTGCTAGGTATCGGAGTTGGAGTCACAGTCAGATCGGCGAGCCGTGACACTGCCAGGATGTGCGGAATCGCGACCTGGTAAAGTCGAATAGCGTCATTAATTCTGCCCTGAGTTACTGCGTGATCTCCGGCTTTAATATGAGCAGCTAGAAACTTCTCTTGAACGAGATCGTCGTGGGAAAACCGTTCCCGTAGCGTGATGACAATCACCAGCGTCGTTGGCCAATCTGAGTTCCAGGTTGAATCGAGATGTAAAAGCAAGTCGTCTCTAGTTGGTGTGGAAGTCGGTGACAAAGGAGCGAATGGTGTAGACGTGGAAATGGAAGTCGCCGATACAACTGGAATCGACTCTACTGTCGAAATTGACGCAGGTGTGAAAAGTGGTGAAGGCGTGGCGGTTGGTGTCCGCGGCACATTTCCAGTAATTAGAGCATCAAGTGTGAATGAAAAAATAAACCACAGTACCCATGTGGACATGGTTAACAAACAATTTAGGGAACGCGGCAACAACGCCTTGACAAAGCCGATTTCCGGGAGATGGCGAGCTCGCAAACCATACTAATTACGCCAAACAGCGAGCCCCGCGAGAGGTGCGAGCGCAAAGCCAATAAGGGTAAATACTGCAAGAGCGAACAATGCGGGTAAGAATGCCAGCAACACGCAGAAGATGACTGAGACTACGCGTGAATTGTTGGGTGGCGGAGCGTGTGAACTCGGGGTAGCCGCGACGTCAGACCGAGTATACCAGTAATCGTCAGCAGTATCAGCAGGTCAGGGCTGATGCCTCGTGCGGCGTCGCCACGGTTGGTTCGCAGAAGGTCAGTTCAGCGGTTGCTTCGCCGCGACCCCCACCGGGCGCGGATAGCGCTCCGGCGTGGGCGCCTCCTTGATGATGCGCACAAGGATGCGATCCTCGGGTAGCCCGGGGAGCCGCACCCGCAGCGTGGCCGGCGGGCGCCCGCCGAGGAGACGGATCGCGCCCCGCGCCGTGGCGATCTCCTCCGCCTGGTTCGCCTTCTTCCACAGCAGGACCGTGCCCCCCACCCGGACGAGCGGCAGACAGTACTCCGCCGCGACCGCCGTGGAGGAGACCGAGCGCAGAAGCGCCACATCCCACGACGCTCGGCGCCGCCGCTCCCGTCCGATCGCCTCGATCCTGCCGCACAGCGTCGCGACGGGTGCGCCGCGATCCGCCGCCGGATCGGCGAGGCCCAGCGCGGCGACCGTGCGCTCGAGGTAGCGCACCTTCTTCTGCGTGGCGTCGACGAGCGTGAGCCAGATGTCTGGTCGGGCGATGCGCATCGGCAGGCCGGGAAATCCCGCGCCCGTGCCCACGTCTACCACCGAGATGCCGGTCTCGGCGGGTAGCGCGTTCAGGCCGGCCAGAGAATCCACAAAATGGAGGATCTCAATCGCGTCGGGATCGACGATCGCGGTGAGGTTCATCTCCGCGTTTCCGGCGATGAGCAGATCGCGGAGACGGGCGAACCGTTCCACCTGCGCGGACCGCATCGTCCACCCGACCCGATCCGCCGCCGCCCGCGCCGCCGCCAGTTCCCCATTTCCTCGCTTCTCGGTGGGAGATGGTGGCGCCCGCCCGACATCTTCGGCACGGGGGTTCGGGGGCAAGGCCCCCGCGTCGTCCATCTCTCCCCCTCCCCTGAGAGGGGAATGGGCCGGGGGGTGAGGTTCAGTCATGGACCCACCAACTGGATGGCCGCGCCCAGCGCGATGGCCGGCCCGTAGGGCATCGTCCCCGCGCGGCCGCGGCCCGCGAAGAGCAGAAGCACGGCGATCAACCCCCCAGAGAACGCCGCGCCGATGAGCGCGCCAAGCACCCGTGGCCAGCCAACGGCGATCCCCACGAAGAGCGCCAGCTTGACGTCGCCGAATCCGAACACATCCCGACGATAGAGGGCCCGGCCTAGCGCGTAGATGGCCAGCATCGTCCCGCCTCCCGCCAGAGCGCCGACGAGCGCAGACTCGGGCGCCACGCCGCCGGGCAGGAAGGACAGGGCCGCCCAGAGCAGAATCGCCGGGTAGGTGAGTAGATCGGGGACCAGCCTCTCCCGCAGGTCGGTGAGTGTCGCCGCGAGAAGAACCAGCAGCGCGAGCGCATCCGTCAGCCGCGCGGTGGCATCGCCTCCGCGCAGGCTCACGATGGCGAACAGGGCACCCATCAGCAGTTCCGCCGCAAACTGCGCGCGCTCGGGCCACCAGCCGCATCCGGCGCAGCGCGCCCGGAACAACGCGGCCAGCGTCGCGATCGTCACCAGCGGCCCGAGCGGCGCGCCGCAGCGAGGACAGCGGGTCGAGAGCCCGGGCAGCCCCGCCCCGCGCTCCAGAAGGGCATCCGCGGCGCGATAGGCGATGCTCCCGCCGACGATGCCGACGGCGATCCAGAGGGCGAGCAGACCGGGATCCAGCGAGAACGACATTTACAATCCAGGGCAGATGCCGATCTACGAGTATCGCTGTGCCGCGTGCCGGAAGTACGCCCAGATCTTCGCCCGGTCGATCGTCGGCTACGTCGAACCCCCCTGCCCGCACTGCGGCGAGCAACGGCTGCGCAAGCTCATCTCGAAGTTCGCCTTCACCCGATCGCTCGATTCCAAACTGGACGATCTGGCCGATCCCTCGAATTTCAGCCACCTCAATGAGAACGATCCGCGCAGCGTCGCGCGCTGGGCACGGCGGATGGGCGACTCGATGGGGGAGGATATGGGCGACGACTTCGACGACATGATCGACCGCATGGAGGCGGGCGAGATGCCAGAGGGCGGCGAGGGGGAAGGGGACCTTGCCGGACTGGGCGGCGAGGACGGTGATGACTGAGGCTCCCCTCCGCGCGCTCGTGACCGGCGTCGCGGGGCAGGACGGGGGATACCTCGCCGAACTGCTCCGCGCCGAGGGTTACCACGTCGCCGGACTCGTGCACGGCGCGGCGGGACGACAGCGCGCCGTGCAGATGGCGCATCTCGCCGGCGTCGACCTCATCGAAGGGGACATGCGCGATCGTGCCTCGCTCGAGGCCGCGGTCGCCGCTTCGGCCCCCAACGAGATCTACAACCTTGCCTCCTTCTCCGAGCCTTCGCGCGCCTGGTCCGAGGCCGAGGCGAGCGCAAACGTGAACGCGCTCGGACCGCTCCGCCTCCTGGAGATCGTGCGCGAGGCCGGGCGACCGATCCGCTTCGTCCAGGCGAGCACGTCGGAGATCTTCGGCCCACGCGCCGCCAACCCGCAGGACGAGAGCGTGGGACCCAGCCCGATCAGCCCTTACGGCGCTGCGAAGGCGTACGCCCATCAGACGGTCGGGTTCTACCGCGAGCGGTACGGTCTCTTCGCGTGCTCGGCGATCCTCTACAACCACGAGTCACCGCGACGGGGCACCCATTTCGTGACGCGGAAGATCACCCGAACCGCTGCCCGCATCAAGCTCGGCCTCGAACGGGAGATCACCCTCGGCAACCTCGACGCCCGCCGCGACTGGGGGTACGCACCCGACTTCGTGCGCGCTCTCTGGCTCATGGCTCGCGCCGCGCGGCCGAACGACTACGTCATCGGCACCGGGCAGACCCACAGCGTGCGCGACCTGCTCCGGATCGCGTTCGATCACGTGGGTCTCGACCCGGCCGAGTACGTGCGCACCGATGCCGAGATGGCGCGTCAGGCCCAGGCCTACGGACTCACCGCAAACCCGGCCCGTGCGCGAACCCTGCTCGGCTGGGCCCCTTCGATCGGCTTCGAGGAGATGGTGCGCGTTATGGTCGATGTGGATCTCGAGCGGGAGCGCCGCGGCCTCCACTGACGGACGCGATCAGGCCGGAGCACGCCTCACGAGGCCCGCCGCCACCCGGCCGGCGCGCCGGAGGAGCGGCATCGCGCGCTTCAGACCGGCCTGCGCCAGGACGCGCACGCGCACCGGATCGGGGCGTCGGCTGCCGCGGTAATAGCGCAGGCCGATCGCGCCCACGACAGTCGTTCCTCCGGTGGATCCCACACCCTTCAGCGGCGCGCCAAGCGGCCCGGGCAGTCTCCGCGCGAGGATGCGCATCAGGACCCCGCCGAGCGCCGTCGCACCGAGCAGCGGAGCGAGTTCGATCGCCAGGCGGGTCCGCGAGCTCAGATCCCGATCGTGCAGTGCCGCCAATTGGAACAGCAGGACGATCTGATTCCGGGTCAGGACCAGCGTATCGGCCCCCACCATCGCTAGGCTGCCCAGGAGCGGCACCGTCGCCGGCAGAGCGGACATAAGGGCGAGTTGCCCGTTCGTCAGCGCGGCATCGCGGATGAGCGCCCGCGCGATGCCGGGACGAAGCGCCGGGAGGGCCCGGCCGATCGCCAGCGCGCGGTTCGTTAGGTGCCGAGCGATCGCCACGGCGATGCGATCCGCCGCGCCGGGCTGGTTGGCGCTCAGAGACACGATCTCCCCGGTGGAGATGCCGAGCGCCGCGGCGACCTGACGGCACGCGGCATCCGCGCGTGCCACCTCGTCCACGCGGTTGACCACGACGATCGGGCGCCGCGCCGCGTGGCGGCGATACCACTCCAGCGGACCGCTCTTCACGGGATCGCGCGCGTCGATCAGCAGGAGGGCCACGTCGACCGCCAGGCCGTAGTGCACATCGCTCACATCGACGAGGATTCCGCTAGGCCGATGTTCCGCGCCGCGGGTGATCTGGTTCCGCAGGGTGCGCCGGCCTACGCCGGGCTCGCCGACGATCACCACCGCCACCGTGCGGGCCGCCGCGACGGCCACCGCAGCCGGATCGATCTCGCCGAGGATGCGCCAGAACGCCGGCGCCGCGCCGAAGCGTGTGACCCAGCGCATCGCCCGGAGTGTACCTGTCCCGCGGCCGACTCGGCCTGGACGAGCCAAGCCGGACCTCGGCCACACCCCTGCCGATCGGCGTCGTTGCCGCGCTGGTACGATGCCGTGCGATGGACGATCTACTCCTCGGCGTGGACATCGGCACGATGAGTTCCAAAGCCGTGCTCGCCCGCCCAGACGGCACGGTCGTTGCCACCGCAACCCGCCAGCACACACTCTCGCTGCCGCGACCCAGTTGGGCCGAGCACGACGCAGAGGCGGTCTGGTGGAACGACGTCCGCTCGCTCATCGCCGAAATGGCGCGAGTCGGCGGGAGGGGGATCCGCGCCGTGTGCCCCAGCGGGATCGGCGCGACGTTTCTGCCCGCCAACGCCGCAGGCATGCCGCTGCGTCCGGCGATCCTGTACGGCATCGACACGCGCGCCGAACCGCAGATCCGCTTTCTCAACCGGCAGATCGGTGCCGAGCGGATCCTCGCCCGCTGCGGATCGCCCCTCACGAGCCAGGCGGTCGGGCCGAAGATCCTCTGGGTTCGCCGCCAGGAACCGGACGTCTGGGCACGCACGCGCCGCTGGTTCATGGCGAACTCCTTCGTCGTCCATCGGCTGACCGGCGCGTACGTTCTCGACCACGTCTCGGCGAGCCAATCGCCGCCGCTCTACGACCTGTCCCGGCACGACTGGATCCCCGAGTGGGTGCGCGAGGTCTGCCCCGAGCTGGAACTGCCGCGCCTCTTGTGGCCTGGCGATGTCGCCGGCACGGTCACCCCCGAGGCAGCGCGCGCGACCGGACTGCCGGCCGGAATTCCGGTCGCCGCCGGGACCATCGATGCCTGGGCCGAGGCCACGAGCGTGGGCGTACGCGTGCCGGGCGATGCGATGGTGATGTACGGCACGACGATGTTCGTCGTCGAGGTCGTCGATCGGCCCCTCATCGACCGTCGGATGTGGGCGTCGATTGGCGTCTTCCCGGGTACCCTGAATCTGGCCGCGGGGATGGCGACCTCCGGCGCGCTCACGGGCTGGGTGCGGAATCTCGCCGGCGGAGTGCCGTTCGAGACGCTTCTCGCCGAGGCGGCTGAGTCCGGACCGGGCGCAAATGGACTCGTCGTCCTTCCCTACTTCGCCGGCGAGAGGACCCCGCTGTTCGATCCGGATGCCCGCGGCGTGATCGCCGGGCTGACGTTGCGTCACGGTCGGGGCGATCTGTATCGGGCGATGCTCGAGGGCACCGCATTCGCGCTGCGCCACAATCTCGAGGTGATGCGCGCGATCGGCGGCGGCGGTCGAAGGCTCATCGCCGTCGGGGGTGGAACCCGCGGCGATCTCTGGACGCAGATCGTCTCCGACGTCATCGGACGGCCGCAGGAGGTCCCCCGCCAGACGATCGGCGCAGCCTACGGCGACGCGCTGCTCGCCGGCCATGCCAGCGGTCTCGTTTCGCGCGAGAGCACCTGGACGACCACTGACCACGTCGTGACACCGCGCGAGGAAGTGCGCCGCCTCTACGACGACCTGTACGATCGCTATCGCGCCCTCGGCCGGACGACCCGGCGGACCCAGCACCGCCTGGCGGCCCTGCAGCGGCGCGCGAAGCGCTCCCGGGAGGAGGCCCACCGATGACGACCCGCGTGATTCTCGATACCGATATCGGCACCGACGTCGACGACTGTCTCGCCCTCGCGTTCCTCCTCGCCTCGCCGGAGATCAGCCTCGATGCGGTCACCTGCGTTCATGGTGACGTGGACCTTCGCGCCCGGATGGCGATCGAACTGCTCGGCCTCCGTGGCCGCGATGAAGTGCCCGTCTACCGCGGCGCCTCCCGGCCACTGCTCGATCGCCGCCCGATCTACTGGGCCGGTCACGAAGGACAGGGGTTGCTGGAGGGCTTGCGCCACCGCCGGTCCCCGGCGAGCGAGCACGCCGTCGATCATCTCGTTCGCCACGTGATGAGCCATCCGGGGCAGATTCATCTCCTGGCGATCGGCCCGCTTACGAACGTCGCGCTGGCGCTCCTGCGCGAGCCCGCCCTCGCCGGCGCGCTCCAACACCTCACGATCATGGGAGGGGCGCTCCGCGGGGTGGACCTGCTCGATTCGGGATACGCCGAGCACAACATCCGATGCGACCCCGAGGCCGCCGATGTCGTTCTCCGGTCCGGCGCTCCGATCTCGCTCGTGCCGCTGGACGTGACGCTGCGCGCTCAGGTCCGCCGCGTCGATCTTGCCGCGATACGAACTTCGGGCGACCCGTTCCACCTGACCATCGCCGACCAGATCGAGCGCTACCCGCAGTTCGCGCGCACGGGCGGTACGTTTCTCCACGATCCCCTCGCCGCGGCGACGCTGATCGACCGCGCGCTTCTGACCTGGCAGAACCTCCACGTCGCTGTCGAGACGAGCGGCGAGCACGCCGCGGGCGTGACCTTTATGCGCGCTCCGGCCGAAGGGTACCCCCCGCGTGCCGCCGTCGCGTTGGGGATCGATCCGAGTCGCGCCGAGTGCGCGATCGTCACCCGGCTTGCGGCCTGAGTGGCGGCGCGTCCCCGCCCTCTGCCGCTCCTGCCGTTGGCCCTCGTTCTCCTCGTCCTGTACCTCGCGCCTGCTCGAGCCGACGCCGCCGACTGCCAGTTCGTGCTCGGCTTCAAAGCGTTCCGCGAAGCCCTGCTCACGATCGTCGGGGACTGCGCGGCGAACGAGGCCCACGATCCCGAGAAGGGGCAGACTTTCCAGCCGACAATTGGGATCGACGGCCGTGGCGGCCTGCTCGTCTGGAGGAAGAGTGATAACGCCACCGCCTACACGGACGGACACTGGACCTGGGTGCGCGGGCCGTCTGGCACCCAGCGCCGCCTCAACACGCAGCGCCTCTCCTGGGAGCAAGACCCGCCCTGGCGCACCATCCGCCTCTCGCTGCCCGCGGAGGGCCAGACCGTCGGCGCGCGGTTCCGGCTGGTGGGGTGGATCGACCTCGTTCCTTTCGAGAAGAACCTCAGCTACCGGCTCACCGACGTGAGTGGCCGGGAACTGCGCGGCGGTCCGATCGCCGTCCGCGGCGAATACGGGGAACCGGGGACGTTCGACGTGACGGTCCCCGTGCCCGGGTCGATCCGCGCTGGCGAGAGGTTCCGCCTCGCCATCCGCGATCTGAGCGCGAAGGACGGGTCCGTGCTCGGCATCGACACCCGCGACCTCGTCCGGGGACCCGACTGACGGTTCGCTCGCCGTCGCCGGGGGCCAGGTCCCGCGTTCGGACCGCCGCAGCCCTCCTTCTCGTGCTGTGGTGCGTTCTCGCAGCTTGCGGCCTATCCCCGGCCCCGCGCCTGTCCGCACCGGGTCAGAGTGTTGCCCCGGCCGCGACCGCGACCCGCCGACCCGCGCGCGACGATGTCATCCTGGTCATTCCCACGGCGCCGAGTCCCCTCGCCCGTCCACCGCGCGCCAGCGCCGATCCCGCCGCGCGGGCCGCCCGCGAGATCGATAACCTGACGATGGCCGCACTGGTCGCAAACGACGGCGACGGGAACCTGATCCCCGACCTCGCCGAACGAGTTCCCACGCTGGAGAACGGCGGCGCACGCTGGGTCGGCACCGACGCGGAGCGCCACCTCGAGGTGACCTTCACCCTGCGACCAGACGCGCGCTGGAGCGACGGGCGGGGCGTGACCGCCGCCGACGTGCTCCTCTCGTGGCATCTCGCCCTCCAGAGCGGCGATGGCCAGGAGGTGAACACGGTCCGGCGGATCGAGCGGATCGAGACGCCAGACCCGCGCACGGTGCGCCTCCGGTTCTTCTCCGAGCGCTCCGCCCGCGAAGCCGCGGCGCGCACCCCCAACGAGTACGGCTTCCTCGAGGATCAGGTTGGCGCGGCCCTCGATCGAAGCTACGCGCGCGGCCTGCCCGGCGCCTGGATCTATCCCGCTCATCTCTTCCCCGATCGCGACCCGCGCGAGACGCTCGACGAACTCCTTGCCCGCAAGGGATACGATCGCGCCCCCGTCGGCGCGGGACCCTACCGCCTCCTCAGCGCCAGCGGCGGGGAGATCGTCCTGGAGGCGCGGCCGGAGTACCACCGCGGATCGCCCGCGATCCGCCGGGTCATCGTTCGCCCCCTCGCCGGCGCGGCGCGGGTCCTCGAACTGAGTTCCGGGCGGATCGACCTGGCCCAGTTCGACGGCGCCGACGCAGGCGGCCTCGACGCGCTGCGCGCCTCCGCCGAGGTGACGGTCGGCCCGATCGTCGCCACGGCCGATCACGAGGTGCTGCGCTTCCGGCCGGGAAGCACCGCGCTGCGCGACCGACGCGTGCGCCTGGCCATCGCCGCGCTCGTCGATCGTGAGGCACTCGCGACCGAGCGGTTCGGCGCGCGCGCGGCGGTGGTGGCCGTCGCCGCGGTGCCCACGATCGCGACGCGGGATGTCGCGCGGGCCGAGCGCCTCCTGCGCGAGGCGGCGTGGACGCCCGGAAACGTCGATGTCCCCGGCCGAGGTGAGGAGACGCCGACGTTGCGTCTCCTCACGACCGACGACGCGCCGCGACGCCGCACCGCCGAACTGCTGGCCGCGCAACTCGCGCCCCATCAGATCCGACTCGACGCCCGCTTCATCTCTGCACGCACCCTCTTCGCCGCCGCAGGTCCGCTTCGCGCCGGTGAGTACGATCTCACCCTTCACGGCGTAGTCGGCGCCGACGATCCGGCGGACGACCTCATTGGCCCGTGGATCCCGGCCCTCACCGAGGTGCGCCCCGTCGACTCACGGATCGCGCTCCTGCCGGGCCGACTCGATGCGGCGATCGAAGAGGCGGCGCTGAACGACGTTCGACGCGCGGAGGGCGAACTGCGCGATGAGATCCTGCCCGAAGTCCCTCTGTTCGCCTACCCTCGCGTTGTGGCCCATCGGGCCGATCTCCGCGGTCCGGCGGCGCCCGCACGTGCGATCGGTCTGACCTGGAACGCGGCGACGTGGGCACGACCGTGACCCTCGTGTATGATGTCGCCCAAATTCCCGCGGGAGTAGCGATGACCGCTACGGCGTCTGACCCGCCCGCCGATGAGGTGATGCTCCGTGTCTCCGGCCTGCGGACTCATTTCTTCACGGCCGACGGTGTCGTCCGTGCGGTCGATGGCGTCGACTTCGCCATTCGCCGCGGCGAGACGCTCGGTCTGGTCGGCGAATCCGGGTGCGGCAAGTCG
>VGOZ01000097.1 GCA_016875715.1 Chloroflexota bacterium | reverse complement strand
TCTAGGGAGAGCCGCGGAGTGGGTGCACTGGAAGGTGCACGGGCCACTTCGGGACTTCCAGGTCGATCGGTCACCTGGCGTTGGTGGGGGCGCGAGCCCTCCCCGATGCCGAACGCTTTCCAAGGTCTACAGGCTTCTCGGCACTCTCCCGCGGTTGACAGCAGGTGGGTGCGGAGCAGTATGATTGGGGCTGTGGAGACAGGTCCCGACTGAGCGAGCGGATCGTTGCGCACGCAGTGCGACCCGCTCCGGCGGGTCGCATTTTTGTTTGGGTCCTGTCCGGCACGCGTTTAACAGCAGAAGACGTTGCGAATGTCGCGGAAAGTCGATTGAGCGGAGGGCGCGGTGGACGCGTTCTGCGCTAGAGAACGCTCTCGGGGGATGCCCGAGGTGCCAGAGGCCGAAGAAGGACGTGCGTAAGGCCGCGAGAACCACGGGGAGTTGCCTAACGAACGGTGATCCGTGGATGTCCGAATGGGGCAACCCGGCGCGCCGGAAGGCGCGTCACCACCACTGGTGGGGGTAAGCACGCGAACTGAAACATCTCAGTAGCGTGAGGAGAGAGAAGCAAGCGCGAGGCCGTGAGTAGTGGCGAGCGAAAGCGGTCGCAGCCTAAACCGCGTGGACTGAGTGGGTGTGCGCCCTATGTTCACGCGGGGTTGTACGGATCGAGTGGAGGCCCCGCGCAGGGCCTCGCGAACGCGTGCCATCTAGGGGAAGCGGATGGGAAGCCGCACCATAGTGGGTGAGAGTCCCGTACCCGAAAGGTGGCGAGGCATCGTGACGCGATCTCGTAAGTACCGCCCTGCACGAGGAACGGGGCGGGAAGCCGGGGGGACCACCCTCCAAGGCGCGAGTACCTCTGGCAACCGATAGGGAAGTAGTACCGTGAGGGAACGGTGAAAAGAACCCCGGCGAGGGGAGTGAAAGAGAGTCTGAAACCGAGAGCGTGCAGTCGGTCGGAGGGAGGAGCCGCAAGGTTCGTCCTGACGGCGTGCCTATTGAAGAATGAACCGGCGAGTGACCGGATGTGGCGAGGTTAAGGGAGAGGAATCCCGGAGCCGGAGCGCAAGCGAGTCTGAATGGGGCGTGTCTCGTCACGAGACGGAGTCGCATTCGGTCGACCCGAAACCAGGTGAGCTACCCATGGCCAGGGTGAGGCGGGGGGACAACCCCGTGGAAGCCCGAACCGTCCCGCGTTGCAAAGCGGTTGGAAGAGCTGTGGGTAGAGGTGAAATGCCAAACGAACTTGGAGATAGCTGGTTCTCCCCGAAATGCATTGAGGTGCAGCCTGCGTCATACGTGTGCATCAGGTAGCGCTCTGTTGAGGCTAGGGGCCGTCGAGGCTACCGAACTTCGGCAAACGACGAATGGGTGTACGCAAGACGCGGAGTGAGACGATGGGGGCTAAGCTTCATCGTCGAGACGGAAACAACCGAGACCGTCAGCTAAGGTCCCAAAATACGGGCTAAGTGTTAAAGGAAGTGCGTGTGCGCAGACAGCCAGGAGGTTGGCTTAGAAGCAGCCATCCTTGAAAGAGTGCGTAACAGCTCACTGGTCGAGTGTACGTGCGCCGACAATTCACCGGGGCTCAAGCCCGTTACCGAAGCTGCGGATTGGCGTGATCTGCACGCCAGTGGTAGGGGAGCGTCCCCCAGGCCGGTGAAGCATGCGTGGAAACGCGTGTGGAGGTACGGGGAGTGCGGATGCCGGTATGAGTAGCGATAAGTGAGGTGAGAAGCCTCACCGCCGAAAGCCCAAGGTTTCCGACGCGAGGTACGTCCGCGTCGGGTTAGTCGGGCCTAAGCCGAGGGCGTAAGAGCCGTAGGCGATGGGCAACGGGTTGATATTCCCGTACCGATCTGAGATTGCTTGACTGAAGCGGGGGAGCATAGGGGTAGGCCGTGCACCGGTTTTATGGAACGGTGTCTAAGCGTGTGGGCGGGCCGGAGGTAAATGACCGGCTGATGCTGAGGCGCGACGGAGCGGTGTTGGGCAACCAGCACTGTAGCGGTGGAGCTCGGGATGCCAAGAAAAGCCGCGTAGGGAGATTTCAGATCGTCCGTACCGCAGACCGACGCAGGTGGGCAAGTGCGTAGTGCACTAAGGCGAACGGGTGATCCTTCGTCAAGGAACTCGGCAAAATGCCCCCGTAACTTCGGGAGAAGGGGGACCACGGGTAGGTAAGAGGATCTCGCATCCTCGAGCTGAGCGTGGGCGCAGAGAGCAGGCCCAGGCGACTGTTTACCAAAAACACAGGTCCCTGCTAAGCCGTAAGGCGCTGTATAGGGGCTGACACCTGCCCAGTGCCGGAAGGTTAAGGGGAGGGCTGATGAGGCCCGAGCCGAAGCCCCGGTGAACGGCGGCCGTAACTATAACGGTCCTAAGGTAGCGAAATTCCTTGTCGGGTAAGTTCCGACCCGCACGAATGGTGTAACGATCTGGGCGCTGTCTCGACGGAGGGCCCGGCGAAATTGAAGTGGCCGTGAAGATGCGGCCGACCCGCGATAGGACAAAAAGACCCCGTGGAGCTTTACTGCAGCTTGGCATTGGTCCGGGGGATGCGTTGCGTAGGATAGGCGGGAGCCTGTGATGCGGTCCTCTCGGGGGCCGCGGAGGCAACGGTGAAATACCGCTCTGCGTGTTCTCTGGATCTAACGGCGCGCAAGCGCGCGGACAGTGCCTGGTGGGCAGTTTGACTGGGGCGGTCGCCTCCCAAAGAGTAACGGAGGCGCCCAAAGGTTCCCTCGGGCCGGATGGAAATCGGCCGATAGAGTGCATTGGCATAAGGGAGCCTGACAGAGAGGGCAACAACCCGATCTGGGGCGAAAGCCGGGCAAAGTGATCCTACGGCACCGTGTGGAAGGGCCGTGGCTTAACGGATAAAAGTTACCCCGGGGATAACAGGCTTATCCTGCCCAAGAGTTCACATCGACGGCAGGGTTTGGCACCTCGATGTCGGCTCGTCGCATCCTGGGGCTGGAGTCGGTCCCAAGGGTTGGGCTGTTCGCCCATTAAAGCGGTACGCGAGCTGGGTTCAGAACGTCGTGAGACAGTTCGGTCTCTATCCATCGTGGGCGCAGGAGGCTTGAGGGGAGCCGCTCCCAGTACGAGAGGACCGGAGCGGACGGACCGCCGGTGTGAGGGTTGTCCCGCCAGGGGCACAGCCCTGTAGCTGACGTCCGGAACGGAGAAGCGCTGACAGCATCTAAGCGCGAAGCCGGCCCCAAGATGAGGCCTCCCATCACGCAAGTGAGTAAGGCCGGTTGTAGACCACAACCTTGATAGGCCGTGGGTGGAAGATCGGTAACGATTGCAGCCACGCGGTACTAATGGCCGAGGGCGCATAACGCCCATCGCGTTCTCCGCTCAGTCGACTTTCACTCTCACGCGACTCGCACTCTTTAGACGAAGAGGGTTTCCGGTGACTCAAGCGGCGTCGACCCACCCGTTTCCATCCCGAACACGGTCGTGAAAGGCGTCAGCGCTGACGATACTCGGGGCGCAAGCCCCCGGGACAATAGGCCGTTGCCGGAGGCCCTCTTCGTCTATCTTCTGCGCGCGCCCCCATCGTCTAGAGGCCCAGGACGCCACCCTTTCAAGGTGGAGATCACCGGTTCGAATCCGGTTGGGGGTACCCCGGTTCGGAGGTAACGACCTGTGGCCCGCCTTCCCCAGATCTCGCGCGACGACCTTCCCTCCGAGGGACACTCCGCATGGGACAGCATTGTCCGTTCGCGCGGGGCGGTCGGTGGCCCCTTTCAGGTTCTCATGCGCGTCCCGCCGCTGGCCGAGCGAGTGGCCGATGTGGGTACATACCTCCGGTTTCAGGGAGGCCTCATCCCGGTCGAACGCGAACTCGCCATCCTCACCGTCGCGCGGTACGTCGGCTCACGGTTCGAGTGGGTCGCTCACCGGGCCGTCGCCGAGAGGGAAGGCGCCAGGACCGACGCAATCGAGGCAATCCGCACGCTCGGAGACGTCGCGTCACTGACCGAGCGCGAACGACTTATCGTGCACACGGTGCGCGCGATCCTGCGCGATCACACGCTCGACGAGCGCGATTATGGCGCCGCGATCGCCGGCTTTGGTGAGGCGGGCCTCGTCGAAATGGTCGGTCTGATCGGCTTCTATGTGCAGATCGGTCTGACGTTGACTGTGTTCCAGGTCGAACCTCCGATGGATGGCCCACCACCGTTCTGATTTGATCGCTACTCTGCGTGAGGGCGTTTCCTGGGGCGGTTTGCGGGGGGCACGGTGAGGGTCGCCTGGCGAGGCAAGCTTCAGCGCGCCCCGGCCGGGAGAGCTCGCCCGAGCAGGTCAACCCAGTTCCGCCATGCGATCCGGCGGACGTCCTGTGCCGTGTACCCGCGTCGGATGAGAATCTCAACGACTATCTGAAGATCCGCGATCGTGTCGAGATCGCGCGGACACTGCTCGGTGCCGTAACCGCCGTCGAGATCGGTGCCGATACCGGCGTGGGCACCGGAGGCGGTGACCTGACAAATATGGTCGATGTGGTCGGCATAGGTTTCGAGCGAGACGCTCTCGTTGGTTGTCCGACCGCGGACCCATCCGGGCTGTAGCATCCACGCATCCATCGCGACGCCGATGACGCCGCCCCGCGCGGCGATCGCGCGGATCATGTCGTCGGTCAACTGCCGATCGCCCGGCACAAGCGCACGGCAGTTCGAATGGCTTGCCAGGACCGGGCCCTCGAAGATGTCAAGTGAGCGCTCGAATGTCTCGTCGGCCGCGTGACTGAGATCGAGAATCACACCGCTGGCGGCCATTGCCCGCAGCAGCGCCGCACCCCGACCGCGTAAGCCTCCCGGTTGGCCGGTCCCGTGCGCGTACTCGCTGAAGCCGTAGTGTGCCAGGCTCGCTATCCGCACGCCCGTCGCGAACCAGTCTGACACCGCTTCCGGCTCGATGATGGGATCGGCACCTTCGATCGCCACGACCAATCCGATTGGCGGCTGGGCCGACTCCGGGCGCGCCTCCCATGCCTCCCAGGCCTCGATGGAAGCGCCGAGTTCGTGCCGCGTCTCGATGATTGTCACGATGCCCCGTCGCTCCCAAAGCCGATAGAGCGCCATCTGGCCGGACGCGGCCGCGTGAGCGATTTCTTGCGTCCGCACACCCCCCGCGGCGCTACCGACGTGTCCGACGCGAGAGAAGAGAGTGGCCGAGCAGAGGCCAACCGATCCCCGGCGCATGTCCGGAAAGGCGACTGTTGAGGCGGCGCGCCCCTTTTCGGGCATACCCGCCTCCAGGAGGCGCATGTGCTGCACGCTCCGCGTGAGATCGCGATCGAGGGTCAGCGCGTTCATCGCGAGGTCGAGATGCATGTCGGCAACTAACATGGACACCAAGAGTATCCGATGAGAGTTCTCTACACCGACGGCGGTTCCCGGAACAACGGATCGGCTGCCCAGGCGGCACGAATGGCCGTATATGACGATCAGACTGGTGCGATCGTCGTAGAGCGAGAGATCGGGTCCCTCACCAACAACGAGGCGGAGTATTGGGCCATCCAGGCGGCGCTCCAGTATGCCGCCGTTCAGGCGATGGGACCCGTCGTGATTCGCTCTGATAGCCAACTGTGCGTGCAGCAGATCAACGGCAACTGGAGGGTGAAGGAAGCTCGACTGATCCCCCTCGTTCAGAATGTGCGCCAGGCGCTCGCGTCCAACCGTGGCATCGTCGAATGGGTGCCGCGAGAGCGCAATCCGGCGGGCCACTACCTGGAACGCGCGGCGACCATCACCGAGGACACGCGACCTCCAGACGCGGACCGCTGACAGGAGCTGGGCACTGGACGCGCGTTTCTGCATCTCCTGTGGCATCGCGCTCAGAATCGATCGTCCGGGGGGATCTCGTCCATCGTGCGATATCTGCGGGTGGACGCCCTATGCGGACCCACGACTTGTTGTGGCGGCACTGGCGGGAGACGGCGAGCATGTGCTGCTCTGTCGGCGGGCCAACGAGCCCGGTAGCGGTCTGTGGAGTTTCCCAGCCGGTTTCGTCGATCGGGGAGAAACGCCGGAGGAGGCGCTGATCCGCGAGGTCGCCGAGGAGACGGGGCTGGAGGCGGAGGTCAGTCGGCTCATCGGTGTGTACGCACGGTCGGGGGATGCCGTAGTGCTGCTTGCCTACGACGTGCGCGTGAGGGGGGATCTTCGGCCCGGCGACGACGCGAACGACGTGCAATTCTTCACTTTCGAAGCCCTACCCGATCTCGCTTTCGCCAGGGACCATCAGATCATGCGCGATTGGAGAGAGACCTGAATGCAGGACCCGAGGATCGAGGCTCTAGCGCGGACGCTCGTACACCACTCGGTTGCCCTCAAGTCCGGCGACAGGGTTCTCATTGTCGGTCCGGAGGAATCTCGACCGTTGGCCCTGGCGGTCTACCGCGAGTCGGTCCACGCGGGCGCGCTCCCGGTTCTCTGGGCCACCTTTGAGGAATCCGCGCGCATTCTTCTCGACCTTGGGTCCGAGGAGCAGATTGGTTGGTCCAACCCGATCCTGATCGAGGCGGTCCGTCAGGTCGATGCCTACATCAGCCTGCGTGCTCCTGCCAACCTGCGCCTTCTCGCCGGCGTCGACCCGGCAAGATCGGTCGTCGCCCAGAAGGCTCGCCGCCACTTTCTCGATGTCGCCCTGCAGAAGAGATGGGTTGTCTGCGAGTTGCCGACCGCGGCACTCGCTCAGGAGGCTGGCATGTCGACCGAGGAGTTCGAGACCTTCTCCTTCGCGGCGGTGTCCGCGGACTGGCCCGCCATGCGCGGCGAACTCGATCGGCTGAAGGCGATCCTCGAACGTGGCAGCCAGGTGCGGATCCAGGCGCCGGGCACCGACCTGACTCTGGGTGTCAGTGGGCGAACCTGGATCGCGGACTCAGGCGCCCACAACATGCCCGGGGGAGAGATCTTCACCGGCCCGCGCGAGAACGAGGTGCGCGGCCACATCACCTTCGGCTATCCCGCTGTGCTGAACGGACGGATCGCCGAGGGCGTGCGCCTGACGTTCGTCGACGGTCGGGTTACCGACGCGTCGGCGGAACGCGGGGAGGAGTTCCTCATCGCGATGCTCGACACGGACCCAGGGGCGCGAATCGTTGGGGAACTCGGCATTGGCATGAACTACGGCATCACCCGGCACACGCGCAGCACGCTGTTCGACGAGAAGATCGGCGGCACGATCCATGTCGCGTTGGGTCGCTCCTATCCCGAGACCGGCGGGGCGAACGACTCGGCGCTTCACTGGGACATGGTCTGCGATTTGCGCCAGGACGGGTCGATCGATCTGGACGGTGTCCGCATCCAGCGCGCTGGTCAGTTCACCGTCTGAAGACGAGCCAGCGCAGGAGGGCGATGACGAGGATCAGCGCGCTTAGGATCGCACTCACAACATAGAAGCCAGTCAGACAGGGTGGCTGTGAGGCGATCAGAGGGCCAAGTGGCTCGGCGATCTGCCCCTGCTGTGCCAGGGTGCTGATGCCGTAGAGACCGGCCGCGGAGATGAGCGTGAACAGCGCCCCGGCTGGGACGAGGAGTTCGTCGAAGTCGATGTCGAACAGGCCGCGCCGCCACGGCCGAAACGCCACCAGCGGAACGTGGCAGTCGATGCACTCCACGACCCCGACGTTGTACTCGCACCGGCATCTGGGACAGTACGGCATGTCAGGCCTGAACTCTCTCTCCGGCCGTCCAGAACAGCTCCCGCGGCTTTAGCCGTGGCGTCGCTGCCAGCGCTCCTTCTTCAGGCGCTTGCGGTGCTTGTGCTTGTTCATCGCCTTACGGCGCTTCTTGATGACCGATCCCATCAGACCTCGAATTGATGCTCCCGTCAGAGAAGGGAAGCTGATTGTATAGAATGCGGCGGATCCGACGCGGAGGATCCCTCTGAGTAACGCCCGGTCGATCCACCTCACCGAACTCGAGGCGTGGGCCATTGACGACATGGTGCGTCACACGTGGATGGACGAGGGGAAGCCAATTGGCCGCGGTCTGCTCCTCAAGGTGTTCGCCCTGATACGCGAGTTTGACGCCCGTCGCGACGATCCTCAGGCGCCCGGAGAGCTGCCGATCGTGCTCAGCGAGGAGGAGTTCTGGTCGATCGACTTCCACATTCGACGCGGACATCTCGATCCGTCTGGGGTACGCGTCGGTCGGGAGTTGCTCACCAAAGTATTCGACCGCCTCCTCGATATCCGGAACGGCGAGGAGACCCGCCGCCTTCGCTTCCGCGTCGCCGAGGACAGTGAGAGTCCCGAACGGTTGCGGCGGCTAAACGAGCTTCGCGATCAGTTTCGGCAGGGTGAAAAACCCTCGGGTGGTGGTGAGGGGAGCTGAGCGTGCTTGCCACGGCGGTTCCCGATCTGACACGCATTGATGCCGAGCAGATGTTGCGCCGCATGTGGCGAATCCGCCACTTCGAGGCGAAGGTCATCGAGCTGTTCTAGGCCGGATTCATTCGCGGCTCCACGCACACCTATATCGGGATGGAGGCTTGCGCGGTCGGCGCCTGCTCCGCGCTGCGACCGGACGACTACATCACCGCAACCCATCGCGGACACGGCCACTGCATCGCGAAGGGCGGTCGCCTCGCGCTGATGATGTCTGAACTTCTGGGCAAGGCCACGGGCTATTGCAAGGGGAAGGGCAGATCCATGCAAATCGCCGATGTGGATGCGGGGATCCTCGGCGCCAACGGCATCGTCGGCGGAGGCATCGGCATCGCCACTGGTGCCGCCCTTTCCGCACGGTTGCGCGGCGCGGGACAGGTCTGTGTCTGCTTCTTCGGCGATGGCGGTTTCAACCAGGGTGCCCTGTACGAGTGCGCGAATCTGGCCGCGATCTGGAAATTGCCCGTGATTTACCTCTGTGAGAACAACAAGTACGCGATGTCCACGCCCGTCGCTTCGGCAACTGCAGTGGCCGATCTCACAGCCCGGGCTGCAGCCTTCGGCATGCCCGGCATCAACGTCGACGGTATGGACGCAATCGCGATGCGCGAGGCGGTCTTCGAGGCAGCCGAACGCGGGCGACGGGGGGTCGGCCCCAGCCTCGTGGTGGCCGACACGTACCGGTACGAGGGCCACAACGTGGGGGACGGACAGCGATCCGATCGGGCGGTTCGCGGAGGCATGCCATCGGGCCGGGTTGGTGACCGAGGACGACACCAACCGCATCGGGGCGGAAGTCGTCACCGAGTTACATGCCGCGGTCGAATTTGCTCACGCCAGCCCCGAGCCAACCGCGGATCTGGCCACGCTCGAAGACGACCTGTTCGCGTGAGCGCTGCCACAGCGGCGACCGACCGAGAACTGACGATCTCTCGGGCACTCAACGAGGCGCTTCGCGAGGAGATGCGTCGCGACCCGAGCGTCTTCCTGCTGGGAGAGGAGATCGGCGTCTGGGGAGCGGGTGGCGGGATCTTCGGAGTCACGCTGAACTTGATCCAGGAGTTTGGTCCCGAGCGAGTGCGCGACACCCCCATCTCGGAGGAGGCGATTGCCGGCGTTGCCTGTGGGGCCGCGGTCACTGGCATGCGCCCCGTGGCAGGGATCATGTATGTGGATTTCACTGCGCTGGCGATGGATCCGATCGTGAACCAGGCGGCCAAGTTGCGCTACATGTTCGGGGGCAAAGCTCGGGTGCCGATGGTCCTGCGTGCGCAGGAAGGGGCGGGTCGCGGTAACGCTGCCCAGCATTCGCAGAGCCTCGAGGCCTGGTTCACCCACGTGCCCGGTTCGAAGGTCGCGGTTCCCTCGACGCCGTGCGATGCCAAAGGGCTGTTGAAGACCGCGATCCGCGATGACAATCCGGTCATCTTCCTCGAGCACAAGGCGCTCTACGGCACGCGTGGAGTCGTTCCCGAGGAGGAGTACCTGGTTCCTTTCGGCTCGGCGCGCATCGCTCGCGAGGGTGAACATGTCACGTTCGTCGGGATCCACACGCTGGTGCATCGTGCGCTCGCGGCGGCCGACCGGTTGCAGAGCGAGGGAGTCTCGATGGAGGTAATCGATCCACGCACCCTGGTCCCGCTCGATATTGAGACGATCGTCCGCTCGGTGAGGAAGACCCGACGCCTAGTGATCGGTCACGAGGCCGTGGAGCGGAGCGGATTCGCCGCGGAGATCGCAATGCAGGTGATGGATCGTGCGTTCGACTATCTCGACGCCCCGATCCGCCGCGTCTGTGGTCGCAACGTCCCCATACCGTACAACCTCGGCCTCGAGCGACTGGCGATTCCGCAGGAGGAGGACATCATCACCGCGGTGCGCGAGGTGGTGCGCGGAGCGGTCTGACCGCGCAGTCAAGCGAGCAGGACGATCAGCAAGAGCAAGACAAAGGCGAGAGCGAGGGGGGCCGCAGCCGGATCGTTGGGTCCAATCCACCCCGACTGGATACCCGTCGCGAAGATCGCGAAGAGGCCTCCGAGCGAAAGTAGGATCGTGCCCTTACGCGCTCGGAGCAATCGCTTCAACCGAAGTTGCGCCAGGCCCAAATGAAGCCCACCACGATGAGGATCACCAGACCGAGGATCGCCTGCTCCGGACTGCCGAAGCTGGCACCGCCGCCACCCGATTGCACCATCTTAAAGCCCCCAGCGCCTCCGAAGCTGCGCAAGCGAGAACTCCGGCGAATTGATCCAGGCGATCATCGCCTGCTCCTCCGCGCGGACCTTCTCGACCTCGTCGGCGACCTGTGCCGCGCACGCATCGGGGATTACCACCAGACCGTTGGCGTCGTCGTGCAGCAGGTCTCCAGGGCGGATCAGCACGCCATCGATCTCGACTGGAGTTCCGACGTCTATGAAGGTCGCGGTTCCGTGCGA
>VGOZ01000096.1 GCA_016875715.1 Chloroflexota bacterium | reverse complement strand
GTTCTCCCAGACCTCGTCGTCGGTGTAGATGCGCCCGTTCGTGAGCGGCAAGTGGAATTCGGTCGTGTGCCAGCGGCCGAAGGTCGCCTTCGCCAGGTCAAACGCGCGGGCGCTCGCGCCGCCGCGCGTCGTCTCCCGGTCGGTGCTCCAGATGCCGTTCGGCATGTGCGCGTAGGTGGTGTACGGGATTCCGGCCTTCCCCAGCGCCTGGAGGTGACGCTTGTACTCCTCGATCTTCGCCGGTCCCTCGGGCGTGTTGAGCACGATCGCCGGCTGGTTGTGGACGTCCCGATTGCCGAAGCCGTAGACCTGCAAACCGTTGTTCCGGAAATGCTCCTTTCGCTCGGCGTAGTAGGTTGCGCTCGACTTCGAGGCGTCGGTCCACAGCACGACGTGTTCGACCCCCATCTGGCGGATGAACGCCAGATCCTCGTCCTTCGCCTCGGGCGAGATCTGGGCAGTGACTTTCACGCCCGGCTGAACGCGGGTGAGGGGTCCGGTCACGGCTGGCACGGCTCTGGCTCCTTGTTCGCTTCGGTGGCCGATTCTACCTGCCGCGCGACACCCTTCACGCGGCCGTCGCCCACTCCGCGGAGAGGGACGCGGCCTGCCTGAATGGTCTGTTTGGCCCTGGAGTCGGCACCTGTGGCGGCTTCGAGTGTCGGCGGTCAGCCGAACCAATCCTTCGAACGGGCCTTCACGCCCACCCCACCAGGTGCTGAGAGAGCTGCTCGATACGGGTCCTGAGCACCTCTACCCGCCTTCCCGTGTCGGGGCGTCGATGCGAAAGCAGAGCTCCTCCCCGATCGTGCGCGTCTCGATCGATCCGTCCATCCCCTCGGCCGCACGGCGAAACCAGGCATCGTACGTCCGGAACATGCCCTTCGCACTGCCGCCCAGGCTGCGACCGGGAAAGGTGACAATCGTCCGCCGCGCGCGGTTGGCGCGCAGGACGCGCGTCCCCGCACCCGATTCGACCTGCTCGAGGTTGGGCAACACCTTCATGAGCAGGAGCACATCGATCTCCGGCCCGACCGACCAGTTCGGCGCGGTCACGTCCTCACCCGAGATCGTCGCGTCCACTCCGAGGGCGGTCAGGACTCGCGCCACCGCCCTGCCGATCGCGTCGTCCACCTCAATTGCGCGATACCGCGGGCCGCCGCGGCGTGGCCGCAGCCCCAGCCAGAGCGGGTTGAGACCGCAGCCGACATCGACGATGGAGCCGACCCGTTCGCCGGCGGGAAGCGCCCAGGTGAGGAACGTGTCGATCGTCGGCAGCCGCTCCCGGGTCGAGGCGTGCCAGCGCATGGCGGCTCGGCACGCGGCGTCGACCGCGGACGGATCGTTCGCGCGGGCCGCGTCCTCGATCGCGACGATCGCGTCCTCCAGAATCCGCGCCGAGCCACGGTACGCCCCGACCGTCTGGTGGAGGCGCGCCCGGGTCGCACGGACCCGATCCTCCGCCTTCATGCCGGGTCGCGATACGAACGTCAGAACGCGGGCGACGAAGGCGCGATCGATCGCCCGGTATGGCGGGCGCGCCTGGATCGCGGCGATGACCTCGGCGTCGCCATCATCGATGGGAGGCCGCCCCTTCATCGCCTCAGCGGCCCAGGCGCAAGCGTGCGGTGAGACGCGCCATGAAGGTCAGGTTGTGCAGCGTGGCCAGACGGGCGACCTGCGCGTCGTCGTTGCGGAACAGGTGATGGAGGTAGGCCAGGGAGAAGCGCGCACACGCGGGGCAGGAACACCCCTCGTCGATCGGCCCGCGAGCTCGGGCTTGCTTCTCATCGCGCAGGTAGATCCGATCGAACCATCCCGGCTGGCGCAGGTCGACTTGCTCCAGACCTTCCTGCACGTGGTAGAGGCGCCCCTGTCGGGCATCGCGGGTCGGCAGCGCACTGTCGAAAAGGGCATACCCCATCGCCGCGGCGCGCACGATGCTCTCCGGGTGGCCGATCCCGAGCGCGTGGAGCGGCAGTGGCGCCGGAACCAGTTCCCGCGTCCAGGCTAGGGTATCGACGAGCAGGTCGCCCGCGGCGTCGAGCGGCCATCCGCCGAAACCAAAGCCATCGAAACCGATCGCCAGTAGTTCCTCAGCGCAGTACTGGCGGAGCGCCTTCGACGCCCCGCCCTGGATCACCGCGAACAGGAGCGGACGGCGTTCGTGGGGCGCGATCCGATCGAACGCGCGCCGCCCCTCCCTCCCCCAGCGGATCGTGCGTTCCACCGAGATGCGATGGTCGGCCTCGCTATCGTCGGCGTGCCGGCAATCGTCCAGGCAGACCACGATGTCGGCGCCGAAGCCGACCTGCAGCGTCACGGTTTTCTCCGCGGTCAGGCGGAACGGTCGCGGCGCTCCCTCGGGCTGGAAGGTGATCCCGCGCTCCGCGATCGAGCCCCGCTTCGGCTGCTCGCGGACGAGCGAATAGATTTGAAATCCGCCCGAGTCGGTGAGGATCGGCCCGCGCCAGGCTGCCAGGCCGTGCACGCCGCCCAGCGCCCGGACAACGCTCGATCCCGGGTTCTGCATCACATGGAACGTGCTCATCACCAGGGCGGGCGCGCCGCACCGCTCCAGGTCATCCGCCGCCAGGCCGCGGACGAAGCCTCGCGTCGCGTCGGGCAGGAAAGCGGGAGTCGCGATTGCCCCGTGCGCGGTCTCGATCGGAGCGCTCACCGCTCCCTGGCCTCCCCGGTCCGGTCCCATTCCGCACCGGCGATAACCAGCGTGTACTCGCCGCGCGGGGGGACCGCGGCGAGGGCGCTCCGCACCTCGCTCAGCGGGCCGCGTTCCACTCGTTCGAACAGCTTGGTCAGGTCGTTTGCCAGCGCGCACGGCCGGTCGCCAAACACCACCTGCGCGTCCTCCATCGTCGCGAGGATGCGATGGGGACTCTCGTAGAAGATGAGGGTATGTGGGGCGTCGCGATCGATCGCGAAGAACCGCCGCCGGGCTGCCGAACGGCGGGGTGGAAACCCGCGAAAGGTGAAGCTGTGCACGGGAAGCCCAGACAGGACGAGCGCGCCGACGAACGCGGACGGTCCGGGGATGGCCGCGACCGGGATCTGCCGCTCGAGTGCGGCGCGCACCAGCGTGTAGCCGGGATCGCTGATCCCCGGGGTTCCGGCGTTGGTGACGAGGGCGACATCTTGCCCGTCCTCCAACACCCGGACGATCCGGCGGAGCGCGGACGCCTCGTTGTGCTCGTGGAACGGCGTCTGGCGTGCCGCGACGCCGTGGTGCTTCAGGAGCAGCCCCGTCTTCCGGGTGTCCTCAGCGGCGATGAGGTGGACCGACCGGAGCACGTCGATCGCGCGCAAGCTTATGTCGCTAGTGTTGCCGATAGGCGTCGCGACCAGGTAGAGCACGGACCAATCCTCGCATCGTCGGCGCGCGACGGCTACTCGAAGTCAGAACGTGTCGGTGCCCGGGATGAAGAGCTGTCGCGACGGGAACAGGGACGCGAGCTCGGCGCGGACAGCCGGTGGCACGGCGAACGACTCTGAGGGTCGATACCCGAGAGCCAATTGCGTGAAGTCGGCCCCCGTCAACACTATGCCGCACGGCTCGCCCGCGCCGATCGTGAGGCCGGGCACGGCGACGGGCAGCGGGTAGGCGACATTGTCGACGGCGAGGCATGGCGGAGGCCCATCCGCCGCCGCGGGCAGATGGCGTCCGAGGAGGTCCGGGGCGAGCGCGCGCAGCAATCGGGCTGGGTCGGTCGGCGCTGCCATCCAGTGCGCGTTGTGGCGGACGTTCCGCTCGGACCGCAGAGTGACGCGCTCGTTCAGCTTCCAGTAGATCCATGACTGGCGGGGGACAAACCAGCGCAGATCCTCGACTTCCGGCGCGACCAGGCCGGCGTGCCAGTGGAGCATGCCGTGGAGCGCCTCCTCATCGGCAACGGCGATCTCGCCGATCATCGAGCGATCCGCTCGCCACAGGCTCGCCGCGTAGCCGCGTACCGCCTGCCGCTCGTCGATCGCGACATGCATCTGCCCCTTGTGCGCCAGACGCCAGCGCTGGTCGCGCAGGTCGCGCACGAACGAGCCGTCGACGGCGCTGAATGTCGCATCGAACAGTTCGAGCAGCGCCGGCGCGTCCTCCGCTCGGGCGTCGCGCACCTGGATCGCGGGGCGCGGAAGCGCGGCGACATCCGCCCGCGCGAAGATGTGGTGCTCGTAGTCGTGCACATCGACATAACCAAAGCGCCGGTAGTAGCCGGGCACGCCGTCGAGGAGCACGAGATCGAGGCCGCGCTCCCGCGCGTGGGGGAGCACGTCCTCGACGAGCGCCGCGCCGATGCCCTCGCCGCGCCGATCGGGAAGGACGCATACCGCGCCCAGGCACGCCGTCCGCACCCGCGCCGCGCCGATCCGCCAGACCCGCTCGTCGAAGAGGTAGCCCCCCACGAGCGCGTCGCCATCGAAGGCGCCGCGGAACAGGTCTGGGTCGTACCACGGCTCGGCCCGGTATCGCTCGCCGCGACGCTGGACCGCCTCGTCCGACGTGTCGTCGGCGCGGAACGTCTCTTGGATCAGGCGGCAGTAGAGCGCGAAGTCGGTCTCGCGGTCGATTGTGCGGACCCGGATGGACGACACGCCCGCCTGCCTCAGTCGTCGCGCAGCAGATCGGCTATCGCGATCGGCCCGCCACGCGCGATAGAGAGGTTTGCCGCCGCGCCGACCAGCAGCGACATCGCCCCGGCGCGCGATCCGGCGGTGTGGCCGAGCGGGTCGGGTGGTGGCGGTATCGCGAAGATCGCCTGACGCAGCCGCTCATCGCCGCCGCCGTGGCCGCCGGAGGCACGTGGCACATCGATCTCCCGCACGATCGGACCGGCGTTGACCAGGCGGATGCGCTGGACCTCCGGATCCGCGAACGGTCCGCTGTGGAACTCCTCGGCCTCGATGCGGCCGCGTTCACCATTGATCGACGCGCGCCAGCCCTCGTACGGGGCGTGGGCGATCAGCGAGTAGCTGACCAGGGAGCCGCTCCGGTACCGGATCGTCGCGCTCATCGTGTCCTCGATGTCGACGTCCTCAGCAAAGACGCAGCCATCACGGACATAGCCGTCCTCGTGCTCGGCCTTGAAGTACAGCTGCGCCATCCGCGGGTCGGCGCGCAGATCGACAAAGAAGGAGCAGTCGGCCCCGTGCGCGCACTCGCTGCATCGCCGCCCGCGACGTGGACCGGCCGATCCGTAGACGTGACGATCGCCGAACGCGAACACATCGCGAGGTTCATCGTCCAGCCACCAGTTGAGGATGTCGAAATGGTGCGTCGCCTTGTGCACGAGCAGGCCGCCCGAGTTGGCCTTCTGCCGGTGCCAGCGCCGGAAGTAGTCCGCACCGTGCCGCGTATCGAGGAACCACTCGAAGTCGACCGAGAGCGGGCGGCCGATCTCGCCATCGTTGATCAACTGCCGAATCCGGGTCGCGTAGGGCGCGAAGCGGTAGTTGAAGGTCACTGTCACGTGGCGGCCGGTCTTGCGCTCGGCGGCGAGGATCTGCCGGCAGCGCGGTGCGTCGATCGTCATCGGTTTCTCAGTGATCGCGTCGCAGCCTGCCTGGAGCGAGCGGATGATGAACTCATGGTGGTGCCGGTCGATCGTGGTCACGATCACCGCGTCGGGCCGCGTCTCGGCGAGCATTCGGTCGAAGTCATCGAAAGCCGGGGCGCCGCCGGCGGCCTCGGCAACCAATTGCGCGCGCGTCCGATTGACGTCGAAGACACCCACCAGATCGGACACCGCGCCAAACCGCTCCCGAAGCGGCCGAGCGTACATCGAGAGAGCTCGACCGCTCGCCCCCGCGAACGCGTAGCGGCGCATCGCTTCAGCCGGCCACGGCGCCGCGTACCGCGACCTTGATGACGTCGCGATTGGCAATCCGGTAGTTGCCGGACAGCGCCTCGAAGCCCTCGTCGATGCGCTCGAGGGGCAGGATCGGCTCGACAAGCGCGGCGAAGGGGAACTCGTTCCGCTCCAGAATAGGCAGTGCACGTTCCCAGACTTCGATGCTGCCGTAGCCCCACACCGCCTCGATGTGGAGGTTGCGGCGCATGATCATCGTGTTGGGGTTGAATTCGAATGTCCCCACGTCGACGAAATGCCCCATCTCCACGTACGTCCCACTCTGGCGGACGTAGCCGAGTCCCTCCGGGATCGCGCCAAGGAATCCCGCGCACTCAAAGACGATGTCGGCTCCCCGTTGGCGCGGGGTCGCCTCTCGGACGAGGCGTGTGCGCTCGGCAGGATCGCGCACCTCGGCGATGTCGATCGTGACATCCGCCCCCAGACGCTTCGCAAGGGCGAGGCGACCGGGCGGGCCGCCCACCACGATCAATCGCCCGGCGCCGCTCGCCTTCGCGGCGATGAGCGTCACGAGGCCGATTGCACCGGACCCCTGGACGACGACTGTGTCGCCGAACTTGAGACCCGAGCGCATGACACCGTGGACGCCAACCGTGAAGGGCTCGGTCAGCACGCCAACCTCCGGAGGCAGATCGGTCTTGAAGACGATCGTCTCCGGCTGCGCCAGGTAGATGTAGTCGCCGAACCCGCCCCGGAACGGGATCGGATCGGGCGGGACGAAGCCGTACGCGCCGTGGGGGTTGCCCGGCGGAAAGACCACGCGGTCGCCCTCGCGCAGCGGCCGGCCCAGGTGGTCGTGGGTCACGCCGGACCCGAGTCGGTCAATGATACCGACGTTCTCATGGCCGAGGAGAATCTCGCCGCTCAGGCGCTGATGCTCCCAGTTGTGGATGTCGGTGCCACAGATCCCGGCGAGTTCCTGTCGGAGCAGCATTGTCCCCGGAGCCGGGTCCGGCACCGGGTACTCGCGGATCCCCAGTTCGCGACCCTTCATGACGATGGCGCGTCCCGTGCGCGGCATTGGCCTCCTCCCTAACGACGTGGAGGAAGTATCCCCGATTCGTCGCGGCTGCGGCGGAGGTCGCCCAGGCCCTGTCCAATCAGACGCCGAGGCGATCGGCCAGGTCGGTGAAGTTCGCCACGACGAAATCGTACGTCCCGTCGGCCGGGCGCGGCACCACAACCCCGGGTCCGAACTCGCGAGGTCGATGAACGAACGCGGTGTGGAAGCCGCGCGCCCGAGCGGCCTGGAGGTCCTGCTCGTGGGCGGCGACCATCATGCATTCCTCCGGCGCGCAGCGCAGGAGACGGGCGGCGCCGTCGTAGACCCGCGGATCGGGCTTGTAGGCACCGAACAGTTCGGCGGCCAGGATGCAGTCCCAGGGCAGAGCCCCGTTCTTCGCCATATTGGTCAAGAGGTGCAGGTCGCCGTTCGATAGGGTCGAGATCGTGTAGCGCCGCTTCAAGCGGGTCAGACCGGACGGACTGTCCGGCCAGGGCCACAGCCGATGCCAGACCATGTTCAGGTCGACGACTTCGTCCTCGGGGAGATCGAGCCCGTACCGGGCGAGCAAGCGATCGAGCATCGCGCGGTGGAGGACGTCTACATCCTGCCGCGGCGCCTCGCCGAGGTTGATTTGCGCGATCGCCTGGCTGTAGCCTTCGCGGCGCCAGGCATCGGCAAACTCGGGCCAGGGGATCTCGACCCGGTGACGCTTGCCCACGGCCTCTCCCTTGGCGATGACTGAACTGCGCCAGTCCACGACCGTCCCGAAGACGTCGAACAGCAGCGCCCGCACGCCGCTCATGTCAGACACCACTCCAGCCTACCATGGCGCGCAGTACGTCCTGGCCGGTCGCCGCGCGCGTGGGTCTCGTGGCGGTTCGGCCGGTCGACGAGCCGCCGTGGGCAGCGGCAAGTTCCACCGCGGCCTGCCACAATCTGCCCCCGTGAATGCAGGCGTCTTCTACGGCCCTCACGATCTGCGCTGCGAGGCGGTCGAGCGACCGCGGCCCGGTCCGGACGAGATCCTCATCGATGTCGCGTACTGCGGCATCTGCGGGTCGGATATCCACACGTTCCACGGTTCGGGCGGGAACGTGCATAACCGTCCCCCTGGGCCGCGGGTGATCGGTCACGAGGTGAGCGGCGTGGTAGCGGCGATCGGCGATCAGGTGACCTCGGTGAAACCGGGCGATCGTGTCACGTGTTTGCCCTGGATGACCTGCGGTAAGTGCCCCTACTGCCGCCGTGGCGCGGTCAACCATTGTTCGAGCAAGCGCCTGCTCGGCGGCGGGTTCGCCGAGCAGGTTATTACTGTGGAGGGGACGGCATTCCTGGTCCCCGACGCCGTCCCGCTCACTCGCGCCGCCCTCGGCGAGCCCGTCTCCTGCTGCGTGTGGGCTCACGATCTGGGACAGGTTCCGAACGGCGCCGTCGTGCTCGTGGTTGGCGCAGGGACGATGGGCCTGATCATGGCCTATCTCGCCCTGCGTGGCGGTGCTGCCACGGTCATCGTCTCCGAACCGAACGAGACGCGGCGCGCGCTCGCCGCCACAATTGGCGCGATCGCGATCGATCCCCGTCAGGAAGACCCGATCGGGGTCGCTCGCCACCACGGCGACGGCGTCGGAGCCGATGTCGCGTTCGAGGTCGTTGGCCGCACGCAGACGATCGAGACCGCGCTCGGCGCGGTGCGGAACGGCGGTACGGTGGTTGTCGTGGGCGTGGCCGATCCGGATGCGCGATTGAGCCTGTCCCCGTACGAGCTGTACCGGCGCGAGATCACGCTGCGAGGCTGCCTGACCCGCCGCAACTCCTTCGAACGCGGGATGCGCTGGCTGCGCCACGAAGCACTCGATTCCTTCGTCACCCACACGTTCCCCATTGAACGGATTGGCGAGGCGATGCAGGCGGCGATCCATGGCGCCGGCGGCAAGGTCCTGATCGCGCCGAACGGTGCGGTGCCGTGACGCGCATCGCCCTGGTCGAACCGATCCTCGTCCAGGGAGCGCTCTTCGTCGAGGTCACAACTGAGAGCGGCATCGTCGGCACGGGCCAATCCGCCTGCTGGGGCTACCCTGCCGCGGTCGCCGAGGTAGTGCGTGCCGCCGGGGCGTATCTCATCGGCCAGGACCCGCGGCGGGTCGAGCACCACTGGCAGTACCTCTGCCGGATGGCACCATTCCGGGGGAACGTCCTCTCCGGCGCGGTGAGTGCGCTCGACATCGCGCTCTGGGATATCAAGGGTCAACTGCTTCAGGCGCCGATCTGGGACCTTCTTGGCGGCAACTGTCGCGACCGCGTGCGCCTCCACCTTCTTATGGAGGGCGGGTCTCCCGACCAGATCGCCGCTCACGTACGCGCCGCGGTTGGGGAGGGTTTCAACGCGATCAAGTTCGATCCGGTGCCGGACGGCTATGAGAACATGACCCTTGATGCGCTTATCGGCGGTACGGTGGAGCGCGTCGCTGCGGCCCGCGAGACGATCGGTTCCGCAGCAGACATCATCGTCGAATTGCATCGCAAACTGACGCCCCTCCAGGCGCTCCCGCTGTGCGATGCGCTGGCACGCTTTCGTCCCCTCTTCATCGAGGATCCGATTCAGATCGACTCGATCCAGTCGCAGGCCGAGATCGCGCGCCGCCTCACGACGGCGATCGCGAACGGCGAGCGGATGACGTCGATATGGGAGTTTCGAGAGCTGCTGGTCGCCGGCGGGACGCAGTACCTCAGGCCCGATCTCGGCCTCGCCGGGGGGATCACCCACTGCAAGAAGATCGCCGCGATCGGTGAAGCGTTCCACGCCTCGGTGGTCACGCACAATTTCCTTGGCCCGGTCCTCACCGCCGCGGCGGTGCACCTCGACGTGTCCATCCCGAACTTCCTGGTGCAGGAGTACTCGATGCTCGACGAGCGCGTCGCGGACGCGTTTCCGGGCACTCTCCGCCGCAAGGGCGGCTACCTGCCACTTCCACAGGCGCCGGGGCTGGGTGTGCGGATCGATCGGGGGAGACTGCCCGAGCACACGCGGCCGATGTGGGATCCGCGGCTCGGCCTCCTGCGGGCCGATGGTTCGGTCGCGCGCGCGGTCTGAAGGAGGCGGGGATGAAGATCCTGCTGGTCGGCGGGTCGGGGCACGTCGGCTCGTTCATCACACCCTATCTGCAAGCAAGGCACGATCTGCGCGTGCTCGACACCCGGCCCCCGGCGCACGATGTCGAGTACACCGCCGGTTCGGTCACCGATCCAGCCGCCCTTCGCGCCGCCCTCGCCGGGGTCGATGCGTTCATCTGGCTCGTGATGCGTAAGCCCCAGGGAGGATCGGTCCGCGACCAGGACGTCGAGACGATCGCCGAGAACTACGACGTAAACACCAAGGGGTTGCACCTCTTCCTCTTCTTGGCCCATGAGGCCGGGGTGCGCCGCGGCGTCTACACAAGCACGATGAGCGTACATTACCGCCGGCGGGAGTGGTACCCGGCCGAGGAACAGGTGCCCCTCGATACGCCGAGCGTCTACGGACTCTCCAAAGGGTTCGGAGAAGGGATCTGCCAGTACTTCTGCCGCTGGTGGGACATGTCGATCGTCGGCCTGCGCATTACCGGTCCGCGCACGCGCGAGCAGTATCTCCATCAGCGGCGGAACCCGCCGCCCGCCTCGGCGCGCCCCGAGGGCTCTCCGCCCCTGTTCATCACCGATGAGGAGGATCTGGCCCAGGCCTATCTCGGCGCGCTCGACGCGGTGCAGATCGGCCACCGTCGTTTCGAGGCCGTCTTCATCGCCGGGGACGAGGCGGAGAAAGAGCATAACCTGACCAAGGCGCGGCGCCTCCTCGGCTGGGAGCCGCGTTCGCACCGGTATCTCTGAACTCCCGCGACCCCGCGCTTGCACGCGCTGAGCGCAGGTAGGGTCCGTCGCATTTAGCGTTCTGTTAACCGAATCTCAACTTGCGGCTCACGAAGCGTCTCTACTCTCCCATCCCCAATGGAAGGACCGACGTCGTACGGGCAGGCCTACTCGCGCCGCCGCCTGCTCTTCCTCTTCTCCGCGATGGCGCTGGTCGGGTGCGCCGTGCCCCAGCCCACACCCACGGC
>VGOZ01000095.1 GCA_016875715.1 Chloroflexota bacterium | reverse complement strand
CGCCGCGTTCCTGATCCGTCTCCACCTGGCCACCGACGATCCTGGCTGGCTCGACCTCGCTCGTCAGTACCAGGCCTTCTCCATGAACTCGACACAGCGGCAATTCGAGACCAAGCAGGTCTGCAAGAGCGCCTGGGGCGGCGGGCTACTGCACGCGGTGACGCGCGAGCCGATCTACCGGGATTGGACGATCCGGATGGGCGACTGGTTCGTGGCGGAGCAGTACGACGACGGTCATTGGGAGAACTCGAAGTACATTGACCCCAACCCGCCTCTGCACCGAAAAATCTCGATCACGGCGGAGTTCGTGGTCCACATGGACACCATCGCCAGCACACTCGCGACCGCGGACATGGACTGAGCGGCCCATCTACGCGGAGGAGGTTTGACACCATATGGCCATTACCCGGGAGCGCGTCGACGGCGCCGCGGTCCTCGAGAAGGAGAAGCGGTACGTTCTCCACCCGTGGGCATCCCAGTCTAAGCTCGCCGCGCCGGTGATGGTGGGCGCGAAGGGCTGTACGCTCTGGGACGCCGACGGCAAGGAGTATCTCGACTTCTCCTCCCAGCTCTGCAACGTCCACCTTGGGTTCCAGGACCAGCGGGTCGTCGACGCGATCGTCGCGCAGGCGCAGCAGTTGTGCTACGTCTCGCCGGTCTACCTCAGCGAGCCGCGGGCCCGGCTGGCCGAGCTCATCGCCGGGATCGCACCCGGAGACCTGAACCAGAGCTACTTCGTCGTCGGCGGCAGCGAGGCCAACGAGGCCGCCATCCAGCTCGCCCGCCTGTGCACCGGCCGAACGAAGATCCTCAGCTTCTACCGCGGCTACCACGGCGCGACCTACGGCGCTCACTCGGTCAGCGGCGGCACCGGCCGTCACGCCGCCGGTCTCGGCATCCCCGGCGTCGTCCACGTCCTCGAGCAGGACGCCGACCAGGTAGACCAGATTATCCAGCTCGAGGGCGCCAACGACGTCGCCGCGGTTATCCTCGAGCCAATCCGGGTGGGCGACGGCGTGGCGATGCCGCCGCCCGGGTTCCTAGCGAGTCTGCGGGCAGTGTGCGACCGCCACGGCGTGCTGCTCATCTTCGACGAGGTCGTGACTGGCTTCGGCCGGACCGGCAAGTGGTTCGCCTGCGACCACTGGAACGTCGTGCCAGACATGATGACCCTCGCCAAGGGGCTGAACTCGGGCTATGCCGCGCTGGGCGCGGTCGTGGTGAGCGACCGCGTCGCCGCCCACTTCCGAGAGACCGTGATCCCCTTCGGCTTCACCAACGGCGGCCAGCCACTCGCCTTCGCGTCCGCGATCGCGGTGATCGAGGCGCTCCGCGAGGACAAGCTGGTCGAGCGCTCGGCCTGGCTGGGCGAGGTGCTGCTGGCCGAACTGCGGCACTTCCCGGAGAGGCACCCGTCGGTCGGCGAGGTACGCGGCCTGGGTATCATGGCTGGGGTCGAGTTGGTCAAGAACCAACGGACGCGCGAGCCACTCGTGCCGCCGCTGGCGCCACGCAACGTGGCCATCCCGAGCGTCCTCGACGGCTTCAAGAAGCACCTGCTCGACCATGGCCTGATCGCGCCGGTCGGCGGTAACGTCCTGCGGCTCTACCCACCGCTCTGTGTCACCGAGGAGGAACTCCATCGCGGGCTGCGGATCGTGGACGAGGCGCTTGCCCTGACCGACGCCCTGGTCGACCCCGCCTGAGCGCAGGATCGGAGCCTATCCCGCGACACCGATCGAGGTAAACGATGGACGTCATGACTGTCACCGGCCCGGTTCACGCCCGCGACCTGGGGATCACGCTCATCCACGAGCACATCCTGTTCAACGGCGACTGGCACCACAAACCGATCGAGGAGGACCTGTCCCGGCGCGCGATCGGCGAGAGCCCGCTGCGGATGGAGACGCTCGGCTGGGCGCGCAAGTTCGGCTACGAGCAGCTCGATAACTCGCACCGCATCGATCCTGAGGAGGCGATGCGCGAGCTCTCGTTCTTCAAGTGGGCCGGTGGCCAGACGGTGATCGACCAGACGCCGATTGGGCTGGGACGCGACCCAGCAGCGCTGCGGGCGATCGCGCGCGGGACCGGGCTGAACGTCGTGATGGGCTGCGGCTACTACGTCGACGAGCGGCACCCACCCGAGCTGAAGGAGCGCAGCGTCGAGGACATCGCCGACGAACTGGTCCGGGACGTGAGCATCGGGGTGGGCACGAGCGGGGTGCGGGCGGGGATCATCGGCGAGATCGGCACCGGCGATCCCGTCACGCCGGGCGAGGAGAAGGTTCTCCGCGCCGCAGCGCGCGCGCAGGCGATCACCGGCGTCGCGCTGTCGATTCACCATGCGATGTGGGGCCGCACCGCGCAGCGGGTGATCGAGATCGCCAAGGAGGAGGGCGCCGACCCGCGGCGGATCATCATCTGCCACGTCGACCTGGACGCGCGCTGTCCACTCTCCTACCACAGGGAGATCGCCCAGATGGGCGCCTACCTGGCGTTCGACACCTTCGGCCACTACGACTTCTACACGTACGGCAAGCGGGCCGGCCCCAACCGGGTCTTCTCCACCGACTGGGACAGGGCCGAGAAGATCGCCGCGCTCGTCCAGGACGGCTACCTAGAGCACATCGTAGTCGCGCAGGACGTCTGCTTCAAGATCCAGCTCAAGAAGTACGGCGGCTTCGGGTTCGACCACATCCTCGAGAGTGCGCTGGCCCACTTCCGCTCGCTCGGGCTTACCGAGCAGCAGATCCGGGCGATCCTGGTGGACAACCCCCGTCGGGTCCTCGCCGGCGGGTAGCCCGAGTCTGAACACGCACGAGCTCTGCTACACCCCGGCCGTTGAGCTGGTCCGGGCGATCCGCGAATGTCAGGTGTCGCCGGTCGATCTTGTCGACGCGGTGCTGGCGCGCATCGACGCAGTCAACCCGCGCATCAACGCCTACTGCACCGTCGCGGCCGACCATGCCCGGGAAGCCGCGCGGGAGGCCGAGCGTCGCGTGGCGAGGCGCGAGCCGCTGGGGCTGCTGCACGGGATCCCGGTCTCGATCAAAGACCTGACCCCGACGGCCGGTATCCGTACCTCATTCGGCTCCAGGATCTTCGAGCACCACGTCCCCGCGGAGGACGCCGCCGTCGTCGAGCGGCTCAAGGCGGCGGGCGCGATCGTGGTCGGCAAGACGAACACCCCCGAGTTCGGCTGCAAGGGGGTGACCGACAACCGCGTCTTCGGCGCGACGCGCAACCCCTGGAACACGGCGATGGTCGCCGGCGGCTCCAGCGGCGGCGCGGGGGCGGCGCTGGCGGCCGGGCTGGCCCCGTTGGCCGAGGGGAGCGATCTGGCCGGTTCGATCCGCATCCCGGCTGCGGCGTGCGGGGTGGTCGGGCTGAAGCCGAGCCCGGGCCGCGTTCCCTCGTACCCGTCGCCGAACGGCTGGAACTCGATGGCCGTCATCGGCCCGATGGCGCGCACGGTCCGCGACACCGCTCTCCTCCTGGCGGCGATGAGCGGGCCGGACGAGCGCGATCCGATCTCGCTGCCCGCCCCCGGCGAGGACTTCCTTGCCGCCTGCGACCAGCCTCTCGGCCGGCTGCGCGTCGCCTGGACGCCCGATCTCGGCTACGCGCCGGTCGATTCCCGGGTGGCGGGCGTGGCTTGCGCTGCCGCGCGCAGCTTCGCCGGCCTCGGTTGCGCGTTGGAGGAGGCCTGCCCCGACTTCAGCGACCCCGACGAGATGTTCCGCGCCTTGACCGCGCCGATGCGGGCGGCGTCGCTTGGTCAGTACTTGGCCGAGTGGGCCGAGCAGATGGACCCGGTGCTGGTCGAGCGCATGCACTTGGCTGACGGGATCTCCTCGATCGACTACGAGCGGCAGCAACGTCGGCGGACCGAGTTGTGGCACACGGTGCGCCGCTTCTTCGAGCGGTACGACCTACTGCTCACACCCACCCTGGCGGCCCCCCCCTTCCCGATCGACGCGCCCTACCCGCCGAGGGAGATCGCCGGCCGTGCGACCGCCTCGCCGATCGGGTGGTTCCCGTTCACCTTCCCGTTCAACCTGACGGGGAACCCGGCCATCTCGGTGCCGGCCGGCTGGGCGGATGGGCTGCCCGTCGGCCTACAGATCGTCGGCCGGCGCTACGCCGAGGCACTGGTGCTGCGCGCGGCGGCCGCCTTCGAGGCGGCCCGTCCGTGGGCCCACCGGCGGCCTCCGCTGGAGTAGCGGTTGCGCGTCCTCGTGCTCCAGCACGAACCGCTGGACGGTCCAGGCTACCTGGGCGAAGCGCTGGAGCGGCGCGGCGCGGGCCTGCACCTCGTCCGGCTCGAACGGGGAGAGCCGATCCCGGACCCGCTGGTCTACGACGCGCTCCTGAGCCTGGGCGGCGAGATGAACGTCTACCAGGAGGCGGAGCACCCATGGCTCCAGGAAGAGAACAGCGCCATCGAAAGGGCACTCGCTGCGGACCAGCCGGTGCTCGGCGTCTGCCTTGGCGGGCAACTGCTCGCCAAGGCGCTGGGCGCGCCGATCCACGTGGGCAAGGCGACCGAGATCGGTCTTGTCCGTGTCCGTCTCACCGAGGCGGGCCGAGCCGACCCACTGTTCGCCGGGCTCGCCGGTGGCTTGGAGGTCGTCCAGTGGCACCACGACACGTTTGCGATCCCCGGCGGCGCGGTCGCGCTAGCGAGCTCGGCCGCTTGCGCCAACCAGGCGTTCCGCTTCGGCACACGAGCCTACGGTCTCCAGTTCCACCCCGAGGTCACACCGGCGATCCTGGCCGGGTGGCTGCATGGCGCGGACGACGATCCGCTCGTCGACGTCCCCGGCCTCAAGCGCCGCGTCGCGGCGAAGGCCGGAGCCCTGCGGGCTCAGGCGGAGCAGTTGGTCGCGAATTTCCTGACGGTCTGCACGGGGCCGACCACCCCACCGCCGCTAGCCGACCGCGGGGCCCTGATAGCATCGTACCGGCCGGGGATGGTCACGCCCACCCCGGGGATCTAACGCAACACGCGCTCCCACCCCACGCCGGACGGATTGACGATTCCATAGAAATCAAGAAAGGCCGGCCCACGCATGGGGGAGCGGTGTGCGCGGTCGTTATTAGAATTTCTGAAAAGTTGCGTCAACCGCAGAGTATCGCGCTTACCTATTTGATTCGAGGTAGCCGCCGTGCGTAAATTGGGCCTGGCAAGTACGTTATAGGCCGCGTAGATGCAGCAGACTGCAAGCCAACCAAGCGGCCTGGCGCGTGCTATTGGAGCACTAATATAGTTAAGATCTTGTATGACGTTAGTGACCTCGCTCATTCTCTGTCCGTCGGGACGACCACAGCCAAGAGGCTCGTAGCCAACCGCACCATAGGTAGATTAAAGATCGGGGATCGGGGACTGATCACGGTAGCAGAAGTATTGGCATACATCTCCAGGCTTCAAGCGGAGAGTTGGTCAATAGGATCGATTCTGGCTCTGGTAGCAGCGTCTCTTAGCTCGCGAGCGATCGCAGTTGATCACAACAGAAAAGCGCCTGTGTGCTCGGTCCCTCCGGGCATTTCGATGGAGTCAGCAGAGAACACCGGCTACGGGTGGGTCAATTCCAAGTGGTCGCTACTGGGTCAGTTCTATGTGGGCGACCACACTCGCAGACGTCGACATCGAAGGTATTTCACCCATCGTGTTGCACCCACGTCGACTCTGTTGCATCACGGAAAATCAACAGGCCGTTCGGCTGGATCGCCACCCACCGAACGGCCTGCGCGACAAGGAATTGAGATGTCTCTACCCACCGATCTACCACATGGTCCTGGTATTGGCCAGCCATTTTGAGGTTAGTCTATCTGTCACTACTCCGTCATGGTGGTACGACGCTCACCAGGCGGCGGGTTGCAATACCGTTCTGGCACGTCGGCGGACCGGCCGAGCGAGTTTCACCGTGACTACTGTCAGCGATGCGGTAGGCCTCTCGATCGGTGAGGCCGCTCTGCGCAACCGCCCCCCCTCCTGGATGGACTGCGATGGGGATTGTGCGGGGCGGCGCTACCTGCCTCGGGTCACGTTGGTCGTGAACCAATAAGCACCACCGTTCTGAAAGAGGCCCTCGCCGTAGGCTGGCCGGGCCTCTGCGTCCTCCCTCCGAAGGAGGACGGAAGCAAGGCGCCGCTGGTCAAGTGGAAAGAGCGGCAATCGAAGCGCCCGGCTGCTGAGCAGATGCGTCGATGGTACGTCGAGGGCGGGTCCTCGGGCGTTGGAGTCGTCTGCGGCCGGATCGACCGCAACCTGGAGTTGTTCGAGTTCGACGATCCGACCGCGTACACCCTGTTCAAGGACGCGGCCACGGCGGTCGGCCTCGGTGACCTGATCGAACGGATCGAGGCCGGCTACCTGGAGGACACGCCCGGCGGGAGCGTCCACTGGCTCTACCGCTGCGAGGAGATCGCGATCAACCCCACGCTCGCCCGGCGGCCGAAGCTCCCCGACGAGATGTCGGACCCGGAGGACAAGATCAAGGTCTTGATCGAGACGCGGGGCGAAGGTGGATACGCGATCCTCGCCCCGTCGGGTGGTCGAGTCTACCCCACTTGCAAGCCGTATCGGCTCCTCAACGGCGGTTTCGACCAGATCGTGACCATTACACCGCAGGACCGAGCAAATCTATGGGCGCTCGTTCGTCGGCGTGGCGTGACGCGTGTACTGCTCGCGATCGTGCGCCAACCGCGCCAACCACCGCCGGCATGCTGAAGCGTTACGTTAAGTGCGGCGGGCGCGATATCGACGGCAGCAGACCAACGAAGCGGGAGGGGGAGACTAGGTGGCCCGCAAGATCATCCGGCAACTCGACCCGTCTGAGCTGCTCCCCCTCGGCGTCAACGGCCACCAGCCCGCGAGCGCGTCGCTCCACAGGTGCGGCGTCTCGCCCGGTCGCGTCGGCAGGAGCACCGCGGCCTGCGCGACCGACGTCGCGCCTCGGCTTGTCGACTCGTAAGTCGCGGTGTGGCGGAAGACGCGGCCGAGGCCCTGGAGCTGCGCCGCGTCGACTCCGCGTCCTGGATGCGCGTCGGCGTCGACACGGTCACGACGGCGTGGCCGCGCTCGAGGCTGCCTGGCTCGTAGGCGACCGAGCCGTCGGCTGGCGGCGGACCCCAGGGTGCGCCGGGACGGGACATGTAGCCGTAGGCGGCCATGTCGCTTCCTCCGAGCGCCAGCCCGGCCAGCGCCAGCGGCACCATCCGCCACCCAGCCGCGGCCTGAGCCACGCGCCAAGCGTGCGGGGCGGATCGGCCAGCCTCGGGCCAGCGCACCCCACCCGCTCCAAGCCCCCAGCCAGCGGCCCGACCATCCGCCGCGACCGCTCTCACGAGCGGTTCTTCAACGCCCTGCTAGGCCGTCGGAGGCACGGCGGAGCGGCCGTTCGTCGAGTATATTGTAGGCACGAAGGAAGAAGAAGGAGGCAACCGGTGCAACAGCTAAGCCGCCGCCGTCTGGTTGCACTCGGCGCGCTCGGCCTGGCCGCGATCTTGGCCGCCTGTGGTGGCGGCCTGCCAACGCCCACGCCGAAGCCGCCTGAACCATCGAAGCCAGCCGCGCCAGCCCCGGCGCCACCAACCGCCGCTCCGGCGGCCGCCCCGACCAAGCCGACCGCGGCCGTGCCGACCGAGGCGCCGAAGCCGGCCGCGCCAGTCACCAAGCCGGGACAGACGGTCGTCGAGTTCTGGTTCTGGGCCGACGACCCGTACCAGGCCTCGCTACACACCGACTCGCTGAAGAAGTTCCAGGAGAAGACCCCGAGCATCGCGGTCCGGACCGACCTGATCGTCACTGTCGCCGATCAGCGGAAGAAGCTGCTGACGGCGTTCGCCGCCAACGCCGGCATGCCAGATGTGACCCACGGCACTGGCGGCTGGCTGCCCGAGTACTACGATGCCAAGATGATCGTTCCACTCGAATCCCGGCTGAAGGGGTGGAAGACGTTCGAGGACTGGCTCCCGGCGATCCAGCGCCTCTCGAAGGGCGGCCGGCCGCAAGACCAGATCGGGATCGTGACGAATCAGATCCTGGTCCCGTACCTCTACTACCGGGCAGACTGGTTCGAGGAGGCGAAGCTCAAGCCGCCCGACACGCTCGACCAGATGCTCGAGGTCGCCAGGGCGCTCAACAAGCCACCCGACCGATACGGCTTCGGCTTCCGGGGCGGCGACGGCGGCAGCCTCGGCCAGCAGATCGGCCTCTACCTCAAGGGCGATGGCGTCGAGTTCGTCAAGCCGGATAACTCGGTCGACCTGGACTCACCGGAGGCGATCGACCGCGTGCAGTGGTACGTCGACCTGGTGAACAAGCACAAGGTCACGCAGCCGAGCGCATTGACCGATCGCTTCCCGGAACTGTTCGCTGGGCTGCAGGGTGGCAAGCTCGCGCTGCTCCACCACGGTCTCTGGTCGTGGAAGACCCAGGAAGCTGTCTTGAAGGAGAAGGTTTCGGCGACGCCGATCCCCTCGGGCAAGAAGGGCCGTTTCGCGTCGACGGGCGTCGAGGGCTCGATCCTGTACGCGACGTCGAAGAAGCAAGACGAGGGCTGGCAGGTCGCCGCCTTCCTTGGCGAGCCCGAGCAGGCGAAGCTGTTCATGTACGAGCGCGGCTCCGGACCGATCATGAAGTCGCTGCTCGACGACAAGATCTTCAAGGAGAACCGGTTCTACAAGGCCGCGCTCGACAGCCAGCCAGGTTGGGGCGAGTTCCCAAGCTGGCACCCGAACTGGCCGAAGATGGCGGACCGCTGGGGTCCTGAGCTGCAGCGACTAGTCAAGAACGAAGTCAACGCCGAGCGGTTCTGCAAGAACCTGGCTGACGTCCTTCGTAAGGGGTAGGCCGCGTGTCGACGTCGGCGCGCCCGGCGGTCGCGGGGATCGAGGTCGTCCGGGCCCGCCGGGCTCGGATCGACCTTCTGCCGTACATCCTGATCGCGCCGGCGGTCGTGCTGGTCTTGATCGTGACCGTCTACCCGGCTCTCTACGCGGTTCAGATCAGCACAACCAACGCGAACATGATCCGCATGGCGACCATGCGCTTCGTCGGCGCCGCCAACTACGTCAACGCGTTCGACGACGAGATCTTCGTCATAGCGCTCGGGCAGACCGTTCGCTGGGTCATCGTCAATGCGAGCGGTCAGATGGCGCTGGCGCTACCGGTCGCCTTGCTCCTCAACTCCGCGTTTCGCGGGCGTGCCGCGGTGCGCGCGGGGATCCTGGTGCCGTGGGTCGTGCCGGGCGCGGTCGTCGCGATCATCTGGCGGTATATGGTCGACGCCAACTACGGCGTCGTGAACGACATCCTCTTGCGGCTGGGCGCGATCGTCGAACCGATCGCCTGGATCGGCGAGCCGCTGCCCTCGTTCGTGGTCCTCTCGACGGCGACGATCTGGGCCGGCTTCCCATTCTTCGCCATCACATTGCTGGCTGCCCTGCAGGCGATCCCGGAGGACCTCTACGAGGCGGCCAGGATCGACGGTGCCGGCGCCTGGCAGCGGTTCCGCACCGTGACGCTGCCGCTGCTGCTGCCGACCATCCTGCTGCTGCTGCTGCTGCGGATGATCTGGCTATCCCATAGCATCGACTTGATCTTCCTCATGACGAACGGCGGTCCGGGCTACAACAACTACACCATCGCGGTCTACAGCTTCATCCTGACCTGGAGCCAGCTCGAGCTCGGCTACCCCTCGGCGATGGTGATCATGCTTTCGGCCGTCCTGTTGGTCGCCTCGGCCTTCTACATCCGCTCGATCGAGCAGTCGCGGGAGTGGATGTGACGTCGGTCGGTCGTCTGCTCGGCCATCGTGGCTGGTGGCGGTGGCTGGCCAGCGCGCTTTTGCTCAGCTTTGTCCTCGGTCCGTTCTACTGGATCGTGAACATCGCGTTGACACCCGAGGCGCAGTCGTTCACCCAGACGATCCGCTACGTGCCGACGACGCTCACGATCGACAACTTCTTCGGCATCCTCGAGGTGGTGAGATTCGGGCGGGCATTCGTGAACAGCGTCGGGATCGCCTTGGCGGTCACGGCTCTGTCGATCGCGCTCTCGATCACGGCCGCCTACGCGTTCGCGCGCTACACCTTCCGCGGGCGGCGGCTGCTGATTGTCAGCTTGTTGTTGATCTACCTCCTGCCGGGCATCCTGCTGCTCGTTCCCATGATGGTGATCTTCCGCACCCTTGGGATCTTGAACACCTACCCGGCGCTGATCCTGGCTGAGGCCACTCACTCAGTGCCGTTCGCGATCTGGCTGTTGACCAATTACTTCGCCTCGCTACCGCGAGAGCTCGAAGAAGCCGCCCAGGTCGACGGCTGCACCCGCGTCGGCGCGATGCTGCGGGTCGCGCTGCCACTGGCGGTGCCAGGGGTGGTCGCCGCTGCACTCTTCGTGTTCATCGCGTCGTGGAACAATTTCCTGTTCGCCTTCATGTTCACCTCGGGCGACGACGTGCGGACGCTGCCGGTGCTATTGCGGATGTTCGTCATGGGTGAGTCGGGCGTCTATTGGGGCAAGGTGATGGCTGGTGCGGTGATGACGACGCTGCCGGTGGCCGGGGCATTCCTTTTCTTTCAGCAGTACCTGATTCGTGGGTTATCGGCCGGCGCAGTGAAGGGATAGCTAGAGCTTCCAGGCACTTCACGCGGACGACTCCGTCCCTCGATTTTCGCGCCCGACGCTACAGAGGCGTGCTGTAGAGTGGCGCAATGCCCGCCTTCGGGTGGCGGCGCACCGAGCCGGGTGCCGATGCCCTCGCCCACGCGATTCGCTCTCCTGGCAGATGGCGCTGTACTTGCCCGGAGGCAGGGGAAGAGTGCACGTGGCACTCCAGTTCGCGCCGCGCCGAGACCGACAACATTCCGGTCCGCCGCTTCGAGCTGGCCGCTCGTGGCAGTACATGATTCGCTGCTCGGTGCGGCCATCCATCCTGCGATCCGCAGGGAGTACCCTACCGCCGCCAGGCGATGCATACCGACGCGGCCGCGAAGCAAACCCTCCTCTGGCTCTGGATCTCCCTTCACGCCGTGGGCCGGTCCGCGGCGCTCCTCGTCG
>VGOZ01000094.1 GCA_016875715.1 Chloroflexota bacterium | reverse complement strand
GCCTTCACCCCAGTCAACCCCGGGATCGACACCGGCGTGGAACGGTCCGTCATCGTCCCATCACCCAGCTGGCCGTAGTCATTCGCCCCCCAGGCCCGCACCTTCGATGCCCGGCGCGCGCGGACCCGATCGAACACGAAGTAGCCCCCAACGGCGCAGACGATGAGCACCATGGACAGCCATCCCACGACAACCATCTCCGCCATCCAGTCGATGACCCAGGAGACCACCGGGATCGCGAGCACCCAACGCACCGCACCGACGACCAGCACCGAGACTGGGTTCAGCACCAAGGCAGGGACGAAGATCCCGGCGACCGACAAGAGTGAGCCGAGCCAGCTGAACGCCACGTCGAACCCGTAGGTTCCCAACCGGTCGAAGTCCACCTCATCCCGGTAAGCCTGCTTCCTGCGGGAGAGTACGTCGCCCTGGATCGTGAACAGCACAATGAAGAAGTTGATCAGCGACAGCCCGACCAGCCGGAGCGCCGACGACTCCGGGCTGACCCAGGCCAGGGCGCCGATCGCGAGCGTCGACGCGAGCAGGTACGTCGTCGCAGCGTTATGGAAGATCAACGCCCACCGCGCTGCTCGAATGTCCCGGCACACGGCCACCAGCACGAGCGCGAACGCGAAGTACGCGACGCGCTGGATGAGCACGAACGCCATAATCATCGCCAGCGCTTGAACCGCGTAGGTGAACCCGGCACCGATCCACCCGAACATCGAACCTCCTACTCCAGGTCTATTCCCAACGTCTCGGCCGCGGTACCATCCCGCTACTGTTGTACCCCCAGGCCCGCACCTCGTCGCGCCGGGCCTCGAGCCAGCGAGCGCTCGAAATTCGTCTGCGCATCATGCGGAACCAATCCCGAGGAACGCGAGCACGCCCTTCCGTGCCTCCGCACTCATTTCGCCGAGTCTCTGCAGCACGCCGAAGATGCCGTCGAGGTCATCCTCGGGCAGGCCGAAGTGCGCGGCCACCGCCCTTCGCAGCTGCGGGTCCATATCGGCGACAAGAGCAGAGGGGAGGCTTTCTTCGACGGCGGGCGCAGCGCCCGCGCTTCGGTGTACGGCAGATCCTGAGTCACTCGCGCGCCGCGCCAGCCGCTCGAGGATCTCGGGCGGGAGGCACTGCGCCAACTCAAGCATCACCTTCAAGTCGCCGCCGAGTGCGTTCGCCAGTCTGACAACGCTGTCCGGCCTGGGGACTGCGCTGTCATTCTCGAGGCGTGAGAGGTGGAAGGTCGACAATCCGGTCTCCGTGGCGAGTTGCTGTAGATTCCAGCGCTTCGCACGACGCAGGCGGCGCAGATGTTCCCCGAATGTGAGCCCAGAAGGCGTGTCCACCGAGTGAAATTATCGCAGATAGATGCTTCCATGTGTGCAAACCTTGATGTGTACAGCAATCCGGTTGCACGCGTGCGCGCACCCGTCGACAGCGCTCTGGCGACCGCAGAATGGCTACCTGACCAGAAGCCGGCATACCAGACCGTCTAGGACGACGCGCTCCTTCGAAGTTAGGGCAGCGTGATCTCTCACCGATTCGCGCTCCAGTCAAAATGGATGACGTTTTCAAGCTTCGGGTTCTTTGGTGAGTGCTCTTCTAATTCCGATTCCGCCGTCGGCAGCAACCTACACGAAGCGACTTGCCTGCGCCAGTTTCATAGAGACTGAATGAATCCATACTCGCCTATTCGGCGACTCTGCGTGATATGCAAAATTAAGCGCAAACTCGCGAAGGTTCCACTGGCTTGCGCGGGAGCGCAACGACGGCACCTGGCAGCGGATGCACGATGCGCCGCGCGACCGGGCGCGGGCAACGGTCGGCAAGGCGGCCGTGCCCACGGCAGCGAATCATCGACGGCCAGTCGGCGAAGACCTCCGAAAAGGGGCGATCGACGGCGTGGACGCCAACCAAAGCGGCTGACCGGGCGCAAGCGGCAACTGGAGGTTGACACCCCAACGGCCACATGCTCCTGCCCTACGTCACCGGCGACGAGGTGCAAGACCGCGACGCCGCCGACGCGCTTCTGGCCGACCTCAAGCCCAAGCAGCCGACGCAGCAGGGTACTGAGCATCATCAAGTACGCTGAACGCACACGTCTTAGTACGATGCGCGCGTGCCCACCGCCCCAGCTACACCCGCCACACATCCGTCCCCATCCGCCGACCACCAACTTCAGTTCCTCCGCGATTTCCAGCGCATCCTCGAGCAGGGCAGCTTCAGCAGCACCTATAAGTTCGCCCTCCTCCACGCACTAGCCGATCTCGCCGTCCGCCACGGCGACGGCTCCGGCGTCCCCCTCACGCTCACCACCCGTGACATTGCCCAGCGCATCATCGAGCTCTACTGGCCGCAGGCTGCCCCCTTCCCCCTCACGGGCTCGCGCCCCGCCCTCGTCCTCCGCCAGAACGCTGGCCAGGGCCAGGCTGAGATCCTCCGCCATCTCGATGCCGCCAAGCGCCACCACGGCCCCTCACTTGAGCGCCTCCGGCGCGATCTACCCGGCTGGGGCCTGCTTCTCGGCAACGTCGATGCCGTCGTTCGCAAGATGCCCCTCTGGAGGCTCCAGACCGTCGGCGCCGAGCTGGTCGACTTCCTCTACGAGAACGCTGGCCGTGGCACCACCATCACCCTCCGCCCCCGCGCCGCCGCCTGCCTTACCGCCCTCCACGGCATCCTCACCGCTCTTGTCCGCGACGCCTGGCTCCGCTTCGTCCGCCGGTCCAACCTCGCTGCCCTCGACGAGGCAGCGGACCTAGACGCCTTCCTTTTCGGCTCCCCCCGCGCCAGCCTTGAGCGTCATCGCCCTCTTCTCCAGGAGCTCCAGTCCAACCAGTGCTTCTACTGCCAGCGCCGTCTTGTCACCGCCGCCGACGTAGACCACTTCGTCCCCTGGGCGCGCTACGCCGTCGACCTCGGCCACAACTTCGTCCTCGCGCACCCCGCCTGCAACAGATCCAAGAGCGAGCATCTGGCCGCCGAGCGCCACCTCGCCGCCTGGGTCGCCCGCAACCACCGCTACCGAGACCAGCTCGCCGCGTCCTTCGACAATGCTGGCGTCCTCCACGACCTCGATGCGAGCCTCCGCGTCGCGGCTTGGGCGTACGACCACGTTCAGCACACGCGCGGCCAGGTCTGGCTCGCCGGCGGCCGCTTCGAGCGCCTGTCACCTGCCTGGCGCTCCATCCTCGTCGCGTGACCGCAATGGGGGTACGTGTAATCGTCCACAACATGCTCGTCCGCGACCGAATCCCCGAGATCATTGCGGCCGAGTCAGGCCGAACGACATGCTGCTTAGGTCGGCTATCGTGATGGCGAGATCGCGCTGTGTCGCCCAACGTATCCGATCCTCTCGGATCGCCGTTGAAGAACCTTCATCAGCACGTGGGACGCTTCGCGTTTCCGTGCAGTTCGGCTCGTTCGTCCGATAGCCCAAGCGCTCGGTCTGGGTGCGGCTCGGAACGGCGTCTTTGTCCGACTAGCGTCCCCGACTGGCCCGCTCGATGACGCAATCGTGCAGTGGAACATCACTCGCAGTCGATGCCATCGCGGTCCCGGTCGAAGCGGTGGGGGTCACGCCCGACGATTCGGACCAATGCCGATGACCCCAACCGCACCAGGGGCATGGGCCGTGGCGCGCCGGCCCTAGTCGGTCCCGCAACCACCCCGCTCGGGCTGCGATACAACGGGTCGAACCTCGGCTCCTACTACCCCACCTACACGGGCACAAAACTGCTCAACGCCATCTCCGTGCTCAGCAACGGCGGATACTACGGCTTCGCCTCCGCCAACGGTGGGCGCAACGACGCCAGCGGCGAAGGCTGGGCACGCAAGGTCGTCGTGCTCATGACCGATGGCTACAACGAGTTGTGGCCTGTGAACGGCAACCCTGCCGGCGACGCGTTCCCCTGGGATGGCGAGGTCGTCTCCCGCGCCGCGTCGCTCAAACTGGGACCGGACAGCATCGCGGGAACGGTGGATGACGTGGAGATCTACGTCGTGGGATTCTTCTGCACCCCGTACTCGACCAGCTCCTCGGTCCCCCAGAAGTGGTGCCGTAGCCGGATGGCGGATACCGCTGCGCCCCATCCCTGCCCGGGACCATGGAACGAGGCGCAGGCGTCGACGATTGACAGCTTGCTCCGTGACGTGTCCTCATCCTCGCCGGGGGCCTGCGACCGGTACTTCCCCTTGCGAAAGACCGAGGATCTGCCGCAGATGTTCACTGCATTGGCCGGGCAAATCGCGCGGGGCCGCCTGACGCGCTGATTGTGGTGGCCGCGCCTCTGTATCCTCGGGCGAGCGAACGGAGGGGATATGACGGACGCAACGTCGCTGTCAGGGAAGACCGCGTGGGTCACCGGCTCATCGCGCGGGATCGGTCGAGTCATCGCCGCCCATCTCGCCGGCCGGGGTGCCGATGTCGCGGTGCACGGGTCCACACTCACGTCGTCGCGCGCGTTCGGTGAGGCGGAGTCGCTGGCCGCGGTGGCGGAGGCGATCGCGCGAGAGCACGGACGGAAGATCGTGCCCGTCGCCGGCGACATCAGCGACGAGCGCGCGATAGGACAGATGGTTTCGGAGATCAAGGCGGCGTTCGGCCGGATCGACATCCTCGTCAACTGCGCGGGAGGAGACATCGGCGCCGCGGGCACGGGCGGGCCAGGGGGCGGCAAGCCGGACCCGAACGACGCGGTGTTCATCCCCATGGCCGATGTCCGCGCGATCTTCGACCGGAATCTGTGGTCCTGCATCCTTGCCTGCCGCGCGGTCGCGCCGGCGATGATGGAACGCGGGGCGGGGCGCATTGTCAACATCAGCAGCATCGACGGACTATTCGGCACGCCGCAGCGGGCGATGTACGCCACGGCGAAGGCCGCGGTGATCGAGTACACCCGCTGCCTGGCGGCCCAGCTTCGGCCCCACGATGTGGCCGTCAACGCGATCGCGCCGGGTGGGATCATCACGCCGCGCTTCGTGGCGACGCGGCCAGTTGAGGAGGAGCGGATGGTCGAGCGCGGCACGTTCGAGCGCTACGGCCGGCCCATCGAGGTTGCCCGTGCGGTCGCCTTCCTCGCCTCGGACGCCGCGTCCTACATCACCGGGCAAGTGCTCCGCGTCGATGGGGGCACCCAGCTGTTCGCCGGGTGAACGAGCGGACGCGTTCGTCTACCCACCAGGCTTCAGGCGTGCGGATGCGGCGGCGAATCCCCGGTGGAGGATCGCGACGTCCGACGCGTAGGCGATGATCTGGACGCCGGCAACGATCCACCGTTCGGCCTCCTCCAGCGTCTGGACGAGCATAGCCACCTGTTTGCCGTGCCGGCGCGCGGAATCGATGAGACGATCGCGGTGCTCGTCGATCACCCGTGCCTGCCGGGGTGTGCCCATCACGCCCAGTTCCTGCGCCAGATCGGACGGACCGAGCGTCACCGCGTCGATGCCCGGGGTCGCGAGGATCCCGTCGATGTGCCGGAACGCCTCGGCCGATTCGAACATCACGGTGAGGTGGACGGCAGCGTTCAGCGCCGCGAAGTCTGGCGGACCAAAATCTGTGTGCGGCCCGATGCCAGACATCCCGCGCAGACCCTCCGGCGCATAGCGGGACGCGTTGACCACCTCCCGGGCGATCTCGGGGGTATCGACCTGGGGGATGTGGAGTCCCTGGACGCCGACATCGAGCAGGCGGGTGATCCACTCGCGGTTGCCGGCCGGCGGCCGCACGATGATGGGAAAGGCGAGCGCGCGCCCGAGCACGGCCATGTCCGCGACCGTCTCGATCGACGGTGAGGCGTGCTCCATATCCACGCGTGCGTAATCGAGGCCGGCGCTCTTGAGCAGCGTGAGAATCGCCGGATTCCGCGCGAGGTTGATCCATGTGCCGATCTGTACGCGGCCGGCCGCGAGGGCGGCCTTCATCGGGTTCGCGTGCGAGTTCAGGCTATCAGCGGCTATTGAGGGACGATAGGTCCAGGCAACGTGAAACCGCCACATCCTTCGTACCGGCGCCTTTCGGCAGCGTCGACGGCATCTGCCAGGGCGTCGCCGTGCGCGCGGCGAGGATTGCTGGCAACTTCGTATCCCCATTCCGGGAGGGGAGGGTCATCGTGAGGGAGCGTCAGAGCGATGCCGGCGTGGGGCCGGATGGAATCGCGGCTTCTCTCCGGCCGCTGTGGCCTCTTCTCCCGCGTGTGCGCGGGCGAATGGTCTGGGCGACGATCGCTGGCGATGGTGGACCGGTCATCTTCCCACTCAGCGGCAACCGGGGTTGGGCGTGATTCGCCGCGAACGTCGCTAGCCCACAAGGGACAGAACCGGGTGGCCCCCCTGCAGGAGGTTCGACGCCTGTCCCGTACTATTCAATGGATGGGGATGGCCGAGATGGGCCGTGAGATCGGGCGAGATCGACGGAGGGTCGAGGATCGCCGCCTCATTACCGGCGCGGGGCGGTATCCGGACGATCTGGCGCCACGGGATACGCTTCACGTCGCGTTCGTCCGTTCGCCGTTCGCTCACGCGACGATACGCGCGCTCGGCGTCGATCGGGCACGGCGCGCCCCGGGGGTCGTGGCGGTATACGTGGCGCCCGACTTCGCGACCCCAGGGCCGATCGCGGTGGCGGCACCGTCCCGGCCCGGGGCGATCCGCGAGAGCCTACAGACCGCACCGGGCGAGCCAGGATTCCGCGGTCGCGCCCAGCCGACGCTGACTGGCGACACGGTCCGGTTCGTGGGCGAGCCTGTCGCGATGGTTGTCGCCGAATCGGCGGGCACGGCGGTCGACGCGGGCGCGCTCGTCGAGATCGATTGGGATCCTCTCCCGGCAGTGGCCGATCTGATCGACGCCGCGGAGCCGGGAGCGCCATCGGTCCATGCGGAACTGATCGGCAACGTCGCGTTCACAACGCGCGCGGGCACGGCTGACGCGGAGGTCGATCGCCTGATCGCGAGCGCCCGGCACGTCGTGCGCCGCCGCCTGCGCGTCAACCGCCTGGCCGGCGTGCCGATCCAGCCGCTCACCGTCGCAGCCTGGCCGGATCGAGAGTCCGAGGCCCTGACCATCTCCTGCACGACGCAGAGTCCCTGGCGCATTCGGGCGGCGGTGGCAAAGGCGCTCGACCTGCCCGAGACGGCGGTGCGCGCGCTCGCGCCGGACGTGGGTGGCGGCTTCGGGACGCGGGGCGCGGTCGCGGTGGAGTATCTGGCGGTCGCGGCCGCGGCACATCGCCTCCATCGCCCGGTACGGTGGGTCGCGACGCGATCGGAGGATCTCCTCGCCAGCCGCGCCGCGCGCGACGTGGTCGCCGACGCGGAGATCGCCTCAGACGATGAGGGCAGGATCCTGGCGCTGCGCGCCAGGGTGCTGCTCGCCCTCGGTGCCTACGCGGAGGTTCCCGGACCGGGCCGCCGGATCCTGCAATGCACGAACGGGCCGTACGACATCCCCGGCGTCGCTGTGGAGTTGAAGGGGGTGTTCACGCATACGACGCCCACCGGCGCGTACCGGGGTGCGGGGCGTCCGGAGGCGAGCTACTTCCACGAGCGGATGATCGACGCCCTGGCGCAGGAATTGGGCCTGGACCCCCTCGAGATCAGGCGTCGCAACTTCATCAGTCCGGATCGTTTCCCGTATCAGACCGCGCTCGGCCCCCTCTACGACTCGGGCAACTACGCGCCGGCCCTGGAGAAGGTAGCCGCGGCGATCGACTACGCCGGCATCCGCCAGCGCCAGGCCGCGGGAGCGAACGGACGACGAGCGATCGGTGTTGGATTCGCGAGTTATGTCGAACCAACCGCCAACGGGTACGAAAGTGGTTACGTGCGAGTGGAGCAGTCCGCGCGCGTCACCTGCTTCTCCGGCTCGCACCCGCAGGGTCAGGGCCACGCGACCACCTTCGGCCAGATCGTCGCCGACCGCCTGGGGATTCCGTTCGTGTGGGTGACGGTGCGGCAAGGTGATACGGCCGCTGGTCCCCCGGGAACAGGTACCGGCGGATCAAAGTCGACCACCCTGGGCGGTGGAGCGCTCGTCCAGGCGGCCGACCGCGTGCACGAGAAGGCCCGACAGATCGCGGCGCACCTGCTCGAGGCGGCGGTGGCCGATGTCCAACTTCGTGAAGGGAAGTTCGTGGTGGTCGGCGCACCGGGGCGGGAGGTGGCGTGGACGCGGGTCGCGGCGGCCGCGTACGGCTCCGGTCTGCCCCCGGGGATGGAGCCAGGGCTCGAGGCGACCGCGTTCTTCCATATGGCGGATCAGCCGTGGTCGTTCGGGACGTGCGGGGTGCAGGTATTGGTCGATCTCGATTCGGGCGAGGTGGCAGTTGAGCGTCTGGTCTCGGTGGATGACTGCGGAACAATCGTCAATCCGTTGCTCCTGCTCGGGCAGTCCCACGGCGGCCTCGTGCAGGGCATCGGGGCGGCGCTCGCAGAGTGGTCGCAGTTCAGCGCCGAGGGGCAGCCGCTCTCCGGGACACTGATGGATTACGCAATGCCGCGCGCCGGAGGCCTGCCCTGGTTTGATGTGAGCTACACCTCGACGCCCTCTCCGTGGAACCCGCTTGGCACGAAGGGTCACGGGGAGTCGGGGACCATTGCCGCGCCGCCCGCGGTCGTGAACGCGGTGCTCGACGCGCTGCGCCCGTACGGCGTTCGGGCGATCGACCCGCCTCTGACGCCCGAGCGAGTCTGGCAGGCGCTGCGCCTCGCCCGCGGCGCCTGACCCGCCGTGTGGGCCGACCGGCGGGCCGCCGGTGAGGCACTGAGCCGACTACTCTCAGGGCGATCCGACCTCGCTGGTGCGCTCGTCCTTGGCCTACCTCGGGGAGGAACGATCGTTGCCGGTCCCGTCGCCCGGGCGCTGGGCGCGGAAGTCGATGCCTGCCTCGTGCGCAAGCTCGGCGTGCCGGATCAGCCCGAGCTGGCGTTCGGCGCGATCGCCAGCGGAGGCATACGGGTCTTCAACGAGGAGATCGTGGATCAGGCGGGCATCACCGTGCAGGAGGTCGCCACGATCGCGGCGCGTGAGGAGCGCGAACTCGCCTGGCGGGAGACTGCCTATCGGTCCGGTCGGCCACCGCTGCGACCAGTAGGGCGAGATATCGTCCTCGTCGATGATGGCCTCGCCACGGGAGCGACGATGCGGGCAGCAATTCGGGCGATGCGGGCGGCGGGCGCGCGCAGGATCGTGGTCGCGGTGCCGGTTGCATCATCCCGCGCCGTCCGAGAGCTCGCCCGGGATGTGGATGAGGTCATCACGCTGGAGACGCCCCGCCAGTTCGTTGCGGTGGGCGCACATTACGGAGAGTTCTCTCCGCCATCGGACGACGAGGTGCGCGCGGCGCTGCGGAGCGAGTGCCCCTGACGATCGTCAGGGGCCAGGCGCGCGACTCCCCAGACTGTGAGATCAGGGCAGTGTCACGCAGGCGCGTGGAGCGTCAGCGGGATCTGCCAGCCGGAGAATCGGGCCACGGTGAGTCCGCCTAGGCGAAGGCTCTGACCGTCGCCACGCACGACAAGACGCAGGTCCGACTCGCGCCCGAGGCGGAACGGCAGATAGACCACACCATAGAGGGGCGAGTTCGCAACCTCGGCATAGATGTCGATTAGACGCCGGCCGATGTCGGCAGCCGGGGACGGCGCGCCCGCACGAGCGGCGAGTTCGCGCACCCGCGCATCGAACTCCGGCGTGGAGATGACTCGACGATTGAGGCGGAAGTAGGTCGCGCCGACCAGGTACGCGTCGACGACCACGGGATCGGGCAGTCCAGTCGCGGCGACCGCACGTCGCCTCAGTTCGGGGTCGATCGGGTTCGGCGGCCGAGGGCCAAGCACGATTCGGGAAACGCCGTCCGGATCATCGCCCCGGACGGAGCGCGAGGCCAGAGGCACCGCCGCTCCCCTCGGGTCGATGGCGGTGATGTCAAAGGTGAGCGCGAGGCCGCTACTGGCGTCACCGCTGAGAACGAAGAGCCTCGCTTCGTAGTCGCCGGGTGGCGGCACGATCGGCAGGCGACAGGTATGCGTATCTCCGGAATCGACGAGACAGGCCGAGGCGTAGATGGTCGCCTCAAGGGGACGATAACTGGGAAACAGCGCGTTGGGACGGAGATCGATCCCCGCGCGGCGGTAGAGGGTGAGACTCGCATCGGCCCAGACCCGATTGCCGAGACCGACGTCGTAGAGGCGCACCGGCGCCGCGGCCCCGTACGCGGTCGCGACGAGCCCGGGGACGAGCAGCAGGAGCGCGGCGGCCGCGACGATCGCCCGCGCGCGCGAGACGAGCGCGCAGGTCAGGGGCAGCGCCGAGAGAGGCAGGACCGACACCAGGTATCGGGGCGGGATCTCGAAGCCGACGTAATCGGTGATGGCGCTCGCACCGGTGACGAGCGCGCTGAGACCGATGAGCGCGCCTGTGATGAGGACTCCCCGCCGGGAGCGCGTCCCGAGAAGGATCTGCCCGAGCCAGATGAAGAACGCGACGACGTAGAACGGCGCGTACGCTAGGAGTCCCTGCCCTTCATCGAACAGCAGGAACCCGATCGAGCGAGGGATATTCGTCGGATTCGAGACCGGATCCCGGAAGTGGCTGAAGCCCGCGGTCGGCAACGGGCTCCCATAGGCGTGGAGCGAGTAGGCGGCGAGGAGGTTCGCCGAGACCAGCGCCCCGACGATCGCCGCGATGAGCAGTGCCCTTCCCGCGCGGCCGAGAAGCCACTGCCAGGCCGCGAAGCCCACACAGATGAGCGCGATCGGCGCGTAGCGCAAGTGGAGCCAGGGCAGTATCCCGATAGCCAGACCCAGGAGGGCAAGACCGGAATGGGTGGACACTCCCCCGTGTATCGCACGCAGTGCGATCAGGATCAGGAGCGCGGCAGTGAGTTCGGGGTAGATCTGCGACCCGTACGGGAGCACCGGCAGAGTGGCGCCAACCGCTACCGTCGAGAGGATCGCGGCGACGCAATTTCCGGTGAGCGCGGTCGCGAACTCGGCCAGGACGAGCCAGAACAGGACCGCGACTGCCATCTGAAACAGGACAACCGCGATGTAGCTGCCGACGACCGGGTTCGACCCGGCAAGCCACCAGAGGACACTGCCCACGGCCGCGGCAGGCGCCAGAAGGAGCGCCTGACCGGGTGGTCGCGCGAAGAAGAGGCGACCATCACCTCGGTAGTCGTG
>VGOZ01000093.1 GCA_016875715.1 Chloroflexota bacterium | reverse complement strand
GCGCGCGCTGAAAGACATACACCCGATCCTCGGAGTCTCCGGTGACACCCTGGGCCACGCCGAGCGCGGTGACGCCCCGTGGCCCGCGCCCCCAGTGGGGATCGACCGTGTAGGTGTACGCGCCCTGTCCGACCGTCGTCTCTACCGCCATCGTGCCACCTCCGTACGCAGTCATTGTTTCACAGTCTCCCGGTTGGTGCGCCGGTCGTGACGGCTGACGAGGCCCGGGACGGGCAAGATGCCCGCGGTCCCGGGGATCTAGGGGCCTTCGATCTCCGAGAGCCATTCGGCGAAGGTGTCGCGCCAGCGGGTCTTGTCGTCGGCGGTGCCGAAATCGAGGGTGAACGGCCCGCCATAGCCGGCCCCGCTCAGCATCCGGAAGACACGCTTGAAGTCGACGATGCCCTGACCGGGGATGAGGTGTTCCTCATAGCGGCCGTGGGTGTCGTTGAGGCGCACCTGGCCGATGCGGGCGACGCCGAACGCCTGGAAGAAACCGTCGAATCCGTCGGGAACGAGGTGGGCGTGGCCGACGTTGCAGGCCCACCGGAAGCGCGGGTGATCGATGACGTCGAGGAACTCGCGCGTCTCGGCAACATCGCGCGGCATGTAATGCGGCTCGGCCTCGTCCGGCTCTTTGTTGTGGTTCTCGAAGTTGATGTCGATGCCTCGCTCGTCGGCCCACGCGACCGCACGACGCATGCGATCTACCGCGGTGGCGAGGCGCGCCGCCCGATCGCCACCGAAGTGGTACCCGCCATGGCAGATGGCGTACCCGGCGCCCAGGTCGACGGCGAGGTCGAAATTGGAGAGGAGATAGCGATCGATCGCGGCGTGCATCACAGGCGTCATCTCGGCCATGTTGATCGCCGAGAGGGTGTGGATCCCCAGCGTGATGCCAAGGTCCCGACAGCGCGCCTTCACTGCCCGCCGCCGCGACGCGTCAAACCGATCCGGATAGTTTTCCGGCGTATCGGCGTTGAAATCGACCCGGGTGAAGCGGCGACGGTGCGCGTCGTCGAGGACGCGCTCGAGCGGTCCGGGCCCAGAAAGAACGAAGCGGGTACGTTGCGACACGGGCTCCAGATCTTACCTCGCCCCCGGCTCCTCTCGTGGCGTGCCCACGGACTGGACCTGCCGCGGTTCTCGCCCGCAGGCCGGTGAGCGGGAGCGATGGGAGCGCTTGAGTCGGCCACGGCTGCATGGGAGGACCAGGGTCCGCAGTCCCGGGCGAGTCGCGGCCGCGAACTACCATGCCTCGGTGCCCGAATCCGCGGCGACCCCCCTCTCCGCCGAGTATCTCAACATGCTTGGCTGCGTGCGGTGCGGGCAATGCCTCACCGCGTGCCCCACGTTCGTGCTCACGCGCGAGGAGGCCGAAGGGCCGCGCGGTCGGATCGCGCTCGCCCGGGGACTCGCCGAGGGAACACTCACGCTCTCTCCGGACCTGGCCAGGCACGAGTGGACGTGCCTCGTCTGCGATGCCTGCACCGCCGCCTGTCCGGCCGGGGTGCAAATGGACCCGCTCCAGGTCTCCCTCCGCGCGACCGTCGCCGCGCCGGAAACGCTGCGCGCGCGGTTCTACCGCTGGTTCGGGCTGCGCGTGATCCTAGGCGCGATGTGGCGGCTGCGGATCGTCGTCACGCTCCTCTGGATCGCGCGCGGGCTGAGCGTCGATACGTTCGCTCGGCGCAGCGGCCTGGCCCGCCTGCTCGGCCTCGAGAGGGCGATGGATCTCGTGCCGACCTCCCTCAGCGACGACCATCTTCACGCCGACGGCACGGCCCATCCACCGGTGCCCGAGGTGAGCGCGCCGACGCGGGTTCAGTTCTTCGCCGGCTGCCTGATGTCCACCGCGCTGGCGGGTATCGATCGCGCCTCCATCCGCGTGCTCCAGCGAGCCGGTTGCGCGGTGGAGGTGACGCGCGGCCAGGGGTGCTGCGGCGCGCTCCATGCACATGCCGGAGATCTCGACGCGGCGAGGGCGCGATTCAAAGCGACGATCGCCGCGTTCGCGGGGAGCGCCGACTTCGTCGTCGTCAATTCGCCGGGATGCGGCGCGATGCTGCGCGACTATGCCCACCACCTGGCCGGAGATCCGGACTGGGCCGAGCGCGCCCGTGCGTTCAGCGCCCGGGTCGTCGACTTCACGCAGTTCATGGCTCCGCGGCACCTGCGGATGACCCGGCGCCTCGATCTAACGGTCACCTATCAGGATGCGTGCCACCTGGCCCACGCCCAGCGGATCACCGCCGAACCCCGCCGCCTTCTCCGCAGCATCCCCGGCCTCGCGCTGCGGGAGATGGCGGAGAGCACGCTCTGCTGTGGCTCCGCCGGCTTCTACAACCTCACCCATCCGGAGACCGCGACGGCTCTTCGAGAGCGAAAACTGGATCGTGCCGCCAGCACAAACGCCGAAGTCATCGTGACGACGAACCCGGGCTGCCTGCTTCACCTCCAGGCCGGATTGACGGCACGCGGGTCGACGACCCGCGTGCGCCACATCGCCGAGATCCTGGACGAGGCGACCGCGCCGTGATCGCCTCGGCCGCTTCCCTCGCCGCCGATCTGCGGGCGCTCCTCACCGCCAGCAAGGTCATCGATAACCCGGTCGAACTGGCGACCTACGCCTACGACGCGTCGTTCTTCACCCAGATCCACCCCCATCCACCGGAAGTGGCGGTTATCGCCGGGTCACGCGAGGATGTGTCGGCGTTGGCGCGATTCGCCCACGCGCGCGGCATCCCGGTGACACCGCGCGGCGCGGCCAGCGGTCAGGCCGCGGGATCGGTCGCGGTCCAGGGAGGGATCGTTCTCTCCCTCCACGCGATGGACCGCATCCTCGAGATCGATCGCGCCAACCTTCAGGCGATTGTCGAACCCGGCGTCGTGCATGCCCGCCTCAACGAGACACTGGGACGGGAGCGACTCATCTTTCCCCCCGACTTGGGATCGACGCGGATGGCGACGGTGGGCGGTATGGCTTCGACGAACGCGCACGGGATGCGCGCCGTGAAGTACGGACCGACCGGGTCGTGGGTGCTCGGCCTCGAGGTGGTTCTCGCCGACGGTACGGTCATCGAGACGGGCTCGATCGGCTCGCGCGCGAAGCAGTCCTCGTCCGGCCTCGATCTCACGAAGGCGTTCGTAGGGTCAGAGGGCACGCTCGGCATCTTCACCCGCCTGCGCCTTAAGGTGATGCCGCTCCCGCCGGCGCGCGCGCTCGTCCTCGGCCTGTTCGATCGGCTTGAGAGCGCTGGCGAGTCGGTGCAGGCGGTGTTCGCCGCCGGCATCACCCCCTCGGCGATCGAGATCGTCGATCAGCGGTGCATCCAGGCGATCAACCTCTACCGTCCGGCGCTGCGTCTACCCGAGGCCGAGGCGCTCCTCCTCTTCGAAGTGGATGGCGCACCGGCGGGGGCGCGCTGGGAGGCGGAGAAGATCGCCGAGACGATCCGCTCGCGGGCGACGCGCACCGAGTGGTCGGACGAACCGGGCCGGATGGCCGCGCTGTGGGAAGGGCGCTCGGTAGTGGGTGCGGCGATCGGCCTGCTCCGCCCGGGCGCGAACCGCGCGTATTGCGGCGAGGACATCTGCGTCCCCGTCGCACGGATCCCGGAAACGCTCCGGGAGATCCAGCGGATCAGCGCGGAGTTCACGATCCCCATTGCGACCTACGGGCACATCGGCAACGGCAACCTCCATCCCGGCCATCTCATCGATGCACGCGATCCGAGCGAGGTGGCGCGGGTGCAGAAGGTCGCCGACGCGATCCACGATCTGGCCCTCCGCATGGGCGGTACGACGACCGGGGAGCACGGCGTGGGCGCCGTGCGTCGGCCGTTCATGGAGCGGGAACACGGCGCTGCGCTCGGGGCCATGCGCGCGATCAAGCGGGCGCTGGATCCGCGTGGAATCCTCAACCCGGGGAAGATCTTCGCCGACGATCCGGGCGACGAGCAGGGAGACAGCTGGCGGCAAGCCCGCGGTCCCGGATGACGCGCAACAGCGAGACGCGGTCAAGAGGCCGGCGCGCGGGCGGGGGACGAGGGCGAGGGGCGGGCGGGAAGGCGCGGTCCACGATGCCCCGGGCAACAGCCGAAGGGCGGGCTGGAAGCCCAGGGTCCAGAAGCCCGAGGTCGGACCTGACGGCGCCTGCCGATGCCACGACGGAAAGTGAGTGCATGGTGACGATTCAGGGACTCCACCACATCACGCTCGTCTGCCACGATGCGCAGCGCACCGTCGACTTCTACGCCGGCGCACTCGGCCTCCGGTTCGTGAAAAAGACCGTGAACTTCGACGATCCCTCCAGCTACCACCTGTATTTCGGAGACCGCACGGGGAGTCCGGGATCGGCGATCACGTTCTTCGAGTGGCGCTGGGCAAACCGCGGCCAGTGGGGGCGGGGCGGCACCCACCACTTCGCGCTCACCGTCGCCGATCGGGACGGCCTGCGCCGTTGGAAGCGCCGCCTGACCGATCTCCGGATTCCGGCTAGCGGTCCGCTCGATCGGCACTACTTCACATCGATCTACTTCCAGGATCCAGATGGAGCGATCGTCGAGATCGCGACGCGCGGGCCAGGGTGGACCAGGGATGAGGACGCCGCGCATCTTGGCACGGAGTTCCGCGCGCCTCCGCCGGACATGCTGATTCGGAACCGCGACGAGGCGCGCATCACGGCCGACATTTGGCCGGAGCCCGTCCCCACGATCGATTCAGGGATGGCGCTCGCGTTCGGGATGCACCACGTCACCGCGATCGGGCGGGACATCAAGCGGACCGACGCCTACTTCGGCGAGTTGCTCGGTATGCGCCGGGTGAAGATGACCTCGAACTTCGACGATCCGGATTCGGCGCACTGGTACTGGGGTGTGGGCGAGGGAAGTCCCGGAACCATTGTGACCTACTTCGAGCGGCCCCGCGAGCGACCAGCCCGAATCGGCTTCGGTCAGACGCATCATTACGCCCTCTCGGTGCCCGACGAGGCAATGCAGATGCAGTTCCGCGAGCGATTGCTGGGTGCGGGTTACCCCGTGTCCCCGGTGATGGATCGGGTGTACTTCAGGAGCATCTACACGCGCGATCCGGATGGGCACATCGTGGAACTTGCGACGGCGGGACCTGGCTTCGCGGTCGACGAATCGATGGACGACCTCGGCGGCTCCCTGCAACTGCCGCCCTGGCTGGAGAAGGATCGTACCAAGATCGCGGCGAACCTGCGGCCACTGGCGCTGCCAGGCTGAATGCCCCGGGTCGCCGGCGCGCGTGTAGAGTCGGCGCGATGAACCCCGACGCTCGGATCGCCGCGCGGTGATGGAGACAGTCGTCGCGCCAGCGCCGCACGGAGGTCAGCGGCTTCTGATCGTGGGCACGCCGCTCGATTCGGCGCGCGGGGCCCTCGTCATGCTCCACGGGCGCGGCGCGACCGCGGAATCGATTCTGAGTCTGGCCGAAGTGCTGCGCACGGAGGGGTTCTTTCTGCTGGCGCCTGCCGCGGCGCGGAACGTGTGGTATCCGGCGCGTTTCCTGGAACCGCTGGCCTCGAACGAGCCATCCCTGTCATCCGCGCTCGCGGCGGTCGATCACGCGGTCGGGCGGGCGGCCAGGGTGGTCGGGTACGCCCGGGTGGTACTTCTCGGCTTCTCCCAGGGCGCGTGCCTGACCCTGGAATACGCGGCGAGGAACCCGCGGCGCTACGGCGCGCTGGTGGGCCTGAGCGGTGGCCTCATCGGTCCCGACGGCCTGGAGCGGCATCGTTCGGGTTCGCTCGAGGGGACGTCGGTGTTCCTGGGGTGCTCCGACGTCGACTTCCACATCCCGGTGCACCGCGTCCACGATGCCGCGGCGACGCTGCGGGAGATGGGCGCGACGGTCGACTCACGGATCTACTCGGGAATGGGGCACACCGTGAACGAGGACGAAGTGGAGGCAGTGAACCACCTGCTCGACAGGGTCGGACGGGACGAGGATGCGCGCGACGATCGGAGTCATCTCGAGCGCGCACTCGCCGAAGTGATGGAGACGCTGGCAACCGATCTGGCCGCGCTCTTCGCACTGCAGCCCGATGGCTCTCTGATCATGCGCGCCAGCCGCGGATGGACCGACGGTCTGGTCGACCGGATGGTCGTCGCACCCGGCACCGGCTCGCAGGCAGGCTACACGATCCAGACGGGAGGACCTGTAGTCATCGCCGACCTGCGCTCGGAGACGCGGTTCCGTGTGCCGGATGCTCTTCTCGCCCAGGGAGCGGTCAGCGGCCTGAGCACGATCGTCGGTCCGCCGGAGCGGCCGTGGGGCATCCTGGCGACGCACCAGCGGCAGGCGCGGACGTTCACCGAGGGCGACATCGCGCGCCTGGTCGCGATCGTGGCGCGGCTGACACAGCATCTGGCCTGATATCCCGGCATGAACGTACGATCGTGACGAGATCGTCTCCACCTGGCTTTGACCACCCGCGAGAACGTCGGGTTCGGGGTACCCGGATCTCTGGGCCAGCTCCCTGGAGCTTGGTCGCGGGCCGGGAATGAGCGCCGACTGTCGATCCGCGACGCGGCGCCGGATGACGCTGGCGCCATCGCACGGATTTACAACCAGTGAATCACAGATCGCGCGACGCTCGAAACGGAGCCGCGGACTGCCTCTGAGCGGCTGGAGTGGCTGGCTGCGCGCGGCCCGCGCAACCCGGTGCTGGTCGCCGAGGATGGGGGAGGGATCGTCGGGTGGGGATCACTCAACCGCTTCAACCCGCGCGCTGCCTACGATCACGTTGCCGACTTCTCCGTCTATGTCGCGCGTGAATGGCGCGGCACCGGCATCGGCACGGCACTGCTGATCGCGCTGGAAGAGCGCGCGCGGACGCTCGCCTACCACAAGATGGTCCTGGCCGGTTTCCCGACGAACCCGGCGGGAATGCGCCTCTACGAGAAGCGCGGGTTCCGGAGCGTCGGAGTCCTATCGGCAGCAGGGGTGCTGGACGGAGGCTGGGTCGATGTGATCGTGATGGAGAAGATCCTCGACTGACATGGCGAACTCGCGACCGCGGGCTTCCCGCCCGCAGTGCCGGACCTGGCGGGGAAATCAGCCGAAAACGCGCTCGAGCAGGCGCTTCGTACGGCGGCAGTTCTCCCATTCATCGACTCCAGCGCCGTACTCGATCGAAACCGGTCCGGTGAAGCCAGCGTCGATTGTGAAGCGCAGCGTCCTCTCCAGGTCGTACGGGCGATGGCGGAGATTCTCATCCAGGGCGATCACCTTGGCGTGGATGATCCCGACGTAGGGGGCAATCTTCTTCAGGCCATCGTACAGCGGCGCGGTATCGACCTCGGGGGGATTCGCCAGCATCTGAACCCCGGCAACGGGTGGGAAGTTCGCCGTGTCGTAGCAGACCTTCAAGCGATCCCCGCCGACACCCTGGATGATCTGAAGGATCACGTCCGGATCGGTCGTGATGCCGCCGTGGTTCTCGATCGTCATCACCATCCCGCGCGCCTCGGCGTAATCGCAAAGCCGCCGATACGAGGAGATCGTCACATCGAGCGGCGCCAGCGCCTCATCCCGCGCGACGTAGGAGGACGCGTTTGCACGAACATACCGCGCGCCGAGATCGGCCGCGAAATCCATCCACCCCTCGATCTCGCGAAGGTCATCCTCCAGCCAGACGGGGTTCGCGACAGAGATGTTCCCGGCATCGATCGGCATCGAGATGACCTTGAGGCCATTCCTGGCCAGGGCACGATTGATCTCCGCGCTCGAGGCGGGCACGCGATGATCGACGTGGAACGCGCACAGTTCGACGTTGTCGACATCCACCTCGGCACGCACGCAATCGAAGAAGTCCGCCAGCGTCATCGTCTTCGGGTGGGGCAGGAAATGGGGTTGCTTGACGCCGTTCGCGTCCCGCTTCAGCAGCATGCGCGGCCCGAGCGATTCGTGCAGGCTCCACGTTGAGACGGCGAGACGGCTCCGGTCCAACGCTACCTCCGCCGGAAACAGCCGCGATGCGTCACGGCCTGGGTCTTTGGGCGAGGATACGGCACCGGAGCTATCGGCAGGCCAGTTCCCGTGTGAAGGCGACGAGCGCGTAAACGAGATCGCGGACCTCGCCGCGAACCCGCTCGTCAGTCAGCCGGCCCTCGGCGTCGAACTTCTCGCGTGCACGCTCCACGAACACCTCCGGTCGCATCAGACCGCGCATCTCGCTATGGATGGCGATCTGCCGAAGATGGAGTTGCGCGCGTAGCGTACCGAATCGCCCCCCGGCGCCGACGATGCCGAACGGCTTGTGCTGGAGCGGAGCGGGCTGGCGCGGCGGACCGAACACGGGGCGCGAGGCCCAGTCCAGCGCGTTCTTCAAGACGCCAGTGACGGAGTAGTTGTACTCCGGGCAGGCGAAGATCAGTGCATCGGCGTCGGCGATTGCGTCGCGGAACCGCTGAACTGGCTCGGGAAACCCGTGCTCTGCCTCGAGGTCCGCGTTGTAGAAGGGCAGGGGTGAGAGATCGAAGATCTCCAGGCGTGCCCCGTCGGGAAGGTTCGCCGCGGCGACGCGGAGCAGTTCGGTGTTATGCGAGAGCCGGCGCAGACTGCCGGAGATCCCCAGGATAACGGTCACGCGCGGTGCACCGTCGGCTGCTCGCCACGCGCCAGAAGCACCGAACGTCTCGCGCGGCGCGGTTCATCCGTCAGACCGATGAAACGCGCTCGGCAACGCATGCGAGGCTCACGCCGAACGGATACATCCCGCCCAGGACGAGCCGCGCGCGATGGGTGGGCGGGAACAGCGCGAGGAACTCCCGTGCCGTCAGCAGATTCAGGTCCGCTTCGGTGGAAAGGTGGGTGAGACCGAGCGTCCGGAGGATCGCGCCAAACCAGGGTCGCGGCAGCCAGTGCAGAAAGGGCAGCGCGGTATGGACCTCGACGGGAAACAGACGGTTGGGCGTGGTGACGAACACGCGATCGCATCCCCGGCAGATCTCGTGGATGAGCGCCCTCTGCTCGGCCCGCGACCCGGCGTGTTCCACGACCGCGTTGCAGAACCCGACCTCGAAGAAGCCCTCCGGTCTCGGGATAACGCGCAAATCGGCCTCGACATACGTCAGCCTGGGAAACATGTCCGCGTACCAGCCGGCGTTCTCGCTCGCGCGGCCGATCGCGAAGAGTTTCTCGCGGTGGGGATACATCGTTTCGAAGAAGTAGTACACCGGGTGATCGTTGTTGCCGCTCACGCCGAGATCGACGACACGATCGTTCGCCCCTGGCTAGCACTCGGCGAGGAACCGGGCGAAGACGTTCCGTCGGTACAGGACCACGAGGTCGTTCACCGTGGATCCGAGGAACCCGAGTGAGGCGCGGTAGGGGATACCGCCGCTGGTGGAGTCGGTCACGCGGCGGTGAAGGCGATCAACGCCAGGGGTGGAAGGCCGAACGTCGCGCGCGGCGCTTCCGTCGGGAAACCGCGCGCGACGTTGCGGCGAGGCGAGGCGGCGCACGGGGTCACGTGGGCGGAACTATAGGATGACCGCCCGCGCGCCCCGGGCAATGCCAAATTAGGTTGCGTCGCGAGAAGTGGTGTGCAACTGACAGCCGCCTTGCCGGGGTCCAGACGATCCTAATCGGCCGACAGAGGGACGCAAGGGACAGGCGGCGTGCCGCCACCTGTCCCTTGCTCCAACATCCCGTCTGACTCCGCGCGCTCCTCGCTGTCAACTCCGCCCGATACCCGTTGTCCGCACCGTCCCTCTCACGCCTCCCGGCGGTCACGTCCCTACCTGTGGCTGACTCGGGGCTGCCGCGTCGACACTCTCCATCGCTAGCTAGACTGCTGATACTCGTGAAGCCGCACGGCTGCCTACACACTCGCGTGGACACGACTGCCGCGTGGAGCGCTCGCCAACGATCCTCGCCCTGTATTCAGGCGAACCGTTGATGCCGCGACGGGTGTCACCCCCGCTCGCGGAAATCCAGCGACTGCGGACACCGCTTACGCCTGGAGAGAATCGGGTGCTCGAGTTCTTCCTGAAGAACCTGGGGCCTGAGTGGGAGATCTACATCCAGCCGCACCTCAACGGACTCAGACCAGACTTCGTGCTGCTAAACCCACAAGTCGGGATCGCCGTGTTCGAGGTGAAGGACTGGAATCTGGACACGATGGCCTACCGCGTCAAGTTCGTCCGGGATGGGCACCCGGAGATCTGGGCCACGAACTCAGCCGGCGTCTCGTTCCGGGTAGCGGATAACCCCGTCGAGAAGGTCGTCCAATACAAGAAGGAGATTCTCGATCTGTACTGCCCCCGCCTTGGAGTGCGAGTCGGCGCAGTGGCTGCTGTGACCGGCGGCGTCGTGATGACGGCAGTCAGCACGGAGAGGGCCATGCAGCTGTTCGAGCCGTTCTTCGAGAAGCGCCACCTCAGTCGACGCGCCCGCCGCTACTACCCGGTCGTGGGATGCGACGCCCTTGACCGCGGGTGGCTCGAAGGCGTGTTCCCGGACAGCGCGCGCCGGGATTCGAAGCTCATGTCGGAGGAGTTTGCCGACGACGTGCGTGGCTGGCTTGTGGAGCCGGACCACGCCGCCTCGCAACGCGAACCGTTGAGCCTCAACCCCCGACAGCGAGAACTCGCCACGACACGTACGCGCGACGGGCTTCGTCGCATCAAAGGTCCGGTCGGGGCCGGCAAGTCTCTGGTCATCGCGGCTCGAGCGGCCCAGCTCGCGCGCGAGGGTAAGGACGTGCTCGTCGTCTTCTTCAACATCACGCTCGGGAACTACCTGCGCGATCTCGCCCGCCGGTACCCGGCCCCTGGTGCGGGCGTCACGAACCGGGTGACCTGGCTGCATTTCCATCGGTGGTGCCAACGGGTTTGTTTCCAGGCCGGGCGTGAAGACTCTTATGGGGCTCTATTGCGGGCACCGGAGGTGGATACCGTGCTTGAGCACGACCTGCCGCGACTCGTGGCGGAGGTCCTCGCCGCGGGGAACGCCGATGGCGCTGTCGATCGCTACGACGCAGTTCTTGTCGACGAGGCCCAAGACCTGCGCCTAGAGTGGTGGCGGTTGCTTCGGCGGGTTGTTCGTCGAGAGGACGGGGAAATGCTTCTCGCAGCCGACGCCAGTCAAGATGTCTACGGCCGAGCCCGCGCATGGACCGAAGAATCGATGCGCGGGGCCGGTTTCAGCGGGCCGTGGCTGAGGCTGGAAGGCAGCTACCGGTTGCCCCCCAGTTTCGTGCCCCACCTTAGGAGCTACGCACAGGCGTATCTGCGGGCGTCGGTCGAAGATCTCCCTGAGCCCGTCCAGCTCGAACTCGGATTGGAACCCGTTCACCT
>VGOZ01000092.1 GCA_016875715.1 Chloroflexota bacterium | reverse complement strand
GCAATCGCTTCAACCGAAGTTGCGCCAGGCCCAAATGAAGCCCACCACGATGAGGATCACCAGACCGAGGATCGCCTGCTCCGGACTGCCGAAGCTGGCACCGCCGCCACCCGATTGCACCATCTTTAAGCCCCCAGCGCCTCCGAAGCTGCGCAAGCGAGAACTCCGGCGAATTGATCCAGGCGATCATCGCCTGCTCCTCCGCGCGGACCTTCTCGAACTCGTCGGCGACCTGTGCCGCGCACGCATCGGGGATTACCACCAGACCGTTGGCGTCGTCGTGCAGCAGGTCTCCGGGGCGGATCAGCACGCCATCGATCTCGACTGGAGTTCCGACGTCTATGAAGGTCGCGGTTCCGTGCGATACCACGGGTCCAGGCGCGAAGTAGTGGAAGCCCATCTCCTCGACCTCCTTGAGGTCGCGCACGCCGCCATCCGTCACAAGGCCGATCGCACCTAATCGTTGCGCGGTGTTGCACATCACGTCGCCGAAATGACAGGCGTGGCTCCGCCGCGGACCGACATCCTTCATCACGAGGACCGCCGGCCTGGGTGAGGAGGCAACCGCCTCCCACATCCGCATGGTCACCTCTCGCCCGCGGCGCGGTCCCGGTGTCGATGCGTCAGCGAGCACCGTCACCGCATATCCGACCATCGTTCCAAGTCGCGGAAACAGGCAGCGCGTCTGGATTCCGGTGAACCCAACCGTATCGTCCCTCAGTTTGAACCGTTCGATGGCGTTTGCGATCGTCGGTGAGTCGATCGCCCGCAGGCGCTCCAACTGCGCGTCACTGAGCTTCATCGTCATGCGCGAATGCTCCTTCGTTGGCGTTCTCTACCCACGGCGATACGAAGAGTCCCGCCGAGGTCGCGGCACCGATAGTGTCGCGGATTCTCGCCAGTCTTGGCCCGCCCCGGGTGATCGTGACCGAAAGGAGGCTATCAGGCGTCAGTTTGTGTTCTCGCTCCCCATCCAGCGCGAGGACGCCGCCGCGTGCCTCGACTGTGATGGGCCGGTTCAGCCGCAGTGATGCTGTCCGATGGATTGGCGCGCGCCAGATTACGCCGGGTGCTATCGGCGCGAGCACAGTACGTGGACTGCGTGCTCCAAGTTCCATCCAGAGGCCGTGAGGCGCATCGTCGGCTATGGGGTGCGACATTGCACCGATGGACGAGAGGCCGATCACACCGGGCACCGCTCGGGTCAGGAACAGGTGGCGCAGCAAGTCAGGCCGCAGTACCGCGCGCGATCCGATATGCGGCTCGTCCAGCAGCGCGCCATCAACGAGAGCGATATCCTCGAACTCGCCGCTTGCAGTCCGTCCGCGGAACTCGATTCGTTTCGTTCTGGGGGCCAGAGACTCGAGTGGAAGGGCTCTTTGAGCCACTAGCGCCGCGGCAAGCCCGGCCAGCGTTCCGTCGATCCACTCGGGAATCGCGTTGTTCGTTCCCGTGGAGACCGCCACAATGGGCGTCTCCCCGCTCTCTCGGCCGACTAGGCGCACAGTACCATCGCCACCGAGCACGACGATCGCCGCGGCGTCGAGCGCAACCAGTGCGCGGGTCGCCTCCACCGTGTCCGCGGGGTGGCCGCGACAGTGCATGTCAATTGGCGCCACATCAAGGGCCGCGGGATCTCGTGCCCGGCTGACGATGCCGAAATGGTCCGGCATATACCGGATCGGGTGGTTGCCCAGGGCGGCGATCCCGGCAAGGATCCGACGGACGACGTTGGCCTTCTCGTTGTTGTCGACGACCGAGGCGGGGCCGGTGAGCCTCCGAATATCTTTCCCTGAGGCGGGGTTTGCAATGATCCCGATCAGAGGCTCGAGGCCGGTGAACTGCCGGTCCTGCTTCCCCATGCCCGCGGCGGCTGGCGACGTCACCGGAGAAGGACGACGAGCATACCGGCGAGACTGACGAGGCCGGCCGCGGCCAGCGCGAGCCTGGTCTGATACGCGACATCGCCGAACCGCACGTCGAGAGCGTTCATTGAATTGACCTGGATCGATTCGACGCGCTCGAGGCGGTTCTCGACAGCCGCCAGTCGCACCGCCTGCGCCTCGAGGGGAGCCCGGAACCCGGCGAGTTCTGGCTGAACGTAGCTGCGCACCGAATCGCTGATCCGCGGCGACAGTCGCTCCTCGAGGCGCTGTTCGAGCGTGTCAAACGTGCGCATCTGGCGCTGACCCATATCGTCGATACGCTGCTCGAGCATCGTCATCCGCTCGTGCGAAACACGATGGACATCGATGACGTCATCGATCTGCGAGGCGATCTGATTTAGGCGACGGACGAGTTCCTCGCTGGGCTTCGGTGGAGCGGGAGCCTCGGTCGCAGTTGCTACTGTCGTTTCCTGTCTCGCCCGCGCAGTGGAAACCATGGATCCTCCGTCGTCTGGCGCGTATTGCCGACACGAGAATAGTCGGAGTCTCTCACGAATCCTTAACGGCTATACTGCGCGGCCGTGGCGGCAGCACCTTTCTCACGGGTCGCCGTGATCGGCGCAGGACTCATGGGACACGGGATCGCTCAGGTGTTCGCGCTCTCCGGCCGCGACGTGTTCCTGAATGACGCAAATCCCGAGAGCCTCTCCCGAGCGCGCGCGGGAATCGCCGCGAATCTCGACCTGTTTGCCCGTGAAGGAGTGATCTCGCGAGCCGAGGGCGAGATGGCCCTCGCGCACATCCACCTCGAGCCCGATCTGACAGCCGCCGTCGCGAGAGCGGAGTACATCACCGAGGTGGTGTTCGAGGATCTCGCCGTCAAGCAGGATGTCTTCTCCCGGCTCGATGCGCTCGCCGCCCCGGAAGTGATTATCGCCTCGAACACGTCGGGGCTGAGCGCGAACGGCATCGTGCGGGACGTGCAGCGTCGGTCTCAGTGCCTGGTCACCCACTTCTGGAATCCGCCCCACATCCTGCCGCTCGTCGAGGTCGTCCGAAACGACCAGACATCGGATGCGACCGTGGCGACGGTCACGCAGTTGCTTCGGGCAATCGGCAAGGTGCCGGTGGTGGTTCAGAAAGACATTCCCGGCCAGATCGGGAATCGGCTCCAGTACGCGCTGTTCCGTGAGGCGGTCGCGCTCGTCCAGTCGGGTGTCTGCTCTCCCGAGGATGTCGACACCGTCATCAAGATGAGTTTTGGGAGACGCCTCTCGACGATCGGGATCCTGGAGACGGTCGACGTCAACGGGACGTCTCTGTGGGCGGATATCTCGCACTACCTCTTCCGCGAGTTGGATACGTCTGACGATACGCTTCCCTATCACCAGGATCTGATTCGCCATGGTCGCACTGGGGTCAAGGCCGGTGCCGGGTTCCACGACTGGCCTGCCGAACGGCTCGCCGAGACGTTGGGCCGGAGGGATGCAGAATTGCTGCGCTGGCTGAGATTGGACCGCGCCGCGAGGCCCGCCGTCACCGCTCGATAACTTCGATCTCGCCGATGAACTGCTCGGACCCGCTCGATTGATCGAGTAGGGTCCGAGGTTCTAGGCCACGCGAAGCACCCACCACGCGGATCGCTGCCCGATGGATGCCGATCCGCTGAGGTGAGAATCGAATCGTGTAGCGGGCACGCGCGCCCGCGGACAGCGAACCGAAGTAGATGCGGCGTTCCGTTGGCGCGTCGTCGATACGTCCGCGCGGATCTGTCGCGGTAATTGTCGCGATGTTTGCGAAGGCGCGATTGATCTTGAGGCCGACGTCCGGGATGGCAGCGTCGCCCACGTTCTCGACATCGATGACGAGGCGGTTTTCAACCCGTAACACGGCGCGGCGCGGAAGGTCGATCTCGTAGCGAATCGTCCATCGTTCGGATTGGTCCGCAACCGTGGAGGCGGCCACCGCGATGAGCCCGCAGGCAACAAGTCCGAGGATGAGCACGACCGGACGGAGGGCCGACTTCACTGGCTTCCGACCTGACCGGCGGAGGTCACAGTCTCGGGTCCAGGTCGACGGAGTCCGCTCCCTCGATCGTGCGGAGCCGCGTGCCAGAAATGGCGTCGTATAGCCCGACGCGCAGTGTGTGGATCCGCGCGGCGTCGACTCCCGAGATCGGATGCTCGTCCACGATGAACTCTCCGGCAGCCCACGAATCGGTCGGGCGGCGCCAGGCGTCGGGTACACCGTCGTGCTGGGCGAGGATGGCCCCCCTCGCGTCGAGCGCGTGCACGAAGACCTTATAGGGCGACTCCGGTACGCCGCGCGCCGTCCACACGAGTCTGAGCAGGACACCGGTGGCGATCCTCTCGACGCCGAAACCGTAGAGGTCGATCCCGTCGAGCCAGTGGGCGTTGCTGTGCCGCGAGACCGGGATCGACCCGAATACACGATCGATCGTGCTGACGCGCACGGTCCCGACCGCGATTTCGGAGCTCGGTTGCGCCTTCTCGCTCGACGGCACCGCAATCAGAACGCGGTACCTTCCTGCCGGCGTCCCCGCCGGTACGCGGAGAGATAGACGCTCGCGGACGAGCTCGCCATGATCCCAGAGGTGCGCTGGCCGTGCGCCGCCCAGCGGATATGTGCGCTCCAGCGCCGCCGCGCCATCCTCTCCCACCAGTCGCAGCCGGGTAACTCCGCGCGGAGACGGGGCGAGCGCCAGCCAGTCGACGTCGAGCGAGAGCAGCATCCCATCGGCGACTGAGTCGCCGAACGTGGTGGCGCAGCGCAGTGCTACGCCCTCACCGAGGGGGATGTCCTCAGCGCGACGCTCGGAGAACTCCCGACCAGGACTGATGACCACCGGGCCGAGAGCGATGGAGACTCCGATGGGGCTGCCCCGATCGCTGCTAACTGGCAGAGTCGCCAAACTCGACAGTTCGTAGACCGCGACCTCCACGAGGTGTGGCCCTGGCGGGGTGCGGGTGTCGACCGGAATCGCGTGGCCGGTGGTGATAACTGTGCCAGGCTGCCAGTCCCGAGCAGGCCGATAGGCCTCGTCGCGCGGTTGATGATCGTAGCGCCCGTACAGCGTGCCCCTCTCGTCGATGACCTGCGCCCACATACCCAGGTCGCGATCGGGGCGCCGGCGAACCCCCCACGTGACCTGGATATGGAGCGTTTCTCCGGCCGTGACGGCATCACCGATCCGCGCCCATCGCAGTACGGTCAGGTCATCGCCCACGAGTAGCGGGCCCACCGGATGTTCAACGGGCGATGCGAACTGGAAGTCGCGGCCCGTCGGCTCGTGCGCCCAGACACGGAGGTGGCCGAGATCCCCTCGGAGCGTGGTGCGGGATCCACGGTCGAGCTGCGCGCGCAGGAAGCCCTCGGGGTCGGACGGGCGGAGATCGTGGGTGATGCTCCAGATGCGTGGCGCACCGGTCGCCGCTGCCCGCAGGTCGGCCAGAACTGCTTCGGGACGGTACGGCCCTCGAGGAAGCTCGATCGCAGCGCGCGCCCCGCGGAGGTAGTAGAGGATCCCCGGTGGCGCGTTCGTCAGAATCGGATCATTGGGTCCCGATTCGCGGAGGATGATCGCAACTGCCTCTCGGTAGTGGTCTCGCTCGAGGCTGATCGGACGGACGAGCGGGGCGCGCGAGTCGGGCGTGAGGATGTGGTACAGACCCAGCAGCTGGACCCCGAGGATCAGGCCGAAAGATGCGCGAGCGATATATTTCCAGCCACCGCGGTGGCCCGTCACGCTCCCGGCGGCGGCGACGAGGAGCAGCGGGATGAGGGGGAACACGTAACGCGGGTGGAAGATCGGGCGCAGGAGGACGATCCCGATCGCCAGCGCCGCGGGCACAAGCCAGATTAGGTGCGCGCGAACCCGCGCGCTCCGGATGCTCCGATCGCCGCCGATGAGGGTGAGGAGTGCGAGCATCGCGCCGATCGCGGCGAGAGACACCAGACCGACGGTTCCACCGAGGAAGCCGGGTGGCCCGACTCCCGTCCAGATCATCGACCACGTCCAAAGCGCGACCCGCGCGGGGTCCGCCGGATCGGCCCAGGGGTTGTGCCAGGCGGCGATCCGCTGCGTGAGCGCCTCCATCCAGGGAAGAAGGGCTGCGAGCACGACGATCGACGCTGTGACGAAGGAGGCGGTGGCACGCCACGATCGGCTCAGCGCGGCGAGACCAGCCGCGAGGTAACCGAAAGCGGCGTAGTAGAACGTATAGATGTTTGCCAGGCTGATGGCGGCGAACGCGACCCCGCCGACGATGCTCCGCGACTTGACCGGGGCTCGCTCGATGAGGAGCAGACCAAGAAGGGTCAGAAGTCCCGAGAGCGCGAACATGCGCGCTTCCATCGCGTAGTACGCGACATAAGGCGAGGCAGCGACCAAGGCGCCCGCCGATAGTGCGGCCGACCGGCCGAACCAGACCCACGCAAGCCGCGCCGCCCCGGCGATCGTGATGGTCCCGAACCAGACCGAGAGGAATCGCAGCGCGTATTCGCCCTCACCCGCAACGGCTCGCCACGCGTGGAGTGCGAGATAGTGGAGCGGGGGATGGAAGTCCTCGCGGCCCACGGTCTCCACGATCGTTTCCACGGCCTGACGAGCGACGATCGCTGAGTAGGCCTCATCCCACCAGAAACTGTCTCTGCCGAGGTGAACCGTCCGGAGGGCAAAGCCCGCCAGCATCACGACCAGGAACGCTCCTCGGGTTGCGATCACGGCACGCGCGGGCGAATCAGGGCCTCCGTGTCCTCGGGGAACGGGTTCTGCCGCACCTCATCGAGGAACGATTCGATCGCCACTTCTGGCTGGGCGTTCCGATAACGCAGGGCCTGTTCCACGGTCTCCAGGCGATCGATCTCCTTGACCAGGCGCGCTTCGGGGGTTTGCTGCTCCCGATACTCAGCCCAGAGATCGACGATCTGGTCGGCCACCTCGGGTGGCATAGCGGCAGCGACCCCGGCCATTAGCCGGGCTTCCGCTTCCCGCTTCTGCTTCGTGGCACTGGCCGAGGGCGCCGGCGCAGCGAGTCGGAGACGATCCAGATCGATTGTGCCGTCCGGAGCGCGAAGCGGGTCGAAGGGGGTTGCGTCGCCCAGTTCCGCCTCGGGCAGATCGTGGAGCAGCGCCATGATTGTTGCGCGCCCCGCATCAAGCCCCCGAGTGCGCGCAACATACCAGGCTAACAGGGCCACGCGATAGGCGTGGTCGGCCACCGACTCGGGAGACTCGACACGCCGGTCGACCCATCCCGTGCGTCTCACGCGTTTCAGGCCTGCGCCCAGGTCGGCGAGACGGGTGAGCCCGCTCGCATGAGAGCGAGCCACGAACGGGATTATACTGCTCGAACGACTGGCCTTCCGCCGCCAGCACGCAGCGAGGTGGTGCGTTCTTTGAAGCTCGCGAGCAAGGTCGCGATCGTAACCGGCACGGGTTCTGGAATCGGCAAGGCGACCGCCCGCCGATTCGCACAGGAAGGTGCGTCGGTCGTGGCGGTCGACATCAATGAGACAGGCGGGCAGCGCGTGGTTGCCGAACTTCAGGCCGAGGGGTGGCGCGTCACCTTCGTGAGCGGAGATGTCGCCCGGGCCGATGATGTCCGCCGGGCGGTCGAGGTCGCCGAGAACGCGTACGGGGGTCTCGATATCTTCTTCGCGAATGCCGGCATCGCGACGTTCGGGACGATCGAGGAGACATCGGAGGAGGATTGGGATCGCGTAGTGGCGGTCAACCTTCGCTCCTGCTACCTGGCCATCCGCTTCGCGGCACCGGTGATGCGACGGCGGGGCGGGGGATCGATCATCAACACTGCGTCGGTCCATGCGTTCCTGACCGCGGGCGGGATCGGAGCCTACGGGGCAACGAAGCACGCCGTCGTCGGCCTCACGAAGGCCGCGGCCCAGGAACTCGCAGCGGACGGCATCCGCGTGAACGCGGTGTGTCCGGGCGCCGTTGAGACTCCGTTGATGCGTTCGAACCTTCGCTGGGTCGGGAACGAGGAGGAGGAGTACCGCAAGATCGCGCGTTCGGCGCCGCTCGGGCGCGTCGGTCGGCCCGAGGAGATCGCCGAGATCGTTCTCTGGCTTGCCAGCGACGCGTCGTCGTTCGCGACCGGAGCACCGTTCGTCGTCGACGGTGGTCTCATCAGTCGACTCCCGTGATCGAGCGCGTCCGACGCGATCCCTTTTTCTACGGGACAGTGCTCGTCGCCCTCTGGCTGGCCGGGCTATTTCTCGGCGTCACCTGGTACATCTTTCGGGACCCGTATTCGCTGGGCGGCACAGTGCTCGCTGTGGGCGCGGCGATCGCGCTCCTGCGTCCCAGTCCAGCGAACCGTCCCCTGCGTCGATGAAGCCGCGCGTTGCCATACGCCGCTGCACGGCGGATGCCACTTCGGACGAGGTGCGAGGCCACCTCGCCGGTCTGTTCGCCGATCTCGGCGGCCTGAGCGCGCTCTTGGGGAGAGCGCGCAAGATCATGGTCAAGCCGAATATCGGGACCGATGACGTGCGTACGCATCTCGGACACCAGGTAGCGCTGACCGATCCCAGAGTCCTACGTGGCACTGTGGCGGCGATCCGCGCCGTCTCTGATGCCGAGATCGTGATAGGAGAGGCGACCACGGGCAGCCGGTGTCACGACATCTATGCGAGGATCGGGCATGAGCTGTCGGATCTCGCCGTGCGCGTCGTCGATCTGAAGGATGGGCCGTTCACGACGTTCCCCCTGCCGCAAGGTCTGATGTTCGATCGGTACGTGATGAGCCGGGAGTTCGTTGATGTGGATGCCGTCGTGTCGATCGCGAAGATGAAGTCACACGTATCGACCGGCGCGACGCTCTGTCTGAAGAATCTCTTTGGAATGACGCCAACGGTGCCCTACGGCAGCCCACGCCGCTATCTCCACGCGCCGGTCCGCTTGCCGCGCGTGCTGGTCGACATCGCGACGTTGTTTCCGCCTGTCCTGAGCGTCATCGACGGTATCGTCGGGCAGGATGGGCAGGAGTGGCACGGGACACCGAACACGCCCTCGGTCCTGGTCGCTGGAACGAACGTCGTGGCGACCGACGCGGTCGGCATGCGATTGATGGGGATGGATCCGACGGCTGATTACGGTGTCTTCCCCTATCACTTTGATCGAAATCCGCTCGCTCTTGCCGGGGGCATCGACCTGGGCCCCGTGGAGATCGACTCCATCGAGGTGACTGGGAACGTCCCGCTCACGGCGCAGGCCAGATTCACGGTGAACCGGGCCCTCAGCGAGGAGACCGTGCGTATCCAGCACGATCTGGGACGCCAGATCGAGTGGTTCCGGGGCAACCGATCCGATCTCCTCCGTCGGCATGCCGGTCAGTTCGTGGCGATTGCCGACGGCGAGGTGATCGCCCGGGCCGACAGCGTCGATGCGCTGGGGAGTCGAGGGGCGATGGGCCGCCGGGAGAGGTCATCCGGAATCCTGATCAAGCAAGTGGTACCCGCCGAGGCAGACGCGGAGCGCCTCGCCGTCTACGCGGCGCTCTGATCGGCCGAGACGCCGTCTCAGGCTAGTGCTCCCGTGATGAGCGCGGGGACTCTCGTGCCCGCGTCGACGGGATCGCCGCCGGGCAGGATCTCGAGGAGCCCATTCGCTCCCGCCATGGAGAGTAGGCGACTCGACGATTGCGATCCGGTCGACCTCGCTACCAGTGTGCCATCTTCCCAGCGGATGCTGGCGCGCTGATACTCAGTGCGGTCTGGAGTGGGCCGCAGCCTGGACGCAGTCACAACCTGCACGCGAGGGCGCTCGGGTCGGCGATCGCCTTGCATCCTCCGGAGCACGGGCCGTACGAACACTTCGAAGGTCACCAGAGCTGACACAGGGTTTCCCGGCAAACCGAAGACGAGGCGCGCCCCGCTCGTGGCAAATGTGAGCGGCTTGCCCGGCCGAAGCGCGATCCGACCGAAATGCACCGTCCCAAGGGACTCGAGGATCGGTTTGATGAGATCGCGCGTCCCGACCGAGACGCCACCCGAGGTGATGAGGACGTCGTGCGTGCCCAGCGCCCGTTCGATGGTCTCCCGCAGCCGCGCATAATCATCGCCGACGCGCGGCAGAATCACGGCATCGCCACCGGACTCCTCGACCGCGGCGACCAGCGCTGGACCGTTGCTATCGCGAATGGCCCCGGGGCCCGGGTTCTCTCGATGCGAGACGATCTCATCGCCGGTCGAGAGGATCGCGACACGCGCGCGACGGCCGACGCGGCATCGCGCGATGCCGAGACTCGCCAGCAGGCCGATCTCCGGCGGGCCCACGATCGATCCGGCCGGGAGGACTTCCTGCCCTCTCGCCAGGTCGGAACCGGGCGCCCGAACGTTCTCCCCCTCTCGCGGCGTGCGCCGGATTCGGACTCTTCCCGCTGATTCATCCGCGTCCTCGAACATCACGACAGCGTTCGTGCCACGGGGCAAGGGAGCACCAGTCATGATTCTGGCGGCGCCGCGGGGACCCACGGAGCGGCGCGTGCCGTCTTCCCCCGCAATCAACTCCAGGGCGACTTCGAAGTCTGTCCCGCGAGTCGAGGCGTCGATCGCATACCCATCGACCGTCGCGGCGGGAAAGGATGGGACGTCTTCCTCAGCGATGATCGGGGCGGCCAGTATTCGTCCCGCGATCTGCTCAAGATCCACAATTTCGGTGCCTACACTTGGAACGTGGTGACCGACGATCTCCCTGGCATCGGCGACGGGCAGGACGGGATACCGATCCTCATAGGCTTGGAGAGCCGTCGATGACACCGCGGCAGAGGATAACAGTCACCGCCTGCCTGACGGTCCGATTCCATCGATGGTGCATCCGCGCTCTCGATCGGATCGTAGGATTGGTGTGATCGCGCGCAAGCGCTTGGAGAGCACTTGACACGTGTCGGGGAAGACTTCCTCCTCGTTGGGCGTCTGGTAGGACGCGATGCGACGGCGCTGGCCGCGCTCTACGATCGCTACAGCGGGCCCGTCTACTCACTGGCGTTTCGCATCGTGCGCGATCCGTCGACTGCCGAAGAGATCACCCAGGACGTGTTTCTCAAGTTCTGGCGGCAGCCGGACCGATTCGACCCGGCTCGGGGGGCGTTTGCATCCTGGTTGCTGCGGAGCGCGCACAACCGCGCGATCGACGTGATCCGAGCCCAGCGGGCCTCGAATCACGCGGCCGACGTGGAACTCGCGCTCCTCGAGGTCCGAGACGAGTCGCCGCTACCCGAGGAGCGAGCTTGGTTACGGGAGGAGCGCACGCTCGTGCGCGACGCGCTGGGGCAACTTCCCGAGAACCAGCGCACCGTTCTCGAGCTCGCCTATTTCGGCGGATTCACCCAGTGGCAGATCGCGGAGCGCACCCGGGAGCCACTGGGCACGATCAAGACGCGGACCCGTCTGGCCCTGATGAAACTCC
>VGOZ01000091.1 GCA_016875715.1 Chloroflexota bacterium | reverse complement strand
AACTGCGGCGGCGCGAGATCCCCTTCCTCGAGGGGGCGCCGCTCCGGGTTCCCGTCGACGAGCGGGCGGCGCACTCGGTCCTGCGGGCGATCGAGACGCCGCTCTCACTCGTCCGCACCCAGATGCCGACGCTCGAAGACGCCTACCTGGAGATCATTCGCGAGCGTGACGATGTCTGAAGTCAGTTCCATCCTCATCATCGCGCAGCGCGACCTGCTGAAGTTCCTGCGCGATCGCCTGAGGATCGTCTCCGAACTGGTCTTTCCGATTGTCATCATCGCGGCGCTGGGCGGAAGCCTTCAGGCGAGCATCGGCCGCCAGGTCGGCTACGACTTCGTGATCTTCACGATGACCGGCGTGTTGGCGCAGACGCTGTTCCAGTCCTCGGCCTTTGGGATCATCTCGCTGATCGAGGATCGCCAGAACGACTTCAGTCAGGAGATCTTCGTCTCGCCGGTGTCACGCTACGTGATCATCTTCGGGAAGATCTGCGGTGAGTCGATGGTCGCGCTTGCTCAGGGGGTGGGGATCTTCGCTTTCGCCGTGCTCTACGGCATCCCGTTCACCATGGAGCAGATCGCTCGCATGGTGCCGACGGCGATCGTGATCTGCGTGTTCGGGGGGAGCTTCGGGGTACTGCTGATGGCGAACATCCGCAGTCAACGCGCGGCAAGCCAGGTCTTCCCCTTCATCTTCCTGCCGCAGTACTTCCTGGGCGGCGTATTCAGTCCGATCCAGAACCTGCCTCTGCCGCTGGAGATCGGCTCGCGCATCTCGCCGCTCCGGTACGCGGTCGATCTCATGCGCGGCGCGTACTACACGGGCACGAGCGAGTTCCCACTCACGGTGCTCGACCCGCCGCTAGTGACGCTCGCCCTGTGCGGCGCGCTGTTCGCCCTCTTCATGGTCGTCGGCACCTGGATGTTCGCCCGGGCGGAGGCGAACCGCTGAGACTCCGTCCGGCCCACGGAGGCCGCCAAGACCGCCGGCGACTCAGGGATGTGAGCGCCGCATCGGCGCGATCCTCTCGTCGCGCAGCGCGAGGGAGCCGCCCTCGCACCAGATGCCGACCCTCCCGCGATCCCGCTCCTGACTGAGAGTTGCGATGACCACATCGCCGTCGAATTCGACCTCGATGTACGGTCTGACCACCAGGAGACGGATCGTGACCTCCTCGCCGCTGCGGAGCGGGTGGCGCATCTCACCGCGTTGTAGGTCGCGATACCCATAGGTCACCCGCTCGGTGGGAACCAGCCACTTCTGGAGACTGACCGAGCGCGACTCGGCGTTGAACTCGACGTAGTAGCCGCCACTCAGGCTGTTGAGGCGGAACCCGAGGCCGTAGCGACTCGCGAGCGGGGTCATTCGCCCATCGAGCAGGAAGTCGCCGCACTCCTCGGCGGTCTCCGCCTGATCCATGCCGTCCGATGCCTCGACACGCCAGTCGGTGAGCGCCGTGCCGCGCAAGGTTGAGACGCGGACCAGCCGCGGCGCGACAAGCGGACTCTCCTGGTAGGCTCGCCAGCCGGGGTAGCTCTCGCGTCGGAGCGTGCCATCGTTGCGACGCCGCAGGACGAGTGGCGCGGGCACGTGCTTGCAGTAGCTGTTCCGGTTACCCGCCCATGCGTAGTCGGCGGGGTTCCAGCAGAAGAACAGATCGCGACCCTGCCAGTGACAGACCCGCCCGGCGTAGTGGCCCGCGGGCGCGAGCACGGCCCCGTCGGCCGGCACGGCGTATGGGCCGAGGAAGTCCTCGGCCTACCAGTAGTGCTGGAGGCGATCCTCCATGATCGCGGAGGTCAGGAAGTAGCGCCCGTCGATCGTGAAGACTTGAGGGCACGCGAGGTCCCAGTATCGGCCCGGCGCGTACAGAGGCGGCCGGGGACCTGCCAGTGGATCAGGTCGCGCGACGCCATGAGCGCGGCGCACCCCCGCCGCTGGAGCGGGCCATCCTTCACCCGTCCGTTGACCGTCGCGTGATACGTGTCGCCGACGAGGATCGGCTTCGGATCGCGCCAGGAGATTCGCGCGGTCTCCGCCAGGTCGGCCTCATACCAGCGTCCATCGGCCTCGGCGACTGACCCGTCGCCGTGCTTGCGCCAGGTGAGGAGATCGTCGGAGACGGCGAGCGCGCTGCGCTGCACGCGGCCACCTTCGGCCTGGGCAAGCGTGGTGTACAGCATGTAGAAGCGGCCCCCTCGTTCCGTAACCGACATCGTCCAGATCATGTCGTCGTCGCAGGCTCCGGGATCGCCGGTCCGGAGCGCCTCGGGCAGCGGCCGCCAGGCCAGGCCATCGTCCGATGCGACGTGCTGCGCGACATCGCAGTTGCGCAGTGTCAGGTGGAACAGGTGGACCTGATCGCCGTGGGGGAACACCTCGACATCGCCGACATCCGGCCCGAATTCGGTTGCGGGGGCATACATCGAGTCTCACCTCCCGTCGCCATGGTACTGGCCTCCCCACGCTTCCCGCGGGTCGGACTGCGATGATGGAGGGTCAGGTCGCGAGTCGCACCCCGCACTACAGGCGGGAGCGTTCGTTCAGATCGGGATTGTTCCCGGTGGAGAGGGCCAGCGACCAGACTCGCTCGCCGACGTCGCGGTAGAAGACAATGAACCAGCCGGCCGGCTGGCCAAGCCAGAGGTCGACCGCATTGTCCGACGACGCTACCGAGGCGAATCGGGCCGCCAGCGCCGCGCTGAAGTACCGGTCGTACCGACGGAGGAAGCGGGTCTCATGTTCGCTCATCGCGCCGGCATCTCCGGGAAGGAACCGGCGGGATTCGGCCCGCGCCAGGTCCTGGCCGACAGCGTCGGCGAAGTTCCACTCGCGCTCGACGTACCAGACCATCCCATTCGCGAAGGAGGCCCCGATGCCGCCGCGGTAGAGCACGAAGGAGGCGGTGCTGGAGACGGGCGGGCCGTACCGCGCCTCCCACTCATCACGAAAGAGGCCGAGACCTCCGGATACATACGGGATGAGCTTCGCCGTGGGTTCCCGGGTGGGAGGTCTTGTCAGGGCAGGACGGGTCGGGGTAGGGGGTGGTGGGAGGGCGCAGGCTAGCGGAACTGCAACGAGACCGAGCGTTCCTCCCAAAGCGAACGCGCGGCGCGTCAGGCGAGCCACGTGGGCCAATATGGGGGAACCGTCGGCCGGATCGAGCATACTGACCGAACGGTGAGCCGGCTTCACCCCGCGCTGATCCTCGCCCTCATACTGCCGCCCATTTTCGCGTGTCAGGCCGCGCCGACGCGAACTCGCGCGCCATCATCGAGCGCGCTCCCGCCTCTGTCCGGGCCGGCGGCACGGGTGACACCTACGCCGATGCGCCTCTGGCGGCCTCGGCCTCTTCCGCGACGAGTTCGAGGCCCGATTCGGCACGAACGGGCGCCCGAATGGCCGGTTCATCACCTACCGCAGCGGACAGATCACCGTCGCGCTAGCGAACGACATCATGTAGTACATCGAACGCGAGTGAGTTCCGGAGGAGATTCCTCGACGGGCCGAAGCGCGCGCGCAGTCGCGCGACCTCATTCCCGGCGATGCGATCCTGCTGGGAAGCTACGAGAGGTTTCGTAGCGCCGGACTCGCGGAGCGGTTCCAGAGCGCGGCGCGCATCGCCGACCCGTTCGATCCCTGGCCCGGTATGGAACCGGGCACCTTCATCGTCGCGTACCGCGAGCGGGGCGACTGGGTATCGGGAGTGCTGGTAATGACGGGGAGCGTGCCGCCGTAGGCAAAGTCAGAGCCGCGGCCGGCAGATTCGGTAACGCAGCGCCAATATCCTTCCGAGTACAAGTGCCGATGAGGGAAAGGTGACGACGAAGGAACCGACAACCGAGGAGCATCGTCGCCTGTCGGGCGATCAGGCGCGGCTTGGTGCGTGGAGACGCTGGGGACCCTACGTGGCCGAGCGATCCTGGGGCACGGTCCGCGAGGATTACAGCGCCGACGGCAACGCCTGGCAGTTCCTCAGCCACGATCAGGCGCGATCGAAGGCGTATCGCTGGGGCGAGGATGGCCTGGCCGGCATCTGCGACCGTTACCAGTTGCTCTGTTTCTCACTGGCGCTCTGGAACGAGGAGGATCTGATCCTCAAAGAGCGCGCCTTCGGCCTCGTCCCCGGCGAGGGCAACCACGGCGAGGACGTGAAGGAGTACTACTTCTATCTGGACAACCTGCCCAGCCACGCCTACATGCGGTATCTGTACAAGTACCCGTGGGCAGCCTACCCCTACGAAGAACTCGTGGAGCAGAATCGGAACCTCCCTCCCACCGAACGGGAATACGAACTGCTCGATACCGGTGTCTTTGACGGCGACCGGTACTGGGATGTCTTCGTCGAGTATGCCAAAGCCTCCGAAGAGGATCTTGTCATTCGCATCGAGGCTTTCAATCGCGGTCCGGAACCGCGGCGCCTCCACATCTTGCCCCAGATCTGGTTCCGCAACACCTGGGCATGGGACGGCCTCGATCGGCCCCCGCCGACGATCGCACGCGCGGCGGGAGCCGATGGCGCGGTCGTTCTCATCGCCGACGATTCCGCCGGACCTCAACTGAGCAATCTCGGCTTCTCCTACCGGCTTGGGACACGCTACCTGTACTGTGAGGAGGGCGTCACGCCGCTCTTCACAGATAACGAGACCAATTGCACGCGTCTCTACGGGCGGGAAATCCCCTCGCGGAGCCGCCACACGAAGGACGCCTTCCATCGTCGAATCGTGCACGGCGAGATCGAAGCGGTGAACTGGGACGAACGCGGATCGAAGGCCTGCCTCTGGCGCACAGCCGAGGTCCCGGCGGGGGGGTCCACCGTGCTGCGCCTTCGGCTCACCGACGGGCAGCCGCGCCGCCCGCTTGCGCTCGTCGATGAGATCGTGCGCCGGCGGCGGCGCGAGGCGGATGAGTTCTTCGCCGCAATCCACCCTCCGAAAGCGTCCGCCGACGAACGGGGGATCCAACGGCAGGCATTCGCCTCGATGCTGTGGACAAAACAGATCTACCTTTTCGATACGGCCCGCTGGCTCGATGGTGATCCGGCCTACCCGCCGCCACCCCCGGGCAGGGCAACCATCCGGAACGCGCACTGGCGGCATCTCAACTCGATGCGCGTGCTTTCCATGCCAGACAAGTGGGAGTACCCCTGGTTCGCGGCCTGGGACCTCGCCTTTCACGCTGTCGTCCTCGCGCTTGTCGATCCGGCGCTGGCGAAGGAGCAGCTCTGGCTCATGCTGTTCGAGCAGTTCCAGCACGCTAACGGGCAGATCCCGGCGTATGAGTGGGAGTTCTCGGATACGAATCCCCCCGTTCACGCGTGGGCGGTGTGGCGCGTCTACAACATGGATCGCATCCGCACCGGGGTCGCGGATCGGACGTTCCTCGAACGCTGCTTCCACAAGATGCTCATCAACTTCGCCTGGTGGGTGAACAAGGTCGATCGCTCGGGCAACAACGTGTTCGAGGGCGGCTTCCTCGGCCTGGACAACATCACCGCGTTCGACCGGAGCGAGGGGTTCGGCGGCGATGCGGTGCTGGAGCAGTCCGACGCGACCGGATGGATGGGCATGTACTGCCTGAACCTGATGCGGATCGCGCTGGAATTGGCGAAGGAGAACAGCGTCTACGAGTCGATGGCCACCAAGTTCTTCGAGCACTACGTGTACATCGGCGCGGCGATGAAGAGCATGCACCTCTGGGACGAGCGGGACGGCTTCTTCTACGACGTCCTGCGGCACCGGGACGGGACGTCGGATGTGTTCCGCGTGCGGTCGATGGTGGGGCTGATCCCGCTGTTCGCGGTTGAGCGCCTCGAGGAGCAGTGGATCCGTCCGTTTCCGGAGTTCCGTTTCAACCACGACTGGTTTCTCGCCAATCGGCAGGACCTGGTGCAGCACTGCGTGAACACGGTTGTCCAGGCCGGCGAGATCGTGCGCGTGTGCACGCTGGTCGACCTGGAGCAGATGCGCCGGGTGCTGATCAGAGTCTGCGACGGCGACGAGTTCCTCTCGCGGTATGGCTTGCGGAGCCTCTCCCGCGCTCACATGGCCCAGCCTTTCAGCCATAACGGCCGGACAGTGGCCTACGAGCCGGCCGAGGCGCAGACGAAGATCAAGGGCGGGAACTCCAACTGGCGGGGACCGGTCTGGTTTCCGACCTCGTTCCTCATGATCGAATCGCTGAGGAAACTCGCCAAGGCGTACGGGCAATCAATCGAGGTCGTCCCCGGCGTCACCTTCGGCGAAATCGCGCGCGAACTCGCCGACCGCCACATCGCGCTGTTCTCGCGCGGTGTAGACGGACTGCGGCCCATCTTCCCGATCGACAGCCCGTTCCAGCACGACCCGCACTGGCGGGATCTACTCCTGTTCCACGAGTACTTCCATGGCGATACGGGCCAGGGCCTCGGCGCCTCCCACCAGACGGGATGGACAGGTCTCGTCGCCTCGCTGATCGACGAGTGGCGACACTGACGATGGCATCGGCGTCACGGCCTAAGATCCTGCCAGGAGGGTGGGGGTGACAGAGCACACGCCGGGCCCGTCGGTCGGTCCCGATCTCTTCAGGCAGGTCATGCGTCGCTGGGCGACCGGCGTCACGGTCGCGACGATCCGTGATGGCGAGGAGGTACGCGGCATTACCCTCTCCTCGTTCACGTCGGTTTCGCTCGACCCGCCGCTCGTCCTCATCTGCGTCGACAAGCGGGCACAGTGCCACGACATGGCGATCCGCGCCGGGCGCTTTTGCATCCACATCCTCAATGAGGAGCAGCGTCTTCTCTCCGATCGGTTCGCAGGGCGGCGCCCCGGCGAGCACAGCCTCTTCTCCGACTGCAGCACGCGGAGCACCGCGTGGGACGCGCCCATCATCGATGGTTGCCTGGCGTATCTCGACTGTCGCATCGCCGAGGCCGTGGACGGAGGCGACCATACCATCTTCGTCGGGCACGTCGAGAACGGCGAAGCGGCGGGAGGCGGCGATCCGCTGCTGTTCTTCAGCGGGCGGTATCGGCAGATCGCGCCGCCCAGTCCGTACGACGCGGGTCCGCCACCACCACCGCCGGTGGACGCGTTCGCCTGGGCGTCGCTCTGACTGTCACCGCGTCCACTCCGCCGAAGCCGCGCACGGCGTGAGACGCGATTGCGGGGTGGCCGCAGTTGTCAGATCGCACCACGACATGCACACTTCGCACGATTTATGGTCGAGTTAGGGCCGCTCCGCACACGGCCAGATGCTCGGCCGCGCGTCTGGGGCGGGGATAGGCTGGGCCTCGGCAGCGGCATGGGCGAGGTCTGGGTCGCGCACGATGGGTCGTGCCTGCGCGGTCGAGGCGAGACGCTCGGTGACCTCACCGCGACGTGGGGGCGCCGTCTCGTCGGACGGCGCGGCGTCCGCCGGGCCCACCACCGCTTCCCGCTGCTCGTCAAACTCCTCGATACACAGGACTGGCTGTCGATTCAGGTCCATCCCGACGACGAGAACGCGCGTCACCTCGCAGGCGACGAGGCGGTCGGCAAGGCTGAAGCGTGGCACATCGTGCAGACGGCCGGCGCGACCGCCCGGGTGATCGCCGGTCTCCTTCCGGGCGTGACCGCAGAGACCCTCGCGGGTGCGATCGGAACCGTGGCGATGGAAAGCCTTGTCCGTTATGTCGAGGTAGTTCCAGGCGACACCGTCTACAGCCAGCCGGGCCTTATTCACGCGTTGGGACCGGGCATCCTTCTCTACGAGGTGCAACAGAGTTCCGACCTCACCTATCGCCTGTGGGACTGGGGTAGACCGGAGGGTGCGGGACGCGCCCTGCACCACGTGGAGTCGCTGCGCTCGACCGTGCCAGATGCGGCGCCGATGATCACACCCTGGGAAAGCGCTCCTCTGGGACGCGGCACACTCACCCGTTGTCCGCACTTCATGCTCGAGCAGGTCGGCCCGGAACCGACGGTTCTCTCTGGCGCGGGAGAGACCTGCCTGATCGTGACGCTCGTTCAGGGTAGCGCGGTTCTGCGAGCCGAAGCCTCGGAGACATTCCTGGAGCGCTACGAAACAGTCGTGATCCCGGCGGAATGCCCACCCATGAGTCTGGAGGGGCGGGGCAAAGCGTACCGGGCACTGGTCGCCACACTGCCGTAGGCGATCGCGCGGTACGCCCGATCGCCCGTCTAGACTGGCGGCCACGCGGGCGAGGTGAGCGCCTTGGACGGATTCCGTAAGTTCCTGATGCGAGGGAACGTGGTCGACCTCTCTGTGGCGGTAGTGATGGGTGCGGCGTTCGGCGCGGTCGTCACCGCGGTCGTAACGGGCCTTGTCACCCCGCTCATCGGCGCGTTCGGGGGCCTGCCGGACTTCGCGGCGTGGAGGTTCACGATCAATGGGAGTACGTTTCAGCCGGGCCTGGTGGTCAACTCGCTTTTCTCGTTCGTCGTGGTAGCAGCAGTGATCTACTGGCTGATCGTGATGCCGGCGAATCGCCTGGCCGACAGCCTGCGGCCGCCGCCCGCGCCGGGTGCGCCGACGACGAAGGCCTGCCCGGAGTGCCTGAGCACGGTGCCCCTCGGGGCGCGGCGCTGCGCCCACTGCACGAGTCAGCTCGCGGTTTGAGGGCCTTCCGACGCAATCGATCCGATCTTCCGCCGCCCCGCAGATGAACATCTGCTCGTCCCACGCGCCGAACGCGTGCCGCAAGACACTTGCCCCCGCCTCGGACGCGCAGCCACGGCCGTGATAGCGTGGTGAAGGATGTAGCCGAAGTTCCGCGTTCCCTCCGCGGGCGGAGTCGCATCGTTGAGGGCGAGCAGGCCGACCAGTGCCCCGGTAGAGCACTCGCAGGCCGCCAGGAAACGGTCAACCGTGCGTGAACCCTCCCGCGATCCCCGCGATCGCCGGTCGGCCGGGGCCGGTCGTACTGGGCAAGATCCGAGGCCAGTTACCCGACGATCATCTCCTGGAGCGCGGCCGCGTCGTCGGACTGGAGGTTGCGGACGGTGAGCCGGTCGGTCGCGATCGGGTTCACGCGAGCTCGGCGAGCGTGCGCCGGAACTTCGCGGCGTCGGCCGGTGCGTCCGGGTTATCCTCATGTTTGATGAAGGCAAGACTACTCACCGGGGCTGCCTTGGGCGGGCTGAAGCGGTAGGTGACCCGGGCGCGCGCGATGCCGTCGCCCGTGGGCGCGACCGAGACGTAGCGCACGAGGCGCTCAATGATCGTCCGCTTCGCGCCGAGGTCACCGCTCTGCTCGATCTGGTCCAGGGTGGCGCCGAGCTCGGCCACCATCGCGACCGCGTCCGTGTACTGGCTTTCGGTCGCCTCGGCCAGCTCCTCGGCCGTGCGGATGGTCTCGAGCTGCTCGCGTAGCTGCGCGGCCTCGCGCTGCACGTCGTCGATCTGCTGCTCGGCCTCGTCGAGCGGCATCCGTCCGCGGCGGTACAGGGTCATGACGCGCTCGCGCTCGGCGCTCTTCTCGGCGAGCGCCGCGAACAGGCGCTCGCGCTGGGCCTCGAGCTTCGGTTGGTCCGACAGCCGCGCGCGCAGCTGACGCTGCGCCTCGGCGAGGGCTGGCCCGGGATCGCGGAGGAACGCAGCGCAGTCGTCCCAGACGGCCGCCTCGAGATCCTCGGCGCGGATCATCCGGGCGTCGCAGGGGACACGGCCGCCGTACTTCCGGCCGACCTTCGCCCCGCTGCAGAAGTAGTACGCGGTCTTCCGGGCGGCGTGGGTGGCGCCGCAGTACGCCGAACCGCAGCAGCGGCAGTCGACCAGGCCGCGCAGCAGGTAGAGGCGCCGCGCGTTCTTCGTAGCGAGGCGGCGGTTGGAGCTTAGTCTGGCCGCGGCTGCCACCCTCAGCTCCTCGTCGATCAGCGCCGGGACGACCGCGATCTCGGTCCCGTGCTTGGACCGATGAACGTGCGTCCCGGTGTACAGGCTCTTGTGGACCATCTTCGTGATCCGATCCGGCTTCCAGAGCCCGGTCGTGACCCGCCGGCGGCCGCTCGCGCAGTTCCGCTCCGACGTCACACCCAGGGCGTTCAAGCGAACCGCCTCGGCGGCGGCCGATGATCCGCCGGCGAGGCGGCGGAAGAGGTCGACGACGAGCTCGGCCTCGGTCATGCCCGCCTGGTCGATCCAGCGCGCGCTCTTCTCGAGGGCGCCGTCGGGCCCGAGCTGATAACCGAATGGGATCGTGCCCGACACCCAGCGCCCCGCGCGGACGACGCGATCGCGGCCGCGCGACATACGCTCGAGCAGGTTGGCGCGGTCCATCTCGGCCAGGCCCGCGAGGAACTGCAGCATGAACTTGCCGAACGCCGTCGACGTGTCGAAGGGCTCCGTCCCCGACTTGACGCTGACGCCGATGCGCTCAAGCGCGTCGTGCGCGTCGAGCACCACGCGGAGGGAGCGCCCTAGCCGATCGAGGCGATAGACGAGCACCATCGCTCCCGGCCTGGCCTTCGCCGCCTCGAGCAGCGCCCGGCCCTCGCGACGCTGCTCGAGCGGGACAGTGCCCGACACGCCCGCGTCCCAGAACTGGCCGACGACGCGCAGCCTGTACAGCTCGGCGTAGTGACGCAGGAAGTGCTGCTGGCTCTGGATCGTCCCGGCCTCGGCCTGGTCGTCGGTGCTGTTGCGCCCGTAGAGCAGCACTTCCTGCGCAGGAGCGCCGCTGAGCGCCAGGCCGGCTAGGCCGCCCCGACCGTCAGTCTCTCCGGCGGCACGCCGAGAGCGCTCGCGAGCGCGCGGATCGTGCTCGGTCGCGGCTGGGTCTTGCCGTGCTCTATATCTGAGATCGTCGCCGCGCGAACGCCCGCCAGACGGGCGAGGTCCTCTTGAGAGAGCGCCTTCTGGACGCGAACGGTCTTCACTAGTACGCCCACTGGCTGAACCTTCTTCCGCCGGGGCACACCGGCAATCTATGGATGGGAGCGTATGAATAGCGTGCCTCAACCGCAAGCCTCCCGTAAACAGCGAGATTGACGTAGTTCCGTAAGACGTATTGTATCCGCAACCTAAGCGTATGACAACCGTAAGGCGTAGGAGGGGAGGGGGGCACGATGCCGCGCGAGTCGAACCGATCCGACCTCGACCCATCGACCGATGCCGCTCTGGCCGAGGCGCGGCGGGTGCTGTCGGCGTACCAGCACGCAAAGGCCGAGCTCATCGATCACGAGCGGCTGTCGCGTCAGGGCGACCCGGCCTGGCACGCCCGGCTCGACGAGCTGCGGGAGCGGGTCGCCGCGGCGCTCCTCGATATCGGTGCGGTCGCCCTGAACCTGGCCGAGCCGTACACCTACACCTCGGGTCTGCGCAGCCCCATCTATACCGATAACCGTCTGCTCATGTCCCACCCCGCGGCGT
>VGOZ01000090.1 GCA_016875715.1 Chloroflexota bacterium | reverse complement strand
GATGATCGAGATCGCCAGTGTCGTGAAAAAGGCCAACACCAGCCGCTGCACGATGTAGCCGATCACCGCTGCTGGCCGACTCCTCTCAAGCTCCCCGTATCTCCCTCGCCCTACTTGAAGTAGAACGTTGCCGGGCGCGAGATGTTCGGCGTCTGGCCCGCCTGCAGGTTCAGGTGCCGCGCCGGAAGATTGGCCATCTTGTTGCTGTTGACGCGGATCCCCATGAACGCTCCGGAGAGCCCGACGGTGCCGATGACCCAGACTTCGTCGATGGCGATCTTCCAGATCTCCTTACCCAGGCGAATGCGCTCCTCTTCCGGCAAGCCGGGGCCACGCACGAACATGTCCCAGGCGCGCTTGATTTCCGGATCCTTCGGCTCGATGCCTTGCTTGCCACCCGAGGCGAACCACTTGCCGAACTCCGGCCCCATCGACGCCCCAGGCATGAACGGGAACTGATTGGCTGGATACAGGTAGAGCTCGTCGGAGCCGTCATTCTGCCAGATGTGAATCTGGGTCTCGTTGGCTTCGATGCGGCGCACGGACAGGCTCCGCTCCTGCTCGGAGACGTCGCCCTGGATGCCAATCTTCTTCCACTGCTCCTTGACCATTTCGGCGATCTTGGTGAACTGGATGAAGGCGCCGCCAATCGTCATGAGCTCGATGCGCAGCCGACCCTTGCCGTCGGTGCGCAGGCGGTATCCCTCGGCATCCTTCTTGTCCAACCCGAGCTTGTCGAGCATGTCGTTCGCCTGTTTGAGGTCGAGCGTGGACCAGAGAGTCCGGTACTGTGGGCCAGGGTTGAACGGATTGTCCTCGGAGCAGACGGCCGATCCCGTCGTCCCGATGCCCAGAAAGATCGTCTCGTTGATCTGGTCGCGGTCGATGCCGAGCGACAGGGCGCGTCGGAAGTCGCGGCTGGATAGCCACTTGGCGATCTCGGGATCCTTGTCGTAGCTCAAATTGACGCGGAAGGCGCCATCGGCGCCGTGCTGCGCCGGGTCGATCGCAATCTTGTAGTTGCCGCGCTGCTGGTTCTCCAGGAACACCGGGATTTTCGCGATGTCGATGTGCCGTGCCTGCATGTCGTACTCGCCCGCAATCGCCCGGAGGTTCAACACTTCGAGGTTCTCAGCCAGGGTCATAGAGATCTTGTCGATGTAGGGGAGCTGATTACCGTCGGTGTCGACGCCGTAGTAGTACGGGTTGCGTTCGAGTACCCAGGTCGGCGTGTTCGCCGGGGTCGTCGTGCGCCATGGTGTGAGGACGGGCAGTTCCGTGTTCAGGTGCCAGCTGGCCTTGAGCTTGAACAGATTGACCCAGTTGTCAATCTTGGCCTCAGCGATCCGCTTGTCGAGGTCTTCCTTGCTGGCGTACTTTTTGTGGAACTGCTGCATGTAGTGCTTCGGGAAGTAGCCACCGGTACCCGATGAACCCTGAATCGCCGGACCGGCGAAGATCGGGATCGAGCTACCGAGGATTTCGACGAACAGTGGGTAGGGGTCAGCGAACTCGAACCGAACGGTGAAGTTGTCAACCTTGACAATTTTGCCTTCTTTGCCCTTGACTTCCATGTAGGACGACTTGACCGGCGTGAGCTCCTTGTCCTGGTAGACGTCCTCCCACCAGAACATGATGTCGTCGGTCGTGAACGGCTTGCCGTCTGACCACTTGGCGCCGCGGCGCAGAGAAACGGTGAGAGTGCGGAAGCTGGCGTCGTACTTCCAGTCCTTGGCCAGATTCGGCACCATCTTGGGGTACTTGGTCGCGTCCCAGAACAGTAGGCGGTCGCCACCGGCGACTCGGTGGCCGTTCTGGCCATCGGCTGGTCCGGTGAAGCCGCGTCGCCAGGTGCCGCCGTACTTGCCGATGCTGTGGACGGGCTTGACGACGAGCGGATCCTCGCCGATGCGCTCTTTGACTGGCGGTAGCTTGCCCGCCTTGACCTGCTCGGCCAACTGCGGCGCCTCGTTGAAGCTCTTGGGATAGCGGGCCGGATCGAGGATAATCTCTGGTCCTTCGAGCTTGCCGATGAGCTGCGCGCCCAGCTTGGGCGCGGCGGCCTTGGGCACGGGAGTAGGGGCCGCCGGGGCCGCGGGTGCCGCCGGGGCAGGCTTCGCCGGTGCCGGCGTCGCCGTGGGTGCCGCCGGAGCAGCGGGGGCCTCGGCCTTGGGCGCGGGAGCGGGGGCCGCCGGGGCTGCGGGTGCCGCCGGGGCAGGCTTCGCCGGTGCCGGCGTCGCCGTGGGTGCCGCCCCTCCACAGGCGGCCAGTACCGGCACGGCGGCAATCCCCAGCAATCCAAGTAGCGCACGCCGACGCGAGAGATAGCGAGACATACCACAACCCCCACAAAATGATTCGGCCCGCTGCCGCAGGCCAAATTTGGCGCAACAATACACCATCTGCGCGTATCCCGGAGACACCGCGCGACGCACCGTACTGCACTGTCGTGGTGCAGAGACGGGTGCTGTGGAGAGCGCTTGACGCTGGCTCCAATTGTCGGTTAGCAGCGCGGGGCTAGTTGCCCTTCCTGGGGCAGGCTATGCCATCATGCGTGCAGCTATCTCCGGAGGCCGGATGCTCTCACGCGTGCGCCTCTTCCGGCCCGGTCGGCGAGGCCTCACCAGAACCTACCGACAGAGGTCCCGCACCTGGAGACTCGACCTGGATCGCGCGCAGCGCGTGATTCTTGCGCCGTTCACCTCCGGTACCGACATCGCGCGCGTGGCCGGAGACGCACGGATGCCGGTGACCCTGCTCGCTCGAGATGGCGAGGCGATCGAGTCTGAGCTCTTCGCTAGTCTGACGGCGGCACGTCGGGTCATCTGGCTCCAGCGAGCGGTATGTCTGGTCATTCGCGGAGCGACTCTCGCGGCGATGGTGTATGCGATCGCTCGGTTCCTCTGGTTCGCCGCGATTCCCGTTTCTGAGGTGCTGGTCCAGGGGGTGATCTCGTTGATCGCCGCCTGGACGCTCCTCGTGCTCGCGTTGCAGCGGATCACCTATGGCGATTGTGCGCGGGTCGTGGACCGGGCTCTCGGGTTGGGGCAGGTGTGCGGCACTGCCGTTGAGTCGATCAGGTCCGGTGCCGACGGGCGTCTGCCGCGACTGCAGATCCGGCAGGCGATCCACGCCGTGCGCGACTTCGACTCGTTCGGGTCCGTCGGCCTTCGCGCGCCCTGGCGCGACCTCAGGGCGCTGGCGCTGGCGCTGGCGCTGGCCGCCGCCTTCGCTGTCCTCTCCACGCTGGACTTGCGGCTTCGCGGCACGACCGCGATGGTTGCGGACCTTGCCTTCGACCCCGCTTTCGATCAGGCAGGTGACGGCCCTGCGTCACCAATCATCTATGAGGACAGCGCACGCGGGTTCGGAGAGACGGGCCTGTTCGATCCTTCGCTCGACCAGTTCATGACCGGTCTAGAGGGTGAGAGCATGACACCTGAGGAGTTCGCGGCCCGCCTCGCCAAGATCCAGGCCGAACTCGCCCGGCGCGCCGAGATCCTCGCACAGCAGCGCGCCGCAATGGATCAACTCGCGCACGCGCTGAGCGACAGTTCCGCGACGACCGACGCGGCGGAGAGCATTCGCCGCGGCAACTATGAGGCGGCCGAACGCCAACTGGCCGCGCTCGGCGCCCAATCCGAGCAACTGTCGGTCCGGGCTCGGCGCGACCTGGCGACCAAGCTCACCGAGGCGGCGAGGAACATTGCGCCGACGAATCCGGAACTCGCGGCCCGGCTTCAGAGGGCGGCTCAGGCGCTTCAGCAGGACAATACCGAGGCGATTCAGCGCACACTGGCCGAGCTCGGACAAGGGGTGCGGGAATCAGGAAACCAGATTCGGAGCATGGCGAGCGGCCAGGGATCGCCGGACGAGTTCCAGGATCCGGGTGCGCTCAGTGAACTCGATGCCGAGACGCTGGACGCTCTGGCGAACTTCGAGGGACTCGCGTCCGCGGCAGGGTTCGGAGAAGAAGCCGGAGCGTACGCGGAGAACTACACCGGAGCACCAGGCGATAGCGATGCCGAAGCGGCGGCGAATTCGGGGCGTGGTTCGGTGAACGGAGCTCAGGGGCTGGCCCGGACGGATGCGCAGGCCGGAGGCGCCGGTGGAGCTCTCAGCCGGGACGTGTATTCGCCTCCGAATCGCCAGCGTGTCGCCCCGGGTCGGGTCCTGGATCTCCGCGGGCGCGCCGATGGGGGGTCGTCCAGCCTGGAGGAAGGCGAGAACCTCCCGCTTGTCGCATCGCACGATGGGACGGTCGGCGGCGCCGGCGGCCAATCGCGCACGGTGATCGTTGACGCACTCTCAATTCGACCGGAACAGAATTACGTGCCGCTCGATAAACGGCAGATCGTCCGCGACTACTTCTCCGGTCAGCCCGTGCCGCTCGCGCCAGGGCGATAGGGTCTTGCGGGCGATCAGCGAACGACTGGCCGCGCTTGCCATCCGGGTGCGCGGTGGATTCGCCGATGGCTTGATCGCCGGCGCACGATCACTGGTGGGGAGCGGCGATCAGAGCAGCGATCTGCTCGATGAGCAATTTCTGCGTCGTCTGGAGCGACTATCAGTCGCGGCCCAGCGGTCGGTGAAGGCGGGGCTGATCGGCGAGCACCGCAGCGTGCGGAAGGCCAGTTCTTTCGAGTTCGCCGACTATCGCCACTATGTGCCGGGCGATGACTTCCGTCGCATCGATTGGAACGCCTTCGGACGGCTGGAACAACTCTTCCTCAAACTGACGGAGGCGAAGGAGGACGTTGGCGTCCATCTGCTGATCGACGCGAGCCGATCGATGGCCTGGGGACGGCCACCAAAACTGACCTACGCCCGGCAGGTCGCAGCGGCGCTGGGATACATAGGCCTGAGCCGATACGACACCATCATTGCGGCGGCCATCACCGACCACGTCCAGGAGTTCTTCTCGCCCGTTCGCGGGAAGTCCCAGGCACTCAATTTCTTCCGATTTCTCTCTGGTATTCGGCCGGTAGGCCGCACCCACCTGCAGACCGCCGCCCAAGATTACGTTCAGCGTATCTCCCATCGCGGTGTGGTTCTGGTCATCTCTGATCTGCTCGCCGCGGATGGCGTGACCGAAGGCATCGACATCCTGGTGCAGCGCGGCCTCGAGACGGCCGTCATCCACCTTCTCGATCAGGAGGAACTCGACCCGCGCCTGGCTGGAGACGTTGAACTGTTCGACGTCGAGACCGAAGAGCGCATCGAACTCACGCTTGGACCACAGTCCATTCGCTCGTACCACGAGCGTATGGCCGCATGGACGGCCGACATCGAGGCATTCTGCGCGCGGCGTGGAGTGAAGTATCTGCGCATGAACACCTCACTCCCGTTCGAGGGGCTGACCATCCAGTATTTCCGGCAGCGGAGACTGGTGCGTTGACGTTCGTCTCCCCTCTCGCGCTTTTCCTGCTTCTCGCGATTCCGATCATCATCATCTTCTACATCCTGCGGGCTCGCTACGAGCGCATCGAGGTCTCGAGCACGCTACTGTGGCGCAACGTCATTCGCGATACGGAAGGCAAGCCCACGTGGCGTCCGCCCATACGAAACATTCTGCTGCTGTTGCAGTTGTTGATCGCGGCTGTCATCGCCATCGCGGTGGCGCGCCCGGCGGCCCTGGGTACCGCGGCCACGCACCACGTCCTGATCCTCGATGCGTCGACAAGCATGCAGGCGACCGACACCGTCCCCACCCGCTTCGCGGAGGCGACCCGCCGGGTCATCGAGCACATTCAGGCCGCGCCGGAGGGCGACTCATTCTCCGTCCTGCGCGCAGGCGCCACGGTCGAACTGATCGAGTCAGGCCAGGATCGTCAGCAGGTCATCGGCGGGGTCAGTTCGCTGAAGCCAGGCGTCGCGAGCAGCGCCGTCCGCTCCGCGATGCAAATCGCGGGATCGCTTGCTCGAGAGCGCGCCGGGTTTCGGACGATCGTCACCCTGTTCAGCGACGGAGCCCACGAGGAACAGCCGGGGCTCGAACCGGGGATCGAGGAGTTTCGCCACGTTGCGATCGGCACCGCGACCAACAACGTTGCCGTGGTCGCCCTCCAGGTGCGACGGATCTTCGACGGAAGCCAGCGGTTCCAGGGCTTTGCCAGGGTGACGAATTTCGGCGGCGAGTTGGTCCACGTGCCGCTCCGCTCCATGGCGGACGGCGTGCCCCTGGAGTCGATCGCGGTGCGTATCGGTCCGCGATCGTCGCACGACTATGTGATATCGCTTAGTCCGACCGTGAGGCTCTTCGAGGTTATCCTCGATGCTCCGGATAGCCTGCCGCTCGATAACTACGCGCAAGCGGTCGTCGCGAGTGAGGATCTCGACGTCACCGTCGTCTCGACGTCTCCACCTTTTGTCGAGCGCGGTCTCGGGGCCATCCCGAACTTACGCGTCAGCTACATCCGGCCGCAGCAATACCGTTCAGAAGTGGTCGGCGCGGTCACGGTGTTCGACGGGTTCTTGCCGCGCTCGCGCGACGTACTCCCGAGCGGCTCGATTCTGGTGATGAACCCGCCAGTCGGCACTTTCGCCGGCTTCGAGATCGCAGAGGTCACCCAGCCGCAGCAGATCGTCCGATTCAACGCGCGTTCGGATCTCCTGCAGTCTCTGGACCTTGCCGGAGTCTTCCTGCCCAGGATGGTCCGCGTGAAGCCACCGGCAGGGACTTCGCCGGTCGTCGAATCGAGGGACCAGACCCTGGTCTGGCAAGGGTTCGATGAGGGGCGGAAGTTGATCGTCTTGGCATTCGACCCGCGCCAGCCGGAGATTGGTCAGAGGCTCGCCTTCCCGCTGCTCCTCTCCAACGCGCTGAACTGGCTGGCACCGAACTCGGGATCCCAGACGATGGCACCGGGTCAGGTCTACAACATCCAACCCGCCCGGACGGCAGTCGACGTCGTGGTGCGCGACCCCACCGGCAAGACCTACCTGTTCCCGGTGAACGCCGCGTCGCGGGGTCGGGCAATCCCGTTCGCTGAGACGCAGACGGTTGGTCGCTACGCAATCGTGCAGAGGAGCGCGACCGCAACGCTCAGCCAGATCTGGTTCACGGTCAACGCCGGCGACGAGGTCCAGTCGGACATTCGGCCGCGTCAGTTGCCCGGCGCGACCGCGAGCCAGGGTGCGCTAAGACTGGTGGACGGTGTGACCTGGGAGTTCTGGCCCTATCTCGTCGTGGCGGCGCTTCTCCTCCTCGTCACCGAGTGGTTCGTCTATGCGCGAAGGTAGGCGCCAGGAATGAGCCTCGCGATTCACTCTTACTTGCCGCTCCTTCTTCTGATCGGTCTCGTGCCTTTCATCATTCTGCTCGGGCGGCCTCGGATGGCCCGTTTCCCCGCGTGGCTCCGTCGAGCCGCGATCGCGACCCGTGTGAGCATCGTCGTGCTGGTCGTACTGTCGCTGACCCGCCCCATGCTGGGTACAGAATCTGATGCCAGGTCGGTCATCTTCGCTGTCGACCGCTCGGATAGCGTCTCTCGCGCCTCGCAGGAGGCCGCGGACAGTTACGTGGCCGGCGCAATCCGGTCTCTCGCCGCGCGACAGAACGCGGGTGTGGTCTCCTTTGGTCGTTCGACCGCCATCGAGCGTCCGCTCGATGGCGTTGGCGCGCCAGGACAGGTGGTACAGGTACCGAGCGACGGGACGGATCTTGGCGAGGCAATTCGTCTCGCCCGGTCGATGTTCCCTAGGACCGGTGCCAAACGGATTGTCCTCCTCTCTGATGGACGAGAGAACCTCGGCGCCGTCGAACCCGAGATTCGGGCGGCGATCCAGGCGGGCGTGCAGATTGCGATTGCGCCGCAGACCAATCCGGCGCCGGAGGAAGTGTTGGTCGAGGCGGTCGAGGTCGCGCCGCAGATCCGCGAGGGCGATGCCCTCGACATCGTCGTCGCCGTCGGCGCAACGGTCAGCACCCGCGCGAACGTGCGCCTCTGGCTTGATGGACGCCTGATCAGCGACCAGGCGGTCGATCTGTCCCCGGGGAGCAACCGATTCACCGCGAGTCAGGCCAATCTCAAGAAGGGCTTCCATACCCTGTGGGCGCGCGTCGAGGCCGAACGGGACACCTTCGGTCAGAACAACGAACTCTCCGCATATACAGTCGTGAAGGATCGGCCCCGAGTGCTGATCGTCGCGCCGACGGAGCTCGAGGTTCGACCGTTGCGCGATGCCCTCGTCGCCTCGGAGATTCAGGTCGAGGTGCGCCAGACGCAGGCGATCACGCCCAAGCTCTCGGCGATGCGGCGCTACGACGGCCTGATCATCGCCAACACCGCTGCGACTGCATTCTCGCTCGACCAGCAGCGGACCGTACGCGCATTCGTCCAGACGCTCGGTGGCGGCCTCGTCGTCATTGGCGGCGAGAACAGCTATGGACTCGGCGACTACGCGCGAACGCCCATCGCCGACGCACTTCCCGTGAACATGAACATTCCGGGTAAGCGCGATCGCGGCTCGGTGGCGATGGTCCTCATCATCGACAAGTCCGGGTCGATGGACATGCGGGAGGACGGCACGACCAAGATGCATATGGCCCGTGAGGCCGCATCGCTCGCCCTGGAATCCCTCGATCCGGCAGACCGCATCGGAGTCCTCGTGTTCGATACACAGCCGCGTTGGTCGGTGGCCCCGCGTCAACTGGGCACCGGTCCCGACCTTGAGTTGGTGCGCGAGCGCATCCGGGCCATAGACGCGTCCGGTGGCACCGAGATCTTCCCGGCGCTCGACGTCGGCTTCCGTGCCATCCGCGACCTCCCCAGTCGCTACAAACACATCATTCTTCTTAGCGATGGCCGGTCACTCTCAAACGCCGACTACGATCGGCTGATCTCTCAGATGCGGCAAGCATCTATCACGTTGTCGTCCATCGCCATCGGATCGGACGCCGATGTGGCACTCCTCTCGGATCTCGCCCGGCAGGGAGAGGGTCGTTACTACTTCGTCGACAAGGCGCGCGATATTCCGGTCGTCACCACAAAGGAGGCTCGGATCGCATCAGGGTCGCCGGTCGTCGAGGGACAGGTCTCGCCGAAAGTGCTGTCCCCAAGCCCGGTCCTGAAGGCCATCGCGCCGCCCAGCATTCCCGCGCTTTCCGGCTACCTTGTGACGACGATCAAGGATCAGGCGCAGACTGTCCTTGCACCTAATGACGTGCGTGCGGACCCGATTCTGGCTCAGTGGCAGTACGGCCTGGGCCGATCCGTCGCCTGGACGAGTGATCTGGGCAAGAAGTGGGCCGGTTCCTGGCAGGATTGGCCCGACTACCGTCGTTTCTGGTCCCAGGTTGTGCGGTGGACGCTTCCCGCACCTGTCGATCCGAACATTCAGGTCTCCACCAGCCACGATGGGACCAATGCGCTCGTACGTGTGGACGCGGTCGATGATGACGGCGGCTTCCGCGATGGACAGGACATTCGCCTGAACCTCCAGGGGGCGGATCTGCGCATCACCGAGCAGCGCCTGCGCCAGGTAGGCCCCGGCCGCTATGAGACACAGGTGCGACTGCTACAACCGGGCGTCTATTCGGTCGAGGCGGTGCTCTATGAGGCCGATCGGCCGTCCCGGGTGGAGACCTACGGGTTGACTGTGCCGTATCCGGCCGAGTATCGAGCGTTTGGCAACGACGACATCGCCCTGAACAGGATCGCAGCGATGACCGGTGGACGTGTACTGCGGGATCCACGGGCGTCCTTCATCCCGGATGGTCTGAAGTACCAGGGCTTCGACTGGCACCCGCTCTGGCCCTATCTCCTTGGTCTCGCGCTCCTTCTGTTTCCGCTCGATATCGCGATGCGGCGGCTTCAGGTTCCGGCCGATCAGGTGGCGCGCTGGATTCGCGGCCTTGGCCGTCTGATACCGAGGCCGGCCGACGCGGGCGGAGCCGGCTGATCGCGACCCCTTATTCGGCCGACGACGAGGTCGACTTCGATCGGTTCGCACGGTTCTACGACTGGGACACGTCGGCCGAGACGGACGACATCGAGTTCTACATCAACCTCGCCGGGAGGACAGGCGACCCGATCCTCGAGATCGGCTGTGGTACCGGAAGGGTGCTCTTGCCGCTCGCCCGCGCCGGTATTCGGGCGACAGGCGTCGATCTGTCGTCGGCGATGTTGGGGCGGGCGCGCGTGCGGGCGCAGCAAGCCGGACTGGAGCGATGGATCACGCTCGTACACGATGATGCGCGCCGCATGGAGCTCGGTACCCGCTTCCCGCTCGTCATCATCGCTTTGAATACCTTCATGCATTTCACGTCGCGCGAGAGCCAGCAGGCTGCGCTTGGCAGGATTGCCAGGCATCTCGTTCCGGGCGGCATCCTCGCCTTCGAAGTTTGCAACCCCCATCCGGACCTCCTGGAGGATGCGGACGGGCGGCTGATCCACGACTTCACCCGGCATGGTCCAGACGAAGGCTCCGTCACCACACGGTTCCACAGTCAGCGCGTCGATCCGGCGACGCAAACCCTCGACATCACGTTCTTCTACGACGAGGCGGATCGCCACGGCGTTATCCGTCGCACGGTCGCGCCATTTGGCCTGCGGTATGTCACCGCGCCAGAGTTGGAGTGGCTGCTTCCCGCCTGCGGTTTCGCGATCGAGAATGTCTACGGAGGCTTCGACCTGACCGACTATCGGGCAGAGAGCTCACGGATGGTGGTGGTCGCGCGCCGCAGTTGATCCGCGTCTACTGCACGCGCATCAGGACTGGAGCCAGCTGCCAGAGTCGTTCGAGCTGGTAGTACTCGCGCTGCTCCTCGGCGAACACGTGCACGATGATCTGGCCATAGTCGATCAGGATCCAGCCGCCCTCGGGCGTGCCCTCGATGTGCGTCGGCTCGTACCCCAGCTTTCCGATCGATTCGACGATCGCATCCACGATCGCGCGCACGTGGCGATCGCTCGTCCCGTGGCATACGACGAAGTGATCGGCAAAGGCAATGAGTTCACGGAGATCGAGCAGTCGCACGTCGATCGCCTGCCGATCCGAGGCGGTCTCAACGATGCTACGGCCCAGATCGAGAGTCGAGAGCTCAGCGGGAGTAGCGGCCGGGGCGTTCAGGCTCATCGCTTCCGATTCTAGGAATTGGGCTTGCTTGGGGCCTTGACTATAATCCCAGCCACCCTTGCCACCCCGGAGGTCTGGCTGCCTGTGAACCTGTCCTGCAAGCAGGAGGATCTGGCCCGCGGCCTCTCGATGGTTGGTCGGGCGGTGGCGGTGCGAAGCACGCTCCCTGTGACGAGCAACATTCTGCTCGAGGCCGGGGAGGGTCGCCTCAAGCTTGCGGCGACGAATCTCGATATCGCGATCACCAGTTGGGTCGACGCCCATATCAGAGACAACGGCGCGATCACGATTCCGGCCAGATTGCTGAGCGAGTTCGTTAACTCCCTTCCACGCGAAACGATCGATTTGAAGTTGAACGACCGGACGCGGGCACTGAACGCCAGGTGCCGCAACTTCGAGGCGAACTTGAAGGGGATCGACGCCGAGGAGTTTCCGCCGATCCCCTCGGTCGGACCGGAGTCCCCCATTACCGTGAGTTCGGAGGCGCTGCGTCTGGCAATCGAACTCGTCGCCTTCGCGGCGGCGACTGACGATAGCCGCCCCGTGCTCGCGGGCGTTTCTATGACCTTCGAAGAGGATCGCCTGACCCTGGCCGCGGCCGATGGCTTCCGTCTTGCCGTGCACTCGCTTCCGTTGCCGAGCACGGTGCCAACGCGCCTCTCGATCATCGTGCCCGCTCGCGCCCTCAGTGAACTGGGTCGGGTGCTCGGCTCCGACGACGACGACGTGACGATCAACGTGACGCCGAACCGGAGCCAGATCCTCTTCCGGCTGCTGAACGTGCAACTCGTCTCCCGTCTCATTGAAGGGAACTTCCCGAACTACAACCAGATCATTCCGAAGGCTCATAGCACGCGAGTCATCGTCGGCCGCGATGAGTTCCTGGAGGCGACGAAGATCGCCTCGTATTTCGCTCGTGACGCCGCGAACATCGTGAAGTTGGAGGCGACTCCCGCGGAGAACGGCGCACCCGGCCGTCTGAAGGTGCACGCATCGGCCGCCGAGGTGGGTGACACCGAGGGCGAGATCGACGTCGTCGTCGAGGGCGACGCAGCGCATATCGCTTTCAACGCGAAGTACCTGTCCGATGTGCTCGGGGTCGTCAAGGCACCAAAGGTGATTATCGATGTGACCACGCCTTCGAGTCCCGGTGTCCTCCGGCCCGAGGGGAGCGAGGCGTACACCCACGTCATCATGCCGATGCACGTTGCTCGGTGAATAACGGGCTGCCTTTTCAGATCGAGGTAGCGCTCCTGGCGGGCAGTCAACCAAGTTGAGGCGCTAGAAGGCGGTCGCTTGCCAGATCTTACTGGCGCGAACCCGGGAGACGAGCTTTCCCGAAGTTCGGGT
>VGOZ01000089.1 GCA_016875715.1 Chloroflexota bacterium | reverse complement strand
GATCGGCAAGATTGAGAAGGCGCGGCGCTACGCACAGGAACCGGAACGAATCACGATCCACTCGCTGACCGCGACTTTTCGTGGCTCCAACGACACGCACGACCTGTCATTCGCTGCTGGCCGCTGGCACTGCGGGTGCGAGTTCTTCGCCGGCTGGAACGTGTGTTGCCACACGATGGCAATGGAACGACTGCTCGCCGGGATGACCCGGGTGGACACGCGCGAGTCCGAGCTCATGGGGATGGCCTCCGCCCGCTCCTGACGGCCGCACGGAGCCGCCGGGCGCGCAATTACCCGTATCGCTCCTCGCGCCACGGGTCGCCGCGCATGTGGTAGCCATTGCGTTCCCAGAACCCGGGGCGTTCGACGTCCCCGAATTCGATGCCACGTACCCACTTGACCGACTTCCAGAAGTAGAGGTGGGGCACGACCAGGCGCAGCGGCCACCCGTGGTCAGCCGTCAAGATCGCTCCATCGTGACGCGTTGCGAGGAGAACGTCCGGGCGATCGAGATCGTCCAGGCGCAGATTGGCCGTGAAGCCGAACTCGGCGTGCACAGTCACGAAACGCGCGTCAGGGTGGGGTCGAGCGCGCGCGACAATCGCCGTGAAGGGGACGCCCTCGAACGTGTTATCGAGGCGAGACCACCGTGTCACGCAGTGGATGTCGCACCGTACGACTGCTCCCGAGAGCGACTCGACCTGAGTGAAATCGAGCGATTCTGGATTCTCCACGCTGCCAGAGATCGTCAGACGCCAGCGTGCGAGATCGATGCGGGGTGTGGTGCCATAGTGCAGAACTGGCCATTTCCGGGTGACTACCTGGCCGGGCGGCAGGCGCGACGCCGCTGTCAGGCCGCTCTCTGCATCCGTCATTCAGCCCGACGTCAACTCCTTGACCACCGCGTTTATCAGCGCTCCGTCGCCGCGACCCCGGAGCTCCTTCGCCGCGCGCGGCATCACTGCGAGGAAGTCCCTACCTGTCTCGGCGATCAGCGTGGAGACGTGCGCCGCGATCGCCTCCCGAGACATCCGGTCGGGCAGGTAGGGGCGCAGAATCTCGATTTCTCGGCTTTCGTGCTCGGCGAGATCGGACCTCCCCCCTCGCGTGTAGGCGTCGATTGACTCCGTCCGCTGGCGGATCTCTTTGTCAACAACCGAGATGAGATCGGTTTCGGTGATCTCTTCGCCAAAACGCGGGTGTTTCTTGTCGGTTCGCGCGACCTCGTACGATTGGATGGCCGCGCGGAGAAGCCGCAGCGCACCCGTCCTCACCGGATCGCGCGCGCGCATCGCCTCAAGGAGGTCTGCCGCTACCTGTTCCTTTAACGGCATCCGCCGAGTATAGTCGTGAGGGTTGGCGGAAACGCCGATGGAGGTTTGGCAGGTGGTCCTTCCCGTCGAGTACGGCAAGACGCTCCGCCCCACGCCACGATCCACGACGCCCGGCGCCGAGATGGCGATTGGGCCAACCTTCGTCGACATCCTCGAGGCTGAGGTCAAGAGGTTGGAGGTCCAGGACCTGACCAGGGAACCAGGACAAGCCGTGGTATCCACTGCCGACGACATCTTGCGGACGTTGGACGAGGCGTCGGCCGCGACCCGGCGGGCCGCGGATCATGCCACCAACGCGCGGCGCATCATCCAGTCCTATCAGGCGACCGAGGCTCCGAAGCTCGACCTGCGCGGCTGACCCGTTCGCCTCAACCCGAGAGAACGAGCCCTACCTCGCCTGAGGCGTCGATCCAGCACCGATTGACCGCGATGCAGCGCGAAATGAGCGACCCCGTCGAGAGCGTCAGCACGGCGAGTTGACCGACAATCTCGTCGAACTCGACGGCACCTGGCTCATCGGCGCCGCTCGGTACGATCCGATCGACGCGCGCGCTCGCAATCCCGATCAGGACTCCATCGATGCGGCCAACCGTGAGGTGTTCGACGCGTGCGCCGGAGGGCGCCCGGATGGTCAACTCGGTCCCTACTCCCCGGATCGTCCGCATCGAGAGGTGCCCGCCCGCATCCTCAACTCGGCGACGCACGATGTCGAGGCCAACGCCATCGCCGGCGAGAGCATCGCGGTGGGAACGCGTCGTCAACCCGGGCTCGGCCAGGAGATCGAGGAGCGGTCGCGTCGGGTTAAGACCCCGCTGAACTGCGCTCGCACGTACCGCGTCTTCGTCGACGCCCGCGCCATCATCGGAAACGGCAATCGTTGTCTCTCCATCGACAATGGACGCGGCGACGCGGATGCACCCACGTGCGGGTTTGCCCAGACGGGAACGCTCGGCCGAGGCCTCGATTCCGTGGGCGATCGCGTTGCGAACCAGTTGCATCACCGACTCGGCGACCATGTCGAAGATCACTGCGTCGAGTTCGACGCCGCCGCCCATCGTCTCCAAGATCGCCTCGCGATCGGCTTCCCTTGCGACGTTCCAGACCGCGAGGCGCAGATCGGCGAACAGTCGCTCGAGCGGTACCAGTCGCACCCGCGCCGCCTCTTCTTCAACGGCGAGCAGCACGTCCTGGAGTCGTCCCATCTGGTCGTTTGCGCCCGTAACAGGCGAGACGGGCGCCAGAGACCCGGCGATGCGCCGTGCCTCCCGGGTGAGGCCCATCACGGTGTCCACGCGGTCGGCGCGAACGCGCAGCGTCGCCGGAACGGACGCGCGATCGATCGCCTGTTCGCCGGCGACCGCGTCCGGCGATAGGGATGTCTCCTCGGGCCAGATCGCCGCGCTGATCTCCTGGATTTGATCGAGCAGGAGTTCGGGGTCAAGCGCATTGCCGGGCACCCCGTCACGCGTCATCCGCAGCAGATCCTCCAGGCGGGTGGCTGGACCGACCGCGGGATCCCAGCCGACCAGGCGGGCACCACCCTTGATCGTGTGCGCGTCGCGGTACATGGCGCCAACGTCCGGATTGCCGCCACTCTCGATCTCGAACGCGCGGGCGATCAATCGCGCAATTGCTTCACGGGACTCATCGCGAAAAAGCCGAAGAAACCCCTCCCGGCTCACGACGATGTATCTCGTGCCACCCGATAGTGGCCGATGAGACTCTCGATCTGACCGGTCGTCTCGCGCAACCGTGATGCGCTATCCGCGGCATGGCGGCTGCTCGCCGCCGACGCGCGGGCAACCTCCACGATCTGATGCATTGTCTGCGCCATCTCGGAGGAGGCGCCGTGCTGCGACGTCGTCGCGCGAGCGATCATCTCGACGGTTGATGCGACCTGGGTCATCGCCTCCACCGCCCGCTGGGTCTGATCCGCGACGCTCGCGGCGATCTCGTGTGCGCGATGGGCATTTGCCTCGATCGCGCGGACCGCGTCGCGCAACTCGATTACCGTGCCCTGCACCTGCTCGGTCGCGCGCCGCGTGTCGCCCGCAAGATCCCGGACCTGGCCGGCGACGACGGCAAACCTCCGACCGTACTCACCGGCCGTCGCGGCCTCGATTGCAGCGTTGAGCGCGAGGATATGGGTGCGCTCGGCAATCTGGCTGATCGTGGTCGCGACTGCACCCACCCGTTCACTATCGTGGCGCAACTGGAGTCCGCTCGCTACCGCCGCGGCGACGGCCTCGCGGATAAAGCCCACCCCCCGCTCGGCCTCGCCGACCGCGTTTCGACCCTCCGCGGCCGCACGCGTTGCCCGACCCGCGCCGGCGGCGATCTGCTCGGCGGCATCAGAGAGCCGCTCCATCGTCTGTGATATCTCGGAAACCGCCGACGCCTGCTGTTGCGCACCGGCGGCCAGACTCTCGGAACTGCTCACGAACAGCTGAGTCGCACCCGCGATCACGTCGACGCGACGCGCCATCTCATCGAGAGTCGCACGCACCGCGCGCATCGCGACCTCCAACGCGGCGGCGAGTTCGTCGTGCTCCGGCAGGCCCGTGCGGGGGACGAGCGATACCAGATCGCCGCGTCCCACGAGCGCGACCCGACCGGCGAGCGCGCGCATCGCCCGGCGCCCACGGCGAGCGAGCACCGAACCCAGGGCGATGGCGCTGAGAGCGGTCGCCAGCCCGGTCCCGAGCAATGCGAATGCGGCTGTCTCCGCGCGACGCCGCATCTCGGTCTCCCGGCCCGCAGCGCTCTCCCACGCGCGGTCCGCCTCCCGATCGAGTTCGCGGCCGACGACACCGAGTCGATCGGCAAGGACTTCGACGAAGAGCCGGCGCGCTTCGGCACTCTGCTGCCGAATGGCGAGGTCGGAGACACGATCCATCGTCGTCACCGCGCCGAGCAACGACTCGAGGAGCGCCGGGTCAGGCGCGGGAGAGGCTGGCCCACGATACATGGCGAGCGCGGTGTCGAGCCGTCGGCGCCGCTCCGAGTACTCGCCGTGCCAGCTATCGCCACCACTCAAGAGACCCGTGCCGAGCGCGCGCCCAGTATCCTGGATCTGCACGGACAGCGCGCGGGCGATTCGGGCGCGCTCGACCCCATCCTCATCGACGCGCTCGTGCCGAAACACGATCCAGGCCGCGATTCCCATCGCCAGGGCGACGACACCGATCGCCGAGAACGCCGCGACGATGCGCGTCGCGAATGTCATGCTACCTCGCCGCAGATTCCCAGCGATTCTATGCGTCCCGAATGCGGGGACGGCGTAAGAGTCGTATCATCGGCCCGGTGACCGGCCCGCATCCTTCGACCCACGGCACAGCGGTTCATCGCCCCGCCGACTTCGAGGCGTTCTGGGATGAGACGCTCGCGATCCTTGCGTCCTCGCCAGTCGATGTGCATTTCGAGCACGATCGACTGCGCTCGACGCCCGAGGTCGACGTCTACGACGTCCATTACACGTCGTACCAAAATGTCCGCATCGCCGCGTGGTACTGCCGCCCCGCGGGTGCCCGCGGGGCGCTTCCCGCGATCATCCACGTGCCCGGGTACGTCAGCGAGCCCGCGATTCCCAAGGGGAGCGCCCGCGACGGCTTCGCCGCATTGAGCCTGGCCCCCCGCGGCAAACTGCGGAGCCATGGTCAGTTCAACCCCGGCTATCCGGGTCTGCTCACCGAGAACATCGTCGACCATCGTACCTACGGGTATCGCGGCTTCTACTGCGACGCGATACGGGCAATGGATGTCATCTTCACTCGCCCGGAGATCGATCCGGGGCGCGTCGCGGTCGCGGGAAGCAGTCAGGGTGGTGCGCTCGCACTGCTCGTGGCGGCAATGCGCCCCGAAACGCGATGCGCCGTCGTCGGGGCACCGTACCTGACCGGCATGATCGATGCGATCGCCCTGACCCACTCGTACCCGTATCAGGAGATCAACGATTACCTGCGCCAGTTTCCCGAACGACGCGAGTCGGCCGCCCGGACGCTCGCCTATTACGACTTGATCAACTTCGCGCCGCGGATCGTGTGCCCGGTGCTCATCAACATCGGCCTCAGGGATGACGTGTGCCCGCCTGAGACCGGTTACGCCGTATTCGACGCGCTCCGGTGCCCGAAAGAACTGCACCCCTATGAAGATTGCGCCCATGACGCCGGCGGACAATGGCACGGTGCAGTCTCGCGGGCCTTCTTGAGTCGCCATCTCCGGGGCCCCACGTGAGCGATCTCGCTCCTTTCTGGCGGGACGTGCTGTCGGACCTGAATCGGCAGCCGATGGCCGCGACCATCGATCCCCTGGATCTGCGCTCCACCGACTTCGCGCGGTGTCACGCGGTTCGCCTCTCTAGCGTCGACGATTACCGTTTGTTTGCCTACTTCAGCGCTCCGGACGGATCGGGTCCGCACCCGGCAATCTTGCACGCCTCGGGCTATGCCAGCGTCGTGCAAGTTCCATCCTACGAAGAGCGGCGCACCTATGCCTCGCTTGCGATGTGTGCCCGTGGACAGCGCCTCTCCGATCGGCCCTACGCGGCGGCGTTTCCCGGTCTTCTCACCGATCGCATTGAGGATCCTGGCCGCTCTCCCCTGCGTGGCATCGTGGCGGACAATATCCGCGCGGTCGAGTTCCTCTCCGGCCAATCGGAGGTCGATCCTGATCGTATCGTCGTGGTTGGGTCGGACATGGCCCTCTTTGCGACCGCGCTCGCCCCGGGAATCCGCGCGGCAGTGGTCGCGGATCCGCTTCTGGTCAACCTCGGCACGCTTGCACACACCGTGCACGACTATCCGCACGAGGAAATCAACGACTACCTCCGGGCGTTCCCCGACCGAGAGGAGACCGTGCGGGCGTCACTCGAGATCTTCGATCCCTCGCGCCTCAGCGATCGGATCGCGGCGCGCGTCCTCCTGTCGTGCGGTCCGCCCGGTTCTTACTTCGACCGCGGCCGAGCCGAAACTCTCGCGCGTCGGATCCCGCGGGCCGAGATTTACGAGCGCACCGGTCGCGGGTACCTGGATCGGATCGCGATCGAGCGCTGGATCGCGGAGGCAATCGCCGCCTAGCTCTCGCTGATCGTCACCGTTCGCATCACCACGTCGGTGACCGGCGTGGATCCCTCGGCGCCGGAGGTCGGCACCGACGCGATCCTGTTGACCGCCTCGTTCCCGTCCGTCACACGCCCGAACACCACGTAGTTCGGCGGTAGCGGGTGGTTCGCGTCCATAATGAAGAACTGCGAGCCGTTCGTGTTGGGGCCGGCGTTTGCCATCGCGACGGTTCCGCGCGCGTACCCGTTGCGGGGCGCATTGGTCAGTTCATCCGCGAATCGGTAGCCAGGTCCGCCTCGTCCGGTGCCGGTGGGATCGCCGGTCTGGATCATGAACCCCTTGATTACCCGGTGGAACTTGACGCCGTCGTAGTACCTCTCGCGGGCGAGGAACACGAAGTTGTTGACGGCGTTCGGCGCGTCCTTCGGGAGAAGCTGGATCACGATCTTGCCATGTTCGGTATCGATGGTGGCCCCGTAACTTCGGTTCGGATCGATCGAAATGGGCGGCGGCGCGTCGTAGCTCTTTCGCACGGGAGTCCCTCCGGTCGTAGTCGTACAGGCGGTGGCCACGATGAGAAGAAGGCTGAGGATCAGCGACTTCACCGATCACCTCTAAGGCGCTTCAGCGCATCGACGTTGATCCGGTCCGGGCCATCCCCCGATCCGGGAACCTCGAGGTAGAAGGGGACGTGACGAAGCCTCGGATCGGTCAGCAATTCGTGGAACACGTCCTCGCCGATCTGCCCATCGCCGATATTGGCGTGGCGATCGACATTGCTGCCTTTCGCCGTCCGAGAGTCGTTCGCGTGGATGCATACCAGCCTGTCCAGACCGACGATCCGATCGAACTCATCCACCACGCGACGTGCACTTCCCCCACCGACCAGATCGTAGCCGGCGGCGAAGAGATGGCAGGTGTCAATGCACACGCCGACACGGCGGTCAGCATTCAGAGCGCCGAGCAGACGAGCGATCTCCTCGAACGACCTGCCGATGGTCGCCCCCTGTCCGGCACAGGTCTCGATGATCACCCGCGCCGGCCCATCGCGCACGGCGAGGATATCGGCGAGGCCCCCAACCACGCGGCGCTCGGCCTCCTCGTATGGGTCGGCCCCTGCACTGCCAGGATGGAACACCACGCCGATTGCTCCGGCAAGATCCGCCCACTCGAGGTGCGCGCGAAGCGATCCGATCGATCGCTTCAGGTTGGCCTCAACCGGCGAGGCGAAGTTGAGGAGGTAGATGCCGTGAAGCAGGAGCGGACCGATTCCGGCAGCCGCGCACGCTTCGCAGAACGCGATGATGTCCTCCGCTGTATGCGCTGGAGACCGCCATTGCTGCGGGGCGCTCGCGAAGACCTGGAGGCACTCCGCCCCGATCTCCTGAGCGCGCGTAAGCGCGCCGGAGAGCCCACCACCGCAGTGGGCGCCGACACGGGGGTGACCAGGCATGGCGGCCAGATTATGGATGCCCGCGCTTTATCTCCCCACGGCCGGCCCGAGATCGCGCCACGACCAGCGCGCACGCGATCTCATCCCTGACACGCTCGTCGGGCTCGTGCGCGCCGCACCGATTGAGATCCGCGATCGCGTCCGTCCCGCCAATCTCGCCCATCGCCCATGCGGCATGCCCGCGCAAGCAGGGGTCAGCGTCGGTCAGCAGAGTCCGCAGTGCGGGAAGTTCCTCGGCTCCCCCGACGTTCCCGGCGGCCACGCACGCATTGCGCTTCAGCCCTTTGAAGCCGGCGCGCATGACTGCGGTATGGCGAAAGCGGCGCCGATACTCCGGCTCACTCAACATCAAGATCTCGGCCAGCCTCGGTTCGGGATCGACCGCCCGGGATCCGGACGCCAACGCGGCGTGGCTGTTGACTGGACAGACTTCCTGACACACATCGCATCCGAAGATCCACGCGCCTAGGCCGCGACGCAGCGCACGCGGGATCCAGTCTCGATTCTCGATCGTGAGGTACGAGATGCACCGCCGTGCGTCGATCGTCCCCGGCGCGACGATCGCACCGGTGGGGCACATGTCCATGCAGCGGGTACACGAGCCGCACCAGGTGAGGAGGGGTTCATCCGGCTCGAGTCGCACGTTCGTGATGATTTCGCCAAGGAGCACCCAGCTCCCTGCGCCGGCGGTGAGGACCATCGCATTCTTGCCGTACCAGCCATAGCCTGCCCTCACGGCCGCGGCTCTGTCCATGACGCGTCCCGTGTCCACCGAGACCGCCGCCGCGGCGTCGGTACTGGTCGCCAGGAGCAGATCGCGCACCCCCACAAGGCGCGTCTTGATCTCCGCGTGGTAGTCGGTACTCCAGGCGTATCGTGCGATTCGCCCCCGAGCGCCTCCCTCCCATTCGCGCGGGGATCCATACGCCAGCGCAACCGAGACGACCGAGCGTGCGCCGGGTACCAGATTCGACACATCACTGGAGAAGCGGAGGCGATCGGCGGTCAGCCACGACATGCCCGTGAAGTACTGTGCGGAATGCCGCTCGAGGGAAACGCGTCGCTCACGTTCGAACGGCATGGCGTCGAGGATTCCCACGGCGTGAAAGCCCACCCGAAGCGCCTCCGTCTTGACGCGTTCGGCAAGCTCTCTCGCCAGCGACCGGTCGGACGGCGCCCGACTCATCCCTGGGAGCCGCGACTCCGGACAAGCGAACGCGCTTGCTCGGCGATGTGGCGCGGCGTCAGGCCGTATTTCTCCAAAAGTGCGTCGTTGTCGCCCGACTCACCGAACGTATCGTCCCAGCCGTGGATGCGCATTCGCGTTGGCTGCCGCTGTCCGAGAACTTCGGCGATGGCGCCACCGAGGCCACCCAGGCGGTTGTGATCCTCCGTCGTGACGACCAGACCAGTCTTCGCCGCGTGGGTCACGATGGCTTCTTCGTCCAATGGCTTGATCGTCGGGACATGCACAAGGTGTGCCGAGATACCCTCCGCCTGGAGTAGATCCGCCGCGTCCAGCGCGCGGACGGTCTGTGGACCGTGCGAGAAGATCGTGAGGTCTGTCCCCTCGCGAACGACGTACACATCGCCGATGGTGAAGCGGTAGTCGGCGCCGAAGATGTTCGGCAGGCTATCGCGGATCAGGCGCAAGTAGGTCGGTGACGAATCCCTCATCATCGCAGCCATCATCTGGCGGAGTTCGACACAGTCGGCTGGCGAGAGCACGAGCATATGCGGCAGAGCCCGCATTATCGCGACGTCATCGACCGACTGATGGGTCTTACCGGTCTTGCCGGTCATGATGCCGGCGTATCCGGCACCGATCTTCACATTCAGTCGCGGTTGAGCAACAACCATGCGCAGCTGATCGAGATCCCGACTCGCCAGAAACACCGCGAACGAACTCAGCCATGGCACCATGCCGACCGTCGCCAGGCCACCCGCGACACCCATCATGTTCTGCTCGGCAATACCCATCTGAAGGAATCGCCCGGGATACGCGTTCTCGAAGATCTCGGCTCGGGTCGAGTTCGCGAGATCGCCATCCAGTACCAGGAGGTTGGGATAGACTCGGCCCAGTTCCGCGAGCGTCTGTCCCCACACCTCGCGCTGGGCCTCGCTCTTGCGGTCTCCGTGCGGCGCGACCGACACCACGTGGCTTGCCATCAGTTGACCGTCGCCGCGATGTCGGCGAGGGCGAGGCGGTACTCGTCGCCGGTCATCACCTTCGAGTGCCAGTTGTAGTCGTCCTCCATGTACGAAACGCCCTTGCCCTTCACGGTGTGGGCGATGATGATGGAGGGCCGACCGCGATGCGCCTTCGCGTCGCGCATCGTCGCGACGAGTGCCTGGATATCGTGACCGTCACATTCCAGGACATTCCAGCCGAATGAGACGAACTTCTCCCCGGGATTTGTTCCGGAGGCGTGCGGCCGCCTGCGGCCATTCACGTTCGCATCGAGCCAGCCAAACTGCTGCAGACGATTGAAGTCCAGAATCGCGGTCACGTTATCGAGGTGGAAGCGCTCGGCCACGAAGGCGGCCTCCCAGATCTGGCCCTCCTGGATCTCGCCATCACCGAGGATCACCCACGTGTGGAAATCCTTCTCCTTGAAGCGCGCGCCGAGCGCCATGCCTATCCCGGGGGAGAGTCCCTGACCGAGCGATCCGGTGGACATGTCGAGGCCCGGCAGCTTGGTCATGTCGGGATGCCCCTGCAATCGCGAGTCGATGGCATCGAAAGTGAGCGTTTCCTCGACGGGCAGATAACCGCGTAGCGCCATGGAGCAGTAGAGCGCGATGCAGGAATGGCCCTTGGAAAGGATTATGCGGTCTCGATCCTCCCAGACTGGGCGGGTCGGGTCGATCCGTGCGACCTCGAAATACAGTGCAGTCAGGATATCGGTCACCGACAGGGGACCACCGAGATGGCCCGCCTTGGCGTGGTGGATCGCCTCAACGAGGAGCCGACGCGTCTCGGCGGCGATCCTCCGCAGTTCGAGCACGCGTTCCGGCGCAAGGGCAGGCGCAATGGTCACGAGCAGACTCCGGATAGAGTGGCGCGATTATATGGACCGCCCTCGGCGCCTCCGCCCATCATCCGCACGATTTCGAGTCGCGCGCCCTCGGTGATATCAGTCGCATCAAAGGCCTCCCGTGCGACGATCGCACCATCGCACTCGACCGCCACCGCCAGCGGATTCACGCCCAACTCGCGCAGATACGCGCCGATAGAGAGGGCGTGGGGTACGGTGCGCTCCTTGCCATTCACGCGGAATCTCATACGTCGAGCACGTCCCGGAATTCCTGGGCGGAGCGTCCCGGGTCCTCCGTCTCGAGGATCGCCGAGAGGACGGCGATGCCGTAGGCACCTGCTTTCACGATGGAACGCACATTTTCCCGCGTGATGCCGCCGATACCGATGCATGGTGGCGAGCCGTCCGCACTGGTTGTCCGGATGATCTCGACTCCACTCCCCACTGCGCCGGGATGACTCGCGGTGGGAAAAAGCGTCCCCACCAGAAGCCAGTCAGGCGATCCGGCGCTCCGGGCTTCCTCCGCCGTATGCACCGAGCAGCCGAAACGGAGCCCGGGTCCGGCGCGGCGCGCATCCGCTAGCGTCAGCGAGCGACCGCCGAGCTGCGCACCGGTCGCACCGAGCGCCACGGCGACGTCTATGCGGTCGTTCACGATCAGCCAGGCGCGCCCCTGGACCGCGCTCTGGCAGCCACGCGCCCACGCGATGGCCTCGCGTGCGGTTGCCTCGACCGCGCGTGCATGCACCGCGCCGACGCCGCCGCGAACGGCGGCATCGATGCGTTCGTGAAGATCGGCGATGTGCGCGGCGCGACCGCGATCGACAATCAAATGGAGCCGAGGTATCGCCTCTATTCGATCATCCCCTCACCGGGGCTGCTCGCCGACGCATAGGCGCGGCGCGGCATCCGTCCCGCGAGATATGCCACCCGCCCGGCCTCGATCCCGAGGCGGAAAGCCCTCGCCATCTCCGCCGGGTCGCGCGCCTGGGCGATCGCCGTATTGACCAGACAGGCGTCGGCGCCAAGTTCCATCGCGAGAGCCGCCTCGGATGGGACGCCGATGCCCGCGTCGATCACCACGGGAACGGAAGCCTCTTCAATGATCACCTTGATCTGACCGAAGTACGGAATGCCCTGGCCGGAGCCGATCGGCGAGGCCAGCGGCATGACAGTGGCGGTACCGATCTCCTGGAGCCGCCGCGCCAGAGCCGGATCGTCGTTAATGTACGGCAGAACGATGAATCCCTCGTCGATCAGAATCCGTGCCGCCTCGTAGGTGCCCACCGGGTCAGGTAGCAAGTACTTCGCATCGGAGATGACCTCGAGCTTGACCCAGGTGGAACCGGTGACGGCCCGCCCGAGCCGCGCGATGCGCACGGCGTCCTCGACCGTGTAGCAGCCGGCAGTGTTGGGCAGGACGGTATAGCGGCTCCAATCGATCTCATCGAGGAGAGTCCGCGCTGAGGGATCATCGAGATCCAGGCGCCTGATCGCGACAGTCACGATGTCGGCACCCGAGGAATCGAGTGCCGCGACCATCTCGTCGCTGGTCCGATACTTCCCCGTTCCAAGCATCAAACGCGACCGAAGCGGCTTGCCGGCAATGACAAGCTGATCGTGTGCCACCGTACGGCTCATCGCGTAACACCTCCCGACGCTGGCATTACCCAGATCCGGTCAACGGGTCGATGAGTGGCTCATCCTCTCAGCCCGGAACGCCGAGCTCCCCGTCCTGACTCCCTAATCGATAACAGTATACCCGGCGAGTCGGAGGACGACCGACGGACTCGTTTCGAACAGTTCGGCTAGGAGTACGCATTGTGGGGCAGCGGGCAGCGATCGTCCCGCCAGCCAATCCTCGATTTCGCCGTCGAAGACATTGAGGCTATGTGAGAGAGCCGTAACTGTCAAATCGTGATCGACGAGAGACTCGCCGAACCACAGTCGGAAGGACATCTCCACGGTCACGTTTATACTCTTCGGCCTTCCCAATGTCATCGCTCGGCACAACACCTCCTTTGCCGCGGCGCGCCCCGCGCCCCGCGCTTGAACACCTGCTAGCGATCGCCGATCTACCGATCGACGAGATGCGCGCCTATACGGCGCT
>VGOZ01000088.1 GCA_016875715.1 Chloroflexota bacterium | reverse complement strand
GCTCTCAGCCTCGTTGACGATGCCCAGGCGCTGCACCGTCCCCACGAACAGGGGTCCCCCGTGCGGCCCCCGGCCGCTCTCCTCCAGACGTACGACCCTCATCTCGTCCTCCCGCGGTCGGCGATGCCGGCATACCGGCCTGGCCGAGACCTACCGCAGGCGCAGCGTACCACGCCCGATCTGTTCGGACGGCCAGATGTAGATGATCGACAGGTGACGCGGGCTTCGGCTACGGTATCAGTACCAACGGGTACTATGGAGAGTCACAATGGCCGCCGTGACCACGATCGAACGCGCGACCGATGCCTTCGCCCGCTTGCACGACCGTCGCCGGCAGTTGCTCGATTGGATTCAGGTCGAGGAGACCAGCCGCGAGGGCGCGCATGAGTGGAAGGCCGAGGTCCTCAAGGGCCGCCTACAGGAAGTCGAGTACGCCCTGGGGATGCTCGAGAGCTAGGTCGATTTCACCCTTCCCGGGCGCGCGACTTCCGATCAGGCAGGCGCGTCAGCGAAGGCGTACACCGGGCCGGTGACCGCCCCGGCGGATGCGGTCGGGGCGTACCGGAGCCAGCGCCCTGAGGCGCCCTGTGCGTTCGGTCGCGCCCTGGCAGGGACCGCGTGAAGGCAGCATGACGCTTGCCGGCCGGCTCCGGACGTACTAGGAGGGGAATCCGCCCTCGCTCGCAACGGCGGAGCGCCGGCCGCGCGACTCCCTCTCCCGCCGCGGATGGCGATTGTCGGGGTGAGGGTCCTCCGACGATCACACCCAGGCGTTGGGCGTTCGAGGCCGACCGGGGCCGACCGGAAATCCGGTACGGGGCAATCCGACGTTCAGTCGCGGGACTCGCACCAGGCGCGTATGCTCGCCGTGACCGCCGCGGCCTCCCGTTCCACCCTTTCCGCGTCGGGCAGGCTCGCGTAGCACGCGGTGGCCCCCTCGCCCACGAGCAGGGGGTGGACGCCGGGGATCTGTGCACCGGTGTGGAACAGGAGACTGACGTAGCGCTTCACCCGTGGGTTGAAACTGGCGATCTTGCCGCGGTAGGTGAAGGTGGACGTCTTCCATTTGATGCACTCGTCGACCCGTGGGTCGGCTGCGAGGATGATTTCCCTCACGCGGAGCATCAAGTCCTTCATGGGACCGGTGTACTCGTCGAACCAGGCGTCGACCTCGGCGCAATGAGGCATGGTCCGCCCTACACGGGCATTATCCGCTTCGTGTAGGCGCGTCCGGCGTCGGCCACCCGCTTCCCCTCCCGCGGGGTGGGGATCATCACACCCTCTTTGATGCAGTCGACGACGTCGCGCTCGTAGGCCCCGCTCAGAAAGGCGATGCCGTTCGCCTTGCAGGCCGCCAGGACTCGGGTCCGCGCATCCACCATGGCCGGCGGATACGGCTCGTCGTGGTTATCCGGAAACCCCAGCGACATGCCCATGTCACCCGGGCCCCACTCCGCGAACGAGATGCCTGGCACGCGCATCGTCGCCTCGACGTTGGAGAGCGCGCGCTTGTTCTCGATCTTGAGCCCCAGCAGCAGTTCGCCGTTCGGATTGACCGGCCACGGATCGGCGAGGTCGAGATACTCCCGCGTCAGGACGCCCCAGACCTCGGCGGCGTGGGCCTGACCGCCACCGCCACGCCGGCCGTCGCCCACCCCTCTGCCGATGCCGATCGTGTTGAACGGGTAGCGACTGCACTCGACGAACGCACGGACCGCGTCGGGGGTTTCGGCGTGGCAGAGGAGCAGGCCGTGGACGCCCGTGGCGAGCACCTGCTTGATTACCCAGGAGTTCGTGCGGACGGCGTCCTCGGTGATGCCGTCGAACGGTAGGGTCACGATTACCGGCACGGTGCGATGCCCGCTCGCAGTCGGGCCGCCGTCGATCAGGCCGCGCATGAAGGCCCCCAGCGCGTTCATGTCGAACGGGCTGTGCTCAATGTCCCACACGATGTAGTCGGCCCAAGTCTTCGCCAGCGCCTTTCCGCCTTCATAGCTCCGTTCGCCGGGACCGGTTGGATAGATCGGCTGCCCCTCGGCGAGCAACTGAGCGGCTTTGTTGATCCTTGGCATCGAGGCCCTCCGTACGCGCGTGGGCGCGCAGTCTACTACTATGCGCCCATGGCATTCGAAGCAGTCATCACCACGGGCAACAACCACGCCGCGATCTGGGTTCGCGATCTCGAAGGGCTTGAGAGGTTCTACGCCGACGTCGTCGGCCTCAAGATCCTCAGCCAGCGACGCAATGCTGCGCCGAACCCCGACGCGACCTTCTTCACGGGCATTCAACTGCTGCGCGCGCCGGCCGATCGGGATACCACCGTCAAAGGAGTGTTCGATCACGTCGGGGTGAACGTCGGCAATATGGACGAGATCATCGCCCACCTCGCTCGTCACGGTGTGAGCCTGATCGGCGCGATCAACCAGGTCAGTCCGACCACTCGGACCTGCTTCTTTGCCGACCCGGAAGGGAATCGCGTCGAACTGATCGAGCGGAAGTAGGCGCGGTTCCCCGGCTGGGCAATGGACCCCTTCGAGGGGATCCGCTTCACTCGAAGAGCAGCAGCGCCAGTTGTTCCACGGGGGCGTGATCGTCGGTGAGGATCGGTGGGCCGGGTAGAGCCCGGAGGCGCGCCCGCTCGGTCGCCGGCATGATCTCGCTGAGCGTAGGGAACGGTCCATTTGCGGTGAAGCGAAGCGCGCGCCGAAGTTGCGCTTCCTCAAGCGCCGCAGGAGCGCCCACCACCGCCCAGGTGCGCGACAGCGGTGAGCGCCAGCGCACACCCGGCCCCGCAGCGAGGACGTCCACCGCAGGAAACGCCGCCTCCATCGTACGCACGTAGGCGGGGAGCAACCGACCCCGATCGGTGCGATCGTGAACCAGAGCGATGTACCTGCCATCGGGATTCAGGTGCGATGCGACGAGCGCGTTGAACTCCGCGGTCACGAACTGCATGGGCACGACGATGTCGGCGAACGCATCGAGGACGATCAGGTCGTACCGTCGATCGGCCGGGATCAGGCGGAGAGTCTGGCGGGCATCGCCGTGCACGATGCGGGTGAGGGGATCATCCGTCAAGCCGAGCCAGCCGCGCGCGACCTCGGTGACGACGGGATCGATCTCGAAGACTTCAACTGGCGCGTTCGGGTACACCGAGCGGAAGTAGCGCGCCAGGCTATAGCCGCCCCCGCCGATGATGAGGATCGTCGGCGGGGGTTCGCCGACCGGGCGCAGCGACGCCGCGACCTCGACGACCGGGATGAGGTAGTCGTGTGCGAGGTGTCGCGGATCGTCCGGCACGACGTGGGTATGCGGTAGGCCGTCCAGATAGAGGACGTGCACGGCTCGCCCGCGATCGCCCGTCTCCATCCGGATCGCGATGCACTGGTAGGCGCTCTCGCGCAGGCACGCGTGCGGCGTGGCGAGAGCGACCGCGCCGAGTACCACGAGCGGGACGAGCGGCCACGGTCGCCCTGACGCCAGAACGAGCGCGCCGGCCCAGACAAGACTGGAGCCACGCGTCCCGACCGCGGGGATCAGCCACACCCCGGTCGTGAACGCGCCGACGAGGTTGCCGGCAGCGAGCGCCGCGCCAAGACCACCGGCGCGCTGGCCGAGCCGATGCTGCGTGTCGATCGCGCGCCGCGCCAGAGACGGCACCGCAAGCCCGAGGAGGAGAGCGGGAATGAATGCCAGGAATACCAGCGGGAGCGGCAGGCGGGCGATTCGGGGCACCCGCTCGAGGGTGAGCGCCACGGGCGGCGCCGTGAGCAGGAGCGTGGCACCGACGGCGGCAATCGCCGCAGTGATCGCCCACGTGCCCACCAGTCGCGCGTCCGCCGCGGCCGTATTCGAGCGCTGCCGCGCGCCGATCGCGAATCCCAGCGCGAGACCAGCGAGCGTCGCACCGATGACGCCGGTCCATCCGTAGAGTGAGACACCCACGAGAAGGTTCGCCACCCGTGCGGCAACCAGTTCGAAGCCCAGCGTCGCCGCGCCAACAGTCCCGGCGAGGATGTAGGGCCAGGCCCGAGGGGAGCGGCCGAACCCGGACTCCCCGCCCGCGGTGCTAACGATCAAGCCCCCAGACGATCGCCCCGACGACGATCAATCCGATCTGCGCCGGCCGCACGAGCGCGGGATCCATCCCGATCGCGTAGGTGACCTGGCTGACGATATCGCTCTGGAGGAAGAGACCATCGAGACCCAGCGGGATCAGCATCGCCGCCATCAGCACCTGCCCCGCGACGAACAGGCCGAACCGACGCAGGACGATCGTGCGCGCGAGATCGACCGCCGCAGCCAGACCGACCGCGAGCTGCACGAGCAAGAGCGCGGTGGGGAACGACGCCGCGACTACTCCGAGATCCGGCACGGGTCGGTCAGGTCGCGAGCCATCTCTCGATCGTCGTCGCCGGGTCGCGCCACCGCGCGAACATCGCCGCCTCGCGATCGCGGACGCGGACCGCTTGCTCGTAGACCTTGTCAGCGTCCTCGGGCGGCAGCACCAGGACGCCGTTGACATCGGCGTGGATGATGTCCCCGGTCCGAACGGTCGCGCCGTCGATGACGACCGGGCTGCCGACGTCGAGCCAGCGGATCCTCCCGTGCATGGGGGAGAGCCCAGCGGCCCAGCAAGGCAGCGGGACCGCGCGAACTCCGTCCAGGTCGCGGATCGAACCGTTGGTGACAAAGCCGACCGCTCCGGCGCGCTGCATCGCCGTGCCCATGCCATCGCCGATCGTCACTGTGTAGCGGGGGCGCGGACCCACCGACTCGACAACGGCGAAGACGGGACGCCTTTCCGAGCCGGCGGCCTCGTGGATCATCCGGACCCAGTCTTTGAAGAGGCTGGCCGGATTGTCCATCCCCGCGGTTGTGGTGTCCATACGGGCAGTGATCGCGACGCCCACGCGTACGCCCATCTCTGGCATCAGCGCGCGGACATCGGGTCCGCAGTAGCCGATGGATGGGTCACGCGTGCCGAGCAACTCGTGGCCGTTCGCGACGGTCGGCGTATCGAACTCGGCGAGTTTGAGGATGTTCTCCCAGTTCACGATCTAGCCCCCGGTATTGGATTCGACGACAATGCTATCAGCGAGGCGCGGGTCGCCCGGTACGCCGATAATCCTCGCGTGCACTCACCCCCTCATCATGACGCACGATCTGGCGCGGCGCATCGAACAGACCCACGCCAGCGTGGGCCGCGTGCGCGCCCGCCATCTGCCCTCAGTCCCCGGGAATCCGTTCGGCATTGAATCGCGATGGTTCGGTCCGATCGAAGCGACCATCGTCGTGAGGGCGGTCTGGTACTACGGCTACTTCGCCGGCCAGGCCGGCGACGAGTCCTGTGCCGAGGAGTCCCTGGACGGTACTCTCGCCTGGGCCCGGGCATCCGGTCAGGTGTTTCGCCTGAACGTCTCCCCTGTGACGGCGAACGCCGCGCGGATGACGACCTTGCTGGCCCGAGGTCTGCGGCCCGATTCGTTCATGACGAGGACCCATACGCGCACGCAGGCAACCGATCGCGAGTCTGCGTCGGGAGTGACCGTCCGGAAGCATCGCGAGGCCTTCCTCGATTCGCGGTTCATCACCGTGCCAGAAACCGACGGGCAGTTCGTCGAGGTGCTGCAGCGCGGAGTACGCCGAGACGTGCTGCAACGTGGCGGAGATCGATGGCGTCCTGGCCGCGCGTGTGGCTATGTTCGTCGTGGATGGCGCAGCCTCCCTCGTCGCGGCCGATACGACCACGGCATTGCGGGGCCGGGGTGCTCACACGGCGCTCGTCTCCCGCCGGATCAACGACGCCGTGTCCGCAGGATGCGTTCTGATCATCGGCTGTGCCGCGCCATGATCGGTCAGTCAGGGGAATCAGGAGCGGGTGGGTATGCGCGTTTCCCGCGCGCGGACCAGGTTGGTCTACGACACCCCGGAGGCGTGAGCTTTGTGAGCCCTCGTTCGCAGGCGAAACAGCCAGGACGATGATCGACCTCGACCGGATCGTGGAGGACCTGCGGGCGGGCCGCTGCTGCGCCGCGGTCGTCGCCGCGCCCGAGCGTCCCGGCGCCATCACCCGGATCGACCGAGCCCTCCGCTCGCTGGGGCGCGATGTCCTCCACATCGACCTCGCCGGCGCCCGCTCCGGCGCGATCGTCGCGTCGCGGTTCGTAGAGGCATGTCTGCCGTATCTCGACATCTCGGAACTCGGCGATCTTCTGGAGGCGGTTCCGACTCAGGGACGCGTCGATATCGAGGTTCTCGCCGCCCTCGTGCTCCTTCCCGAATCGGTCGCGGCGCGCACCGGTCGGCGGGTGGTGATGATCATCGACGGCGTCGAAGCGATCGAACTCACGACCGGCATCGCCGGGCTCGAGGCGATGCGCGGCGCGCTCGCCGCGCGCGAACGGGTCTCCTACTGCTTCGTGGGTGGTCCGCGTGTGAGTCGCCTGTTCGCGTCGGGATCGGCCCTGGCCGAGGGTGTCCACCTGTACGGCGCGGGGCCCGCGCTCAGCGGCTCCGCCGGGTCGCGCGAACCTGCGCGGCAAGCGCGGGCGAATGTGATACCACCGGCTCGGCCGATACCGGCGCCGGACCCGTTCGCCGCGGCCCTGCTGGGATGGGCCGAACCGCCACCCGCGCCCGAACCCGCCGGCGTCGCCGACGGCTGGCGCTCGCTTCTGGCGGAGGAGCAAGCGGTACGCCGCTTCCTCGGCGACGATCCCGAGGGAGATGACGGGGACGAGGAGACACGCTTGCGTCGCTGGCTTCGGCGCCGCCGGCGCGATCGCTAGTCAGTCTCCCTCGCCGACGCCCCCTCGGCGACCTCGTACTCCCGCAGGGCGACACCCGCCCCTCGGAGCGCGTCCCAGTATTCCGGGTAGGTCTTGGCGACACAGTCTGGATCGAGAATCCGCACACCCGGGGCGCGCAGCCCGACGACGCTGAACGCCATCGCCATCCGATGATCGTCGTACGTCCGCACGAGCGCGGGCACGATGGGGCGCGCGACGATGCGAAACCAGTCCTGGCCTTCGGTCACCTCCTGACCCAGGCGGCGACACTCCGCGACAACCGCGGCAATGCGGTCGGTCTCCTTGACGCGCATGCTCGCCACGTTGTGGACCTCGACGGGACCCTCGGCGAAGGGGGCGAGGGCGGCGAGGGTGGGCCCCATATCCGGAAACGAGTTGGCGTCGAAACGTCCGCCACGGAGACGTGAGGGACCCTGCACAGTGACCGCGTCTTCTTCGTGGGAAACGTGGCAGCCCATCGTCTCCAGCACGTTGAGGATGGCGAGATCGCCCTGGATCGAGTCGCGAGGGAGACGCTCGACGGTGGCTCGCCCACCGGTGACGGCTGCCGCGGCAAAGAAGTACGACGCGCTCGATGCGTCCGACTCCATGGCCTGGGTACCGGCCACGTAGGCACGCGCTCCCGGGACCGCAATCGTCCGATCGTCGACCCAGGCCGCATCGACACCGTGCCGAGCCATCTGCTGCAGTGTCATCGCGATGTAGGGACGGGAGATGATCTCGCCCTCCAGGCGAAGGGTAAGACCTCGCACCAGGAGCGGCGCGATCATCAGGAGCGCGGAGACGTACTGGCTACTGATCGAAGCATCAAGCGCGATCGATCCGCCGAGGGGCGGCCCTCCGCCGATGCGCACCGGTGGGCAACCGGTGCCGAACTCGTCTCGGGCGCCGATCCCGAGCGAGCGCAGGGCGTCGAGCAGCGGAAGGATCGGTCGCTCGCGCATGCGCGGCACCCCATCGATGCGGTACGTCCCGCGGCCGAGTGCGGCCAGGGCAGTGAGGAAGCGCGCGCACGTGCCCGACGCGCCGACGTAGAGGTCGGCCTCCTCGGCGGGCACCGCGCCGGCCAGGCCGTCCACGGTCATCCGCCTTTGCGTGGGGTCAGCAGCGACCGTAAATCCGAGCGCGCGGAGGCAATCGACCATCCGGTCGGTGTCGTCGGACTGCAGTGCGTTCTCGATGCGGGTCGCACCCTGTGCCAGCGCGGCGAGGACCAGAGCACGGTTCGTCATGCTCTTCGAGCCTGGCACCCGCGGCCGTGCATCGATCGGCCCGCCGAGCGGCAGAACCTCCATCGCTCTCATACGGCGGCGAGATTCTATGGGCGAGGCATGTGCTGACGACCGACGGGGTCCTCGGCGGCGAACCCGCGCTCCGCGACTCGAGGCGCGGCCGAGGTCAGCGAATTTGGAGGAGGAATCCTCGAGGGATCCTGACCGTCCCGCGCCGTGATCGGTAACAGGGCGGGATGGGTCGTCGCGGATAGTCTCTCCCGCCGACGGGGGAGAGGGTCCGGGGGTGAGGAGCGTCTCTCTGCCTACGGCGTCGCGGACGAGGTCGCCGTGAAGGTCGGGGTGCCGGTGTCGAGCGGCGTCGAGGTCGCGGTGAGCGTGCCGGCGAGCGCGGCCGTCGCGGTCAGAGACGGAGTCGATGAGGGCGTTGCGGTCGGCGACGTTACCGTGGGCGGCGGAGACGGCGAGGGAGAAGGGGACAGCGTCGCGCTCGGGGTGGGGGTTGGCGCCCGTGTGGCGACGGTCACCGGCGCACGGGTCGCGGTCGAGGTGAGGGTCGGAGTATGCGTCACGGTGGGTGTGGAGGTGATGGACGGCGACGGGATCGGCGTGCCGGAGGTCGGCGGCGACGGTGTGACGGTACCGCTTCCAGTCGTTGGGGTGGGGTTCAGCGTGGCGGCCAGCGCGGTGGCGGTCTGCTGCGCGTCGCGGGGCACGGACGTGGCCTCGCGCGCCACAGTCGGTGTCGACGTGGGCGTCTCCGTCGGGGACGCCGCGGGAAAGGGCGTGCGCGACCCGGCCGCGGTCGCGGAGCGATCGGGCGTCGCTATGGGCGAGCGGACACCGCCGAGTACGGGCGTCGCCCGAAACGTGTTCGTGGGCGTGTGGGTAGGCGCCGGAACGACGCACCCGGTTGCGAGGACGACGATCGGTTCAGGCGACCCCGGATGCTCGCGCGAGGTGACGCCACCGCGCCACCGACTCCTGGATGAGGTCGCCGCCGACCTCCATGCACCAGTACCAGTCGTAGCCGATCTCCTTGAGCGCGGCGAAGATCTTGCCGTAGTCGAGCGAGTCGTTCAACGCGCTGGAGTGGAGGGCGCAGGTGCGCTTACCGGCCTCACGGATGTCCTTCACCTGCTGGTCGGTGTCGCCGTGCGGATGGACGTAGATCTGCATGTGCGGCGAACCGATATCGTCGACCATTTTGCAGAGCGTGTCCTGCCCGCCCAGGCCCGTGCGAAACCAGATGCTTCCCTCGACGCCGAAGATGACGTTCTGCTTCGAGGCCAGTTCCGCGGCGCGGGTCAGGAGCCGTTTAGCCTGATCCCACGTGCCCGTGGCGGTCCCGAAGTGGATGAGGATCGAGCGCGCTCCCACATCGTGGGCGAATTTGGCGTCCTCTCCGAGGATCTCGACGCCCCGATCCCACATGTCGAGCGTGGGGTTGAAGTCGGCGTAGTCCCAGGCCCAGTCGCTCGAGAGCGTGGGTATCTCCAGGCTCAGGTCGCGCGCCTTTCGCACGAGCGCGGCGCGACCGGCCGCGTCGAACTCGGCATACCAGGCGCCACGCCTCCCCGCGCGAGGGCGCCCGACCCGAGTCGGCGTCATGCACAGTTCGACCCCGTCGTAACCAAACCCCTTGATTCTCGGAAGCGACCAATCCACCAGCGGGTGATCGGCCACCGGTTCGCGCAGGCCAGATTCGCGGACGCTAAACTTCATCGCGAGTTGCCCCTTGTTCGTGAGGAGATGTTCGGCCGATCCTCGCTCAGACCGCGGCCCACGCTTTCTCGAGCGTGGCCTTGGAATGGGCGAGGATGCCTTCCGACGTGTCGTTCTCGTGGACGAAGTGCGGCCGAACCTCGAACGCGACGATATTCTTGCTCCCGGGCCCGATATAGCCCACGTCGAGAAGCGCCCGCAGATACTCGGTGAGTTCCGGCGTGTCGTTCTCGCCCCCTTCGCACCCGAAGTGGGGATGGAGATCGCCGTACAGCCTGTGACCCTGCTTGAGCACGCAGTTGCCCATGTGGGCGTGGATGATGTGATCTTTCGTCACCCGCACCGCGTCGACCGTCTTCTCGAACTGAAGCGGAAAATGGCTCAGGTCGATCATGAGTCCGAAGCTAGGGTGCTTCGCCCGGATGCGACGGGACAGTTCGACGCCGAGCGCGTTGGGTCCGATCAGCGACTTCTTGTCGATCGTCCGGTCGAAGGTCTCGATCGCGAAGGAGTCGATGCCGCGAGATCGTGCGTGAGTGCACAACTGATCGATCGAATCGACCAAAGCCTCGAACGCGGCCGCGCGGGTCGCGTCGCCTGGATCCGGTCCGGAGAGGATGGACACCCGGGTGGCGCCCACCTCGGCGGCCTGATCGATGCCGTCCTGTACCTTCACGAGTGCGGCCCTGCGAGCCGCGTCGTCAAGCGAGTTCAGATCGAGCTTGTTCGCCAGTTCGATCGGCTGGCAGCCGAAACCCACCTGGAAACCCTTCCGCTTGAGGAGATCGCGCACTTCCCGGCGGGTGGAGGCCTCGGCCATTTGACCGACCTCAATCGCGCTGAAGAACGGATCGTCCGCAATGCGTCGGACCGACTCCACGATCGGGCCGGTGCCACCCTGCGTCTGGGGGAAGGCCATGAACTGGACGATGCCCACGCTCATGTAGTCCTGAGGCTTGCCCTGCATCGGTGGCTCCTGTGCGGTGTTCGGGCAGCGATTGTACTCGCCATCGGCGCCACACCTCGCACGTCGGCAGACGCGCCGCCCGGGCCGGGGCGATCGTGGGAGATTGGATCCGCCGAGATCGACGCGCCACCGAGAGCCTTGCACCGGCGCGGTCGTCTTCGCGCATCGTGCGCGCGGGTGCCGCGGGTGCTCTTGGGGGGTCTCTCCTCTCCCGCGGGAGATGGGTCAGGCTGAGGGGAACGATGCGACGATCACCGCCATCGTGTGGGCAGATGAGCAGCCCTTACCCTCGGCTTCGCTCCACCCTCTCCCGCGTCCGCGGGAGAGGGTTGTGGGCGCCGTCGGCGCGGGTGAGCTCAGCTGAAACGCCGGCGCCGACGCTCGGAGCGGGCAGGACACCCGCTTCGTGGTGTCGTCAAAGGGGAAGGCCGGTGGTGTGCCCCAGACGCACCACCGGCCTTTGAGCCGCGAAGGAAAGGGAGGGTTACTCGACCGCCGACACCGCCAGCAAGGTGTCTCCCACGCTCTCGGTCATCTCGGGAACCACTTCGTCCCCTTCGAACGCCGCGTCCGCGTTCACCACCGTCTCCACCGTCGTGCGATCGGTCTCGGCCGCAACCTCATCGTCCACGTTCTGAGCGATCGTCGACTGCGTCGAGTACGTGCTCTACGAGGAGGTCGACCAGGACGATGTCGAGTAGTTGAACGAACCCTCCGGCCCCGCCAGATAGTCCGGCAGCGCATACCCGTCGTTGGCGAACCCGATCTGACCCTCGTAGTTCATGATCGCGTCGTAGTTCACCATCCCCGCGCCCGAACCCGTCACGCCCGGCAACTGCGTCGCCGTGTTGACCATCAGCCACTTCAACTGGTCGTTCGTCAACTCCGGGTGCGCCTGCAACACCAGCGCCGCCAACCCCGACACCACCGACGCCGCCATCGACGTCCCCGACATCCAGATGTACCCCGGGTCCATCACCCGGCCGCCATACTCTCGCTTCAGCTTCGCGTTGTTCGCCGACAGCACCGACGGAATCCACCGACCCGGCGCCACCACGTCCGGCCGATCCGTGTTCTTCGCGTTCTTCCCGTACGACGACCAGGTCGCGATCCCATCATCCGCCCGGTTCAACGTCCGCTTCGTGTCCCCCGCGCCCACCACGATCGGGAACGGATCGTTCGCCGGCGCGTACTGAATCGTGTTCGGCCCAATGTTCCCCGACGCCACCACCACGAAGATCCCCGCAAACCACGCCCGCTCCACCGCCGCCGCCAGAATCGACGCCTTCCGCGCTCCCGACGTGTTCGTGATCATCGACAGGTTCAGAACCCGGATGTTGTACAGATCCCGGTTCGCCACAGCCCAGTCCAGCGCCTCCACCACGTCCGACACCATCGAGTTCCCCTCGTCCGACGACGCCCGCAGGTCCAACAGGTGCGCCCCCGGCGCGATCCCGATGTACTTGCCCTGCACCGACGCGTCTGACGCGTACCACGAGTTCCCCGCCACGTGCGTCCCGTGACCGTGCCCGTCCGCCACGTTCTTCTGTGCCGCGTTGAACTTCATCTGCCGCAGCACCCGGCTCGACCCGTCCGCCGCGTTGATCCCCGTGTCGATCACCGCCACGCCAATCCCCGCACCAGTGGTCCCTGCGACCACGCCGACGGAGCCCCCACCACCTTCTGATACGCGACCTCCGCGCCCTCAGCTCGCAACTGCGTCGCGTCCACCGCCGTAATCTGCGACACCATCGGCGCGTCCTCTTCCACCGCCACCACCGACGGATCGCTCGCCAGCGCCGCCAGGTTCTTCCCCTTCACCTTCGCCACGAAACCCGACGCCAACTCCCGCGTCGCCTTCGCTCCCGCCTTCGTCAACGCAGCCTGCGCCGCCGCCTTCATTCCCGCGTCCGCCTTCGATGCCGCCGCCTTCGTCGACGCCGCCACCGCCGCCTCGCGCTCCACCTTGCTCAGGTTCGCCACCGCCGACTGACCAATCACAGTCACGTTCCGCTCAGACTCCGGACTTTCCTTCGCCTTCGCCACCAGCGCCGCGTCCACCCGCTGCGCCATTTTCCCACTCTCCGCCGCCAAGAGCGGCGCGGCCGGCATCAACCCGAACAGCAACGCCGACGACGACAGCACCAGACCCGCTCTCTTCACCCGGGCCCCAAACTTCATCCGTCCCATCGTGTGCCCCCCAGAACGCGCTGCTCATCGATTCGCTCTTACCCAAGCGTAGGCCCCCACCCAGTTCCGGCTGTTGCAGTCTGGTTACAGCACGTTCCATCTGGCTCGCCTCCGCCCGGTTTCCTGAATCCGCCCTACCACCACCACCCACCTCCCCCGGTACCTATTTCTCCCCCATCCATCCTAAAGTGAGTTCCCGGTGAGATG
>VGOZ01000087.1 GCA_016875715.1 Chloroflexota bacterium | reverse complement strand
AGATCGTGCCGGGCATTGCGGAACCGCGCATGGGGATCGTGGACCACCTCGCCTGGACGGGCCGCGACCAGCACGCGCAGGTCGCGTCGCTCCTCGCCACGTTGCGGGATGTCTGGCGCTGCCGGAGGATCGTGGTCGGCGCGACCGGTCTGGGCGCGGGCACGGCCGACTTCCTCCGCGCTGCGCTGGGAGATGTCGTCGAGCGATTCACCTTCACCGCCGACACGAAGAGCCGCCTGGGATTCGCGCTCCTGGCCGCGATCAACGGTGGGCGCCTGCGCACGTACTCCGAGGAGAGCCCGGCCAATGACTGCGCAGCGACGTTTTGGCGGCAGATGACTGCCTGCCGGGCCACGCTCGTCGAGGGGCGCCGCCTGCGCTTCGGCGTTCCGGACGCAGAGGGCCACGACGACTACGTCATGTCGGCGGCGCTCTGCGTGCGCGCCGCGGGTATGGCGATGCTCCTCCCCGCGACCGCGGTGGTGGGCTGGGCGGTCGAGTTCGCGGATGGGCGCTACTGAAGGGTTCGCGGGTTCGGTGTCTGGCGAATCGCTCCGCCACGAGAAGGCAGGGCGGGCTGGAAGCCCGCGGCGGCTGGCGCGTGCGCTGCCGGCTTCTCTCCGAACGTTCCGCGCGCGGATATCCGGGACGTCGTCAGATGGCGAAGACCTCGGTGTCCTCGATGCGCTGATCGTGCGGCGTCCGGACGAGAGGGCTGAAAGGCGCCTGAGTGCCGATGCCATCGCGGAGCTCGTTCCCTACCTCATCGCCTTCGGGTTTCAGGCGCCAGATCCCTCGCTGGCACGGATGGCATTTTGGACTGCCGCCGAACTGACCGCGGACGACAGCCGTCACCGTTCTCTTGCCGAGGAGTTGGACGCGACGCTGATTACCGCCGACGCGCGGTCCTCGCCACGGCTCCGGAACACACGCGGGCGCTCGCCGACCGCTGAGCGCTGCGGTCGTTCTGGTGTGGCTGCGACCTCATGGGTCTTCGCCGCGAGCCGCGCCTACCGAGTGCTCTCCCACTTTGCGACGTTCATCTGCAGTTCCGGGTGGGAGATCAGCAGGTGGAGTAGGACGGATTGGAACGTCTCCGAGTGCGGCGTCACTGCGGACGGGTTGACCGTCGGGACAATCACCGGGGCATCGGCGACGCGAGCCGTATAGCCGCCGTCGCGGCCGACGATCCTGGCAATCTTAGCGCCGCGCTCCTTCGCCAGTTGCAGCGCGTGAACGATGTTGACGCTGACGTTCTTCTCGAGATTGCCGCCGCCGACGGACAGGATGAAGACGGTATCCCTGGCGCCGAGATTGCTCGTGATGAGCCATTGGGCGAAGGTCGTCTCGAACCCATCGTCGTTCGTCCGTGCGGTCAGCTCGGAGACGTTATCCGTCGGTGCGGACGTCTCGATTTCGGCGAGTTTTCGGAAGTCGTTGACGGCGTGCGAGGCGTTGGCGGCACTTCCACCGACGCCCAGGAAGAACAGGCGACCGCCGCGGGCGCGGGTCCCCTTCAGGATCTCGAGCACAGCGCGGATCTGCGTTTGGTCGAGCGCGGCGGCGATCTGTCCGACCTCGTTCAAGTACGTGGCGATATGCTCGTCGCGGCTCATCTCTCGGTCCATCCGGCAGTCGGGCCGGAATCGTACGCATTGGGCACCGATGCGGCCGCGTATCGCACGTCGCCCCGAGGCGTGCCGGGTGCCTGATGAACGGGGGCGCCCTCAGCGTCCGGATCGGTCTCGATCGCCAGCCCCCATGGCTCCACGGCGGTCACACGACGTGGGCGGCGCGACGGCCGGACGCCGTTGAAGTAGCCTACCGCGCGGTGAGCTCTCCGGGAGCCTGAGCCTGAGTCTGGGCGGGTGACAACGGCACCGCGCTGGACACTTCATGTCGCCGCGACCGGCGATGGACGATGCGATGAGCCGCGTTGGTGGCGATTGCCGCGCCGAGCATCAGGATCGGCGGCGAGAGCAGGCCGTGGGTCGGATCGGGACTGCCGCAGAAGACGCACATCGCCGGCCCAACCGTACACCATCAAGGCCGGGATGGCGCCGTCGCGGGCTGCTCCTCCTCGACGGTGGCACGCAGGAGGATCGCGCCGAGGATCAGACCTCCTCCGAGAAGTACGGGCAGGGTGAGCACCTCACCGTAGGTGAGGACGGAGACGATCGCCGCGAAGACCGGTTCGAGCGCGAAGATGAGCGCGGTCGTCGTCGCGCCGAGGCGCTGCTGCGCCCAGGTCTGGAGGAAGAAGATCAGCGCGGTGGCGAGGACGCCCGTGTAGAGGATGGCGAGGGTGGCGCTCCCCTCGCCAGGGAGTGGAGTCCCGGCGATTGCGACCCACAGACCGGTGATCAGGGCGACCGTGCCTAGCTGGACGGTAGTGGTGAGCGACGCATCGAGATCGTGTGCCAGGCGGGAGATGCCGACGATGTGCGCCGCGAAGGCGACCGCGCATCCGAGAACGAGTAGATCGCCCAGAAGCGCGCCACCATCTCCGGCGGCCAGCAGGTCCGGACCGAACAGGACTCCCGTACCCAGCGCCGCGAGCCCGAGTGCGAGCATCGTCCGCCGATCCGGAACGACGCGATTGAGCGCCGCGACCATCACCGGCACGAACAGGACGTTGAGTCCGGTAATGAATGCGGCGCGGGCCGGTAGCGTCTCCCGCAGGCCCCACGTCTGGAGAAGGAACCCCGCGGCGAGGAGCGTGCCGAGGAAGACCGAACGTCCGATCGCGCTGGGCGTCAGCCTCCGGAGGCGAGGCGCGACGACGAGGAGCAGCGCGAGGGTGCCGACCGCGAAGCGGGACGCGACGAACACGACCGGATCGATCGTCTCGACCGCGACTTTGACCACGACGAAGGTCGTGCCCCAGATGAAGGTCACGAAGACGAGAGCCGCGTAGGCCTGGCGCGCCTGCCCGGTCAGTGTTTCGCTCCTTCTGCGGCGACCACGGGCGACGTGTCGTCTCCGGGCTCTAACACGCGTCGGCTCCCCTCTAAGGGGCGCTTAAGTGACCTGACCATACCTTCCCGCGCACGTGCATGGCCTCCTTCGGGACTGCTACCGCCAGTTCATCGCCCTACCGGAGACCCTACGAGTGCTCCTCGTCGTAGCGGTGATTGGGGCGAGTTGTCTCTACTTCCTGGGGCTCGTGTCGATTGTCGCCGCGCCCCGACTGCGTCAGATTCCGGTCGCTTACGCCGCGGCGGTCCCCAGTCGCACTCCGACGCCCACCTCCACGGCGCACGTCGCGAGCGCAACGCCGACCGCGACCGCGACCTCGTCACCACCCACGAGGACGCCCACCATCACGCCCACTCTGGCGCCGTCTTTTACTCCGACGCTGACACCGACGATTGAGGCGACGCCGACGCAGATGGGTCGGACTCAGGTCGCTGCTCTCGTCTCCACCAGCACGGCGACACCGACCCGCCCGCGGGTCTCTCAGACCGCTGCGGCTGTCCGCTCGCGCACAGGCACCGTCACAGCTTCGGGGACGAGTTCGGCCACGGTCACGATCTCTCGAACGGCGACGGTACAGATGATCGCAGCGAGCAGAACTCCGACGCGTTCCTCCACGTTGACGGCGACGCCCACACCGGTGCGGAGCTGAGGATCATCCCGGTCCGAGCCGGGATGATCCTCAGCTCCGGTCGCGGCTCGCCGGGGACGGAGACTCGCTGGCGCGGATGAGCCGGCGCCAGCCGGCCAGGATCGGCTGGGTGGCCGCGGGCGCGGGACGCCGCGACGTGGAGCGTGCGCCCCGTGTGCCCGGTTTCCGTACTGCGGCGGAGCCACCAGCCGCGGTCTCGGGAGTCGGAATGCGGGCGCGCTGACCCGTCGCCCGCGCGCCACCCACCGCGGTTCCGGAGCCGTCTGGCCGCAGGTCTGGTGCATCCGCCGGGCCGACGGGCTTCCGCAGCGGTCGGGGTGGCCGCTCGTCGCTACGCCCCACACCTCTGGCGCAGGCGATCTCCGTTGCCCGGGCGCCGACCACCGGCACCTCGGGGGACGCGACGGCGCGCCTTTGCGTGGATGAGGCGTCCGGTCTCGGGGTCACTCGCGCGCCGCGCGCAAGTGCCACCGCAGCGGCACTCGATCGGGATGCGCGCCCGGCGTCGGAAACGCCCGGCGACCCCGCGGCGGCCTTCCTTATCACCGATCCCTGCCTGGCGGGCGCAGGGGCGATCCCGGGCGCTTTGCGAGGCGGTGCTGGAGCGGCGGAAAGCTCTGGAGAGCCCGCGCGCGCGCGCCGCCCCCTCGGGTGATGCGCCGGCGCGGTGGGGGAAGCCGTGGTTGCACGGGCAGCCGCGCCTCGTCCTCGACGCGGTCGCTCCGTCGGCGAGGCATCGCCGGGCGTGGTCCTCGCCGACGCGGCGGGAGGCTCGCCCGGATCGACTTCGCCGTCGTCCGGATCGAGCGGACCCGCGCGCGGGCCGTCCGGCGGCGCGGGCGGCGGCCGCGGCGCACCGTCACCGCCCGGGCCGTCATCGTCGTTGTTGTCAGACCCATCGTGCGGTTCAGGGGCGCGCAGCCTCGCCATCGCCGTGACGGAGTCTTTCTGTTCGAGCTTGATGATCAAGGCGCCCATCGCGGTGCGGCCTAACGGGGGCACCGTCGCGACGTGCGTGCGCACGACGATGCCATGGCGCGACGCGATCATCACCTCATCGTCGGGGCGCACGATGCGGGCGACGAGCACTGCGCCGGAGCGATCGGATACGGGCATCGCCCGGATTCCTCCTCCGCCGCGGCCCTGCACCGAGAACTGGCCAACCGCGAGCCGCTTGCCGAAGCCCCGACGCGTCACCAGGAGGATCTCGGTATCCTCCTCGACGATGTTCGCATCGACGACGTGGTCGCTCTCGGCGACCCGGATCGCACGCACGCCGCCGCTCTGACGGCTGGCCGAGCGGAGGTTCTCCTCGGAGAACCGGATCGACTGCCCCTGCGCGGTGACGATCATCACGTGGCGGTTTCCGGGCGTGTACCCTGCCCAGACCAGTTCGTCGCCCTCCTCGAGATCCATCGCGATCAAGCCGCTGGCGCGCGTGTTTCGGTATTCGCTGAGGCGGATCCGCTTCGCCTCGCCACCGCGGGTGATGAGGATGAGGTGGCCGCCCTGGTCGAAGTTCTTGATCGATACCACCGCGGTGAGGCTCTCGTCCCGGCCCGTGACTCCGGTTACGCTCCCGATGGGCAGGCCTCGACCCTTCGCCTGAGCTTCGGGCAGTTCGTGGCACGCCACGCCGTACACCCGGCCGCGATTGGTGAAGAACAGGATCATGTCGCGGGTGTTCGCCACGATCAGGTGGCGGATCGCGTCATCATCGTGGGTGATCTGCTGGGGGAGCGCACGCCGCGAACTGCGGACCCGGAAGGCATCCCCGGCGAGTCTCCGCACGTAGTCGCGTACGGACGTAAGGACGACTACGTCATGATCGGGCACCAGATCCGCCGGGGTCAGGTCGCCGCTGGCGTCGGGGAGGATGCGGGTACGCCGGGCGTCGCCGAACTTCTCCTTGAGCGCGAGCAGTTCGTCGCGCACGATCAGGACGAGTTTGATCGGGTTGGCGAGCAGATCCTCGAGTCGGGCGACAGTCGCCTCGACCTCCTTCAGTTCGTCGAGGATCTTCTGCCGTTCGAGCGCGGCAAGGCGTCGCAACTGCATATCGAGGATCGCCGTGGCCTGGATCTCGCTGAGGGCGAAGCGGGTCATCAATGCCTGACGGGCCGCGTCGGTCTCTGAGGAGTTCCGGATCGTCTGAATGACCTCATCCAGGTTGTCGAGGGCGACCTTGAGTCCCTGGAGGATGTGTGCGCGCGCGCGCGCCCGCTCCAGGTCGAACTCGGTGCGCCGGGTCACGACCTGGCGGCGCCAGTCCAGGTACTGGAGAAGGATCTGCTTGAGGGTGAGGACGCGCGGCTGGCGGTCGACCAGCGCGAGCATGTTGATGGAGTAGGAACTCTGCATCGCGGTCAACTTGAACAGCTGGTTCGTCATCGCGGTGGCGTTAACGTCTCGCTTCAACTCGATGACGATGCGCATGCCCTGCCGGTCGGACTCGTCGCGCATGTCGGAGATGCCCTCGATGCGCTTCTCGCGCACGAGGTCGGCGATCCGTTCGATGAGAGTGGCCTTGTTGATCTGGTAGGGCAGTTCACTGACCACGATCGCGACGCGATTGCCCCGTATTTCCTCGGTGTGCGCCTTGGCGCGGATGGTGATCCGCCCGTGGCCGGTCGCGTACGCCTGTTTGATCCCCTCATCGCCGAGGATGAGACCGGCAGTGGGGAAGTCCGGTCCGCGGACGTGCGCCATGATCTGATCGGGCGTAACGTCGACCATCTCGTCGATTTCGGTCACCAGTGCCTCGACCCGCTGGTCGGCCGTCGGCGAGGGCAGGGCGCGCGCGGCGAGCCGCGCCTGGACGCGGGCGGCGGGGGATCCGGTGAGGCCGCCGACGATCTCCAGCGCGCGTCCATCGGCCACCGTGCGGTTCAGCACCCGCGCCCACACGGCGTCGAAGGGCAGGCCGCCCAACTCGACGGCGCCGGCGTAGCGGTTCGCCATCATCACCAGGGCGTCGATCACCTCTTCCAGGTTGTGCGGCGGGATGTTCGTCGCCATACCGACGGCGATCCCCACCGCGCCGTTGACGAGCAGGTTGGGGATGCGGGCGGGCAGGACGGACGGCTGGCGGAGCGAACCATCGAAGTTCGGCTCGAAGTCGACCGTGTTTCGGTCGATATCGGCCAGCATCTCCTCCGCGATCGTGGAGAGGCGCGCCTCGGTGTAGCGCATCGCCGCGGGCGGATCGCCGTCGACCGAGCCGAAGTTACCCTGACCGTCGACGAGGACGTAGCGCATGGAGAAGCCCTGCGCCATACGGACCATCGTCTCGTAGACCGGCGCGTCGCCATGCGGGTGGTACTTGCCGAGCACCTCGCCAACGATGCGAGCGCTCTTCTTGTAGGAGGAGTTCGCGCGAAGGCCGAGTTCGTCCATCGCGTAGAGCACGCGTCGCTGCACCGGTTTCAGACCATCGCGCACGTCTGGCAGGGCGCGCGCGGTGATGACACTCATGGCGTAATCGAGGTACGCCTGGCGCATCTCCCGCTCGATGGAGATGGGGCGAACGCTGCCTATGTCCACGCCGTTCCAATCACCCCGAGACGATGGGAGCATGCTATCAGCCTGCTCGCCATAACGTTGATTGTTCACCCGGACACGCTGTTACACTCGGCGCCGTGGCGCCCTATTTCCAGGTAACCCAGATCCTGTTGTCGCTGTTCTTGATGGTGCTGATCCTGGTTCAAGCGCGGGGCGGCGGCCTCACCCCGTCGCAGGACCAGTCGGGGATCTTCCGGACTCGGCGCGGCATCGAGCGGACGCTATTCAACGCGACACTGGGCATCGCGACCCTGTGGGTCCTCGTGAGCATTGCCACGGTCATCGTCGCGGAACCCGGCTTCTGAACTGATCGGGCGGGCGCTGCTCGCCCCGCTGCTCCTTCTGGCCTCGATCGCACCAGTCTCCGCCGAGACGATGCCGGTACTCGGCGGTGTCCACCGCGAGGCGACCACCGAGCGCCCGCTCTATCTCAATCCGTTGCTCGCGGCGCCCGATTCGCTCGATGCCGATGTCGTGCGCCTGGCGTTTGCCGGGTTGACGAGGGTGACCCCCGATGGACGGGTGCTGCCAGATCTGGCGCACGGCTGGAGTGTGGCCGCGGATCGGCTGACCTACGACTTCCTTCTCGACCCGAACCGTCGATTCCACGATGGCGCACTCGTACGCGGCGCGGATGTCGTGGCGACGATCGAGGCGCTTCGCGATTCTGACTTTCCCGGCGATCCGGCCCTGGCCAGCCAGTGGCGCGACGCGGCGGCCACGGTGATCCCCGGGGGCGTCCGATTCCGTCTCACCGCTCGGGACCCCTGGTTCCTGGAGCGCGCCAGCATCGGTATCCTTCCTGCCGCGACCGCTCGGGCGGTCGCTCAGGTCGACGGGCTCGCGCACGTCTCGAACCGGCGTCCGATCGGCGCGGGGTCCTTTCGGGTCTCATCCGCGGACGGATCGCGAATCGTCCTAGAGCGTGCGATTCCGATCGCTGGCATGGGGCCGCTGCTCTCGCGTCTGGAGTTCAGCATCGTCGCCGCCTCGAACGATGCGCTGGCCTCCCTGCGGTCCGGAGCAGTGACTGCGACGCGGCCATCCTGGATTCCGACCGGAGCGTTGCCCACTGAGATCCGCGTGCGATCGGTACCCGTCTCGGGTACGACCGCGAACGTGCTCTTCCGCGCCGACGCGTCCGGGTCCCTCGATCGAGACTCGCGGCGTGCGCTGGTCGTCGCGCTCGACGGTCTCACGCTGGTGCCGACCGAATCCACGTCCACGTCGGGCCGATCGATCTCGGCCGCGGGTGGTGGCGCGGTCGCGCGCGCTTCGGCCGCGCTCGCCGCGCTGGGGTGGGATCGCGCATCCGGAACGCTCGCGCGCGCCGGTTCGCCGCTGCGGGTGCGACTGGTCGCCCATCGGGGCGGAACGGTGGCCGCGCTTGCACGCGACATCGCCGATCGGTGGCGGAGCCTGGGCGCCATCGTCGACGTCACCGAGACCTCGTGGGCGGAACTACTCGCCGACCGTCTGCGAACCGGCGCATTCGACGCCGCGATCCTCATCACCCGCGATCCGTCGGCGGGACGCGACCCGCGCCCATTCTGGGGCGAGCATGGTCTCTTCGCGTTCGGCGGCTTTCGACCCCCCGATCTCGGCCGCCTGCTGTCGGCGCCCGATCCCGCCGATCGCGACCGCCTCGCGGCCGCGGTCGCCGCGAGTGCCGCCGCCGAGGCAGTCATCCATCGCCTCGGTTCGCTGGAGGTCGAGATCGCGACCGATCGCATTATGCGGTCCACCCTGCCGGCGACGCTGGTCACGCTGGATGATCGATTCGCGACTGTCGGTGGCTGGCACGTCTTCACCCGGCGGGTACCGCCCCGCTTCTGATGCGCCGGAAGCGCACCAGGCGAACTACTATCAGTGAGATAGTTGGTACGAATGATGTGAGATTTGCTACGATCCGGATTGCAGGAGGTCTGCCGTGACCGACGAACGACTCATCCTTCCCGTGATCGCGCTCCACGATACGTCGATCCTCCCGGGGATGGTCGTGCCGTTGCGGATCGGCCGTCCCCCCACCGTCGCGGCGCTCGAACGGGCCAAGAGTCTTGGAAACCGCGTCTTTCTCATCGCGCAAAAGGTGTCCTCCGAGGATGTCACCGCTGAGAACCTTCACCGCGTCGGTGCCGTCGGTCAGATCGTTCAGGCAATGCGTCTTCCTGATGGCACCGTCCACGCCGTCGTGCAGGGGCAGCGGCGCGCGTTCATCGAGGACGTGCAAGGCGAAGATGGTGCGCTCGTTGCGACCGGTCGCGCGTTGGCCACGTCGGTCGAACGATCGATCGAGGTCGAGGGACTGATCCGGGGCATTCTCGATGGCCTGGCCCGCTATGCCGAGCTCTCGCGTGACGTGCCCCAGGGCGCGGTGGAGACCGCGCGGGCGATCGTCGATCCGTCAGATCTCGCCGACGCTGTGGCCTACGCACCAGACATGACCGCAGCCCAGCGCCAGGAACTCCTCGAACTGTTCGACCCGATCGAGCGACTGCGCTGGGTGACGAGATTCCTCGCGACGCAGATCGAGATCCTCGAAGTGCGGGACCGCATCCAGAGTGAAGTGCGACGTTCGACCGAAGGGAACCAGCGCGAGTTTCTCCTCCGAGAGCAGTTGAAGGCGATTCAGAAGGAGCTCGGCGAGGCCAGCGGCGGCGCCGAACCGGTGGACGCGCTGCGTACGCGCATCGAGTCATCGCGGATGCCGGAAGAGATCCGTGCGCGGGCCCTTCGAGAGCTGGGTAGGCTCGAAGCGCTACCTGCCGCTTCGCCCGAAGTCGGCGTCATTCGCACCTATCTGGACTGGCTCACCGCCATCCCGTGGGGCGTCAAGGACGTGGAGAGCATCGACCTCGATGCCGCGGCGCGCGTCCTCGACGAGGACCACTATGGCCTCAGCAGGGTGAAGGAGCGTGTCATCGAGTTCATCGCGGTCCGGAAACTGGTCGCCGAGCAACCGCGGGAAAGTGTGCGGCCCCGATCGCCGATCCTTCTGCTCGTTGGCCCCCCTGGCGTCGGCAAGACCTCCCTCGGCCGGTCCCTGGCCCGTGCGCTCGGTCGGAAGTACGCACGCATCGCGCTGGGCGGCGTTCACGACGAGGCGGAGATCCGTGGCCACCGGCGCACGTATGTCGGCGCGCTCCCAGGTCGGTTCGTCCAGGCGCTGAAGACCGCCGCGACGATAAATCCGGTGATCGTGATCGACGAGATCGACAAAGTTGGACGCGACTTCCGCGGCGATCCGACCTCGGCCTTGCTTGAGGTCCTCGATCCGGAGCAGAACGGGACCTTCAGCGATCACTATCTGGAAGTCCCGATCGACCTCAGCGACGTGCTCTTTATCGCCACCGCGAACCAGCTAGACACCATTCCCGCCGCCCTACGCGATCGCATGGAAGTGATCGACATCGCCGGCTACACCGAGGCGGAGAAACTCGAGATCGCGCGGCGGCATCTGCTGCCGAAGCAACTCGCCGCCCACGGCATCAGCGCCGATCGCTTCGGCGTCTCGCGCAAGGCACTCCAACGGCTCATCCGGGACTACACGCGCGAGGCCGGCGTCCGGTCGCTGGAACGAGAGATCGCCGCGGTCGCCCGTAAGGCCGCGCGGTCCCTGGCCGAAGGGCGAAGACGATTCGCCGCCACGGAGCGAAGTCTGGAGGGGCTGCTTGGCCCAAGCCGGTTCGAGTTCGGTCTTGCCGAGACCGCCGACGAGATCGGTGTGGCGACTGGCGTCGCCTGGACACCGGTCGGTGGCGACATCCTCACGGTTGAGGTGAACGTGATGCCCGGCAAGGGCGACCTCATCCTGACCGGGCACCTGGGGGATGTGATGCAGGAGTCCGCCCGGGCGGCGCTCTCGTTCGCACGCTCCCGCGCGGCCGACTTAGGCATCGATCCGGCTCGCTTTGAGAAGATGACCGTCCACCTCCATGTCCCCGCCGGGGCAGTGCCGAAGGATGGTCCGTCCGCCGGGATTACCATGGCGACGGCGCTCATCTCGGCTCTAACCGGTCGGCCAACCGATCGCCACGTTGCAATGACTGGAGAGATCACGCTCCGCGGCCGGGTACTCCCGATCGGCGGACTCAAGGAGAAGATCCTCGCCGCCCAGCGCGCCGGGATCGGGACGTTCATCCTGCCCCAGCGAAATACCAAGGATCTCCGCGAAGTTCCGGCGTCGGTGCTGCGTCGCCTCCGCGTGATCCCGGTCGAACGGATCGACGAGGTGCTCGCGGTCGCGCTTCGCGAGACCGCGGCGACGACTTTGAGCGCAGTGGCCTGAGCGACCGGGGCGTCCATCGGCGTCATCGATACGATTCGGAGCGCATGGCGCGACGGAGAGTTCCCCAGCAGGCCGAGTTCGTCGCCCTCGAACTCGGCGCGCCGTCCCACCTCGGCGGCGTGATCGGCCGGGCCGACGGGATCGTTCATTTCACGGCGCACGGTCTGCCGGGAGAAATGGTCCGAGCCCGCGTGTTCTCCGCGCAGGGAGGGTTCCGACGCGCCGAGGTTGAGGAGATCCTGGACGGGCGAAGCGCCGATCGCGTGCCGGCGGTCTGCCCTTACTTCGGGCGATGCGGGGGGTGCGCCTGGTTGCACGCCCGCTACGCGGCGCAACTCGCGCTGAAGTCGACGATCCTGCGGGATCAGCTGGCGCGGATCGGCGGGTTCGACGCGCCCCCGATTCGACCGATGATCGGCGGGGCGCGAGCGCTGGGCTATCGCAATCAGGTGCGGGTCTCGGTCCGCCGAGATCGGACGCTCGGCTTCGCGCGCGCCATGACCCACGCGGTGATGACGATCGAGCGGTGCCATCTTGTCGTGCCGGCGATTCAGGAGAGGCTTGCCGCGTTGCAGGGACACGTGCATCGGGACGCCCACCAGGTCGTCATCCGCCACAGCGAGCGAACCGGGCAGACGCTCGTCGCTCCGGCGCTGCCCGAGGCCGGCGTCGAGACCGGCCAGCCGTTCCTGGAGGACGAGATTCTGGGACGGAGGTTCCGGATCGGCCCGCACGCCTTCTTTCAGGTGCACACCGCACCAGCGACACGCGCGCTACCGGATGGCGTGGTCCCGTCCGGCCGCCCGACGACGGGCGACTGGAGCCAGGCCGATGTGCTGGCGATGCTCGTGCTCGATCGGCTCGATGCCGGACCCGGCGATGTGCTGCTCGACTGCTACTCCGGGGTTGGCGTCTTTGCTGCGCTGGCAGCGCCGCAGGTCTCGCGCGTGGTCGGGATTGAGTACGCCGCGAGCGCGGTGGCCGACGCGCGTGCGAATTGCGCTGACCTGTCCAACGTCCAGTTCCTGCAGGGGAAGGCCGAGGAGGTCATCCGTGAGGCCGGCGGCGGTTTCGACGTGGCGATCGTTGATCCGGCGCGGGTCGGCTGCGCAAGGTCCGTCGTTGACGCGCTGCTCGAGAGTCGCGCCTCACGCCTGGTCTACGTCTCCTGCGATCCGGCGACTCTGGCGCGCGACCTGCGCCTGCTCGTCGATGGCGGATTCACCCTGCGCGATATCCAACCGCTGGACATGTTCCCGCAGACGCACCACATCGAGTGCGTGGCCACTCTGAGGCGGTAGTCGGTGCACTACCCGACACGGACCTGCGGTATCGCGCGCGTCAGGTGATCCTGCGATACGCGCGCTCGACTGCCGGGTCGGCGGAGCGCAGCGTCAGTGGGTGCATTGCCGGCAGCTCGCCGGGGGCGCTTCTCCGGCGGCTCCGAGCTGCACGCAGGTCATTCTCGCCGAGCGACGGCGCGTTGCCGCGGGCGAGCGCAGGACTCCTCGAGCTCCAGAACCTCGCGAATGGCGTTTGACACTGCGCGCATCTGGGTCGGCGTGAGGGGCGTGAGCGGGACCTGGATGACCCGGCGGTTGTCGATCGCGCGGAGCTGGTCGATCAGGAGACCGGAGCACAGACGCAGTCGCCCGGAT
>VGOZ01000086.1 GCA_016875715.1 Chloroflexota bacterium | reverse complement strand
TGGTCGAAATCCCCAGTACGCTCTGGACCGCCGCGACCGACGGCACCTTCGAGGAGCGCAAGCTCAGCGTGGCCATGGTGCCGGAACTGACCGATGGCACGCTCGCGGCCGGCTCCGTTCCCGCGCAGTGGTCGCTGAATCCGGCTAGTCTCGCCGCCCGAGTCACCGAGTCGCCAGTCCGCGTGGTGACCCCGGTCGCGGTCACGACGGATGTCATGCGCGCGGCTATGGCTGCCGCGGCGCGCGCCGCGGCTCCCGCGGCGGTCGATGTGCAGCCCCGCTACGGATCGGGCGGGCTCGGCCTCAGCCAGGCGGCGTGGCAGACCGCGGCCGGGCGGAACATTGGCGACACGGGCATCTCCACCCAGGGCTGGTACGTCATCTCCACGCGGGGCGGGAGTGTCGATTCGATCGAGCGGAACTTCGAGGCCGCCACCGGCACCACCCTCGAGGTCGCGCGCGCCCACGCCCGTGGGCTGATGCCGGAAGATGCGCGCCCGGTGCGAAGCACCCAGCCGAGCCCCGGGCGCACGGTGGACGTCTTCACGAGCGAGTCGCTCCGAGGGCGGTTTGCCGGCGAGACAGTCTGGGGCGGTGCGCCGCCCGGAACGTTCGCGGCGACCTACGCCGCGGCGGAGGGGCGCATCCTGTCGTTGCGGCTGGCCGCAGGGCCCGGCACCTGAGCGTGCCCGTCGAGCATCGCCCGGGTGATGCTCTCCGTCGTCGACCGCACCCGATCGCCCAGTGTCTGAATCACGCGGATGGCGAGGTCCGGGTGCTGCGCCGTGATCTGGACAGCCGACTCCCGCGGCAGGCGCACGACCGCGGTGTCCTGCGTCGCGGTGGCAGTCGCCGAATGCGGCGTGCCGGTGAAGCAAGAGGTCTCGCCGAACATCCCGCCGATGCCGATTCCTCGGAGCACGCGTCGCTTGGAGATCTCGGGCACGTAGACGCTGATCTCGACCTGCCCGGAGACGACGAAGTAGAGAGCGGGCCGGACCTCTCCTTCGCGATAGAGGACCTCTCCCGCGCGATACCACTCACCGAAGCGCTGTAGCAGGGGAGCGAGTGTGTCGAACATCGCGTTGCAGCGTACCGATTCACCGCGGCCGCGTCCGTTAGGATCGCGTAGCAGGGCGCGCGGCCACAGCGGGTGCGCGTGGGGGCAGGGACTCCTCGGGCCCCGGATGCCCAGGCGATTCGGCGGCGCACGATTCTGCCTCCCCCACTGACGCGCTTGCATCCAGCGCATCGTCGGCCGCGTTCGGCGCCAGGGTGGCCCCGACGCCAGCCGCGACGGTCACCGCTACGCGGGCGTGGTAACTCGCGTGCATTGTCTCCTACGACGAACGGATGATCGGCGCGGCGGCCGACCTCGGTGTGAAGACCACCTCCTCCGAGAGCCAGCGCGGTCGCCAGTTAAAGCGGCGTCGAGGCCTCAGGTCGCGACCGGCCGCGATGTGCCCGCCGCGAGGGTGTCCGTCGTCGCGGCGATGCGCGACCCGCCTCGCAGTGGCTGCTCCACCAGCGGAAGAAACTGCAGATCGACCCGCGGTGCAGCCCGACGAACCTCGGTTTCGAAAAACGTCGATGTCGCGACTCACGTTCTGTTGAAGACGGCGCACACCGAGAGATCGCGGATCCGCATGTGAGGTGCGCCGGCTCGCCCTACGTGGGAAGCGTGCCGATCACCCGCGTGACGAGTTCCCCAAACCGCGCCCCCACCGAACGGCCCACCGCGAGGACGTCCAGGTGGTCCACTGGCGCGCCGCCGCCGGGGTCGGCCTGATTGGTGATGCAGGAGATGCCCAGGACCCGCATCCCGACCTGGCGCGCGACGATCACTTCGAGCGCGGTGGACATGCCCACCGCGTCCGCACCCACCGTGCGGAGCAGACGCAGTTCGGCGGGCGTCTCGAAAGATGGCCCCACCACCATCGCGTACACCCCGCGATGCAGGCGGATCCCGACCGCGGAGGCAGCGCGTGATGCCCGCTCGATGAGATCCCGATCGTACGCGCCGACCATATCGACGAACCGATCCTCGGACCGACCGACAAGCGGGTGATGGCCGATCAACCCGGGCAGCGCGATGTGGTCCTCGATCGCCATCAGATCGCCCACGCCGAATGCCGGATTGATGCCCCCCGCCGCATTGCTCACGATCAGCGTCCGGCAGCCAAGCGCGTGGAGGAGACGAACCGGCCGCGTCACGGTCGCGGCACTGTGCCCCTCGTAGAGGTGCAGTCGTCCGCGCATCGCCGCGACGACGCGGCCGCCAAAGTGGCCGATGACGAACTCCCCGGCGTGCCCGACCACGGTGGTCGCCGGCATCCCCGGTACCGCCCCGAACGAGGTTCTCCGCGGCGTCTCGATCCTTTCGGCGAGATCGCCCAGACCAGAACCGAGGATCAGACCCACCTCGGGACGCAGATCGCCCGTGGCGATGGCCCGGACAGCCGCGGTCAGATCGCCGTCGGGCACGGCGCGCAGTATAGGCAGGCGGTCCGCGGAGACAACGCGATAGCGCGCCGAGTCAGACCGCCCGACACTCCAACACTACGGTCAGCGCGCCGACCGCTGCGGCGACGAGTGCGACGTCGGCGCAGTAGGTGCCGAAAGCCGCGGCAAGTCGGCTGATCGCGGCCCGCCAGGCCCGGCGCGGCAGGTCGCGCGCCCACAGCGCGCGTAACGCGTACTCCGTCGCGGCTCCCTCATCCCGCAGCAGGCGCAGCGCCGCGATCGCGACCGCGATCTGCATCGCCAGGGCGCCGACGCGGGCATACGAAGGTTCGAGCGCGGCGACGCCGAGACCGGCGACGAAGAGCGCGCCGATCGCGCGGCGGAGGATTCGCGGCGCGGGCAGATCCCGCTCGGCGTGGCCCAGTTCGTGCTCGAGGATCGCCAGAGCGTCGATGTCGGCACGTTCGGCCAGATCGGCGCGCAGCAGGATCGCGCCCCGTCCCCCCGTGCGCCGGAATGCGCCGCCATCGTGATCGAGCCCCTCCACGAAGCGGACCGGTATGCCCCGGTACCGCCCATGGTGGAGCAGGCTCTTGATGCTTGGTAGGCCCGGGATCGGCGGCCCTCGTCCGGCGAGGCGCAGGCGAAACAGCGTGAAGCGCCCCAGGAGCAGGATCGCCGTCCCGACGAAGAGCGGGAGCCAGATCAGCCCGTCAGTGACGAGGCAGCCGGCCTCGGGCACGGCCTACGACGTGAAGGCGCGGCGCACCGCCTCCGCCGCGCCGCCGAGAATCTGGTCCTTCTGCGCCGGGGTCAGGAACGGGCAGTGCCGACGGACGAAATCGATCAGCTGTCGGTAGGTGCTGCTGTTCAGCGTCGGCGGATAGTCTGACCCCCAAAGCACCCGGTCGGCGCCAAACTGCTCGACCGCCCAGCGGACGATCTCCTGCGCCTCGGGATAGGGGTACTCTGCCTCGGGGCCGCTGAGTAAAGGAACCGCCGCCAGGTCGGTCCAGCCATCGAACTTCTTCGCAAGGAGCGCGCGTTCTCGCCAGATTCCCTGGGGCGCACCGCCCACGTGGCAGACCATCAGGCGCACCCCGCCAACCGAGGTGAGCGCCCGATCGAGCGCCGTGACATCCTCGCCGTTGCACCCGTTGATGTCGATCCAGAGCGGGCGGCCGAGGCGGGCGAGGCACTCCCATAGACGCATCTCCCCCGCGCCATCCCACCGGAAGGCAGCGTTCAAGCGCCGGGTGCTGGGCAACTCGATCTTGAGACCGATCATCCCCTCGCCGAGCAAGCGGGCGAGGCGATCGGGATCGCCCGGGTCGGTCATCGGCCCGAGATACGCGAAGCCGGAGAACCGATCGGGCCACTGTTTCAGCGTCGCCAGGACAAGCGCGTTCTGATCGCCGTAGAGATGATGCTGGACCAGAAACGTGCGGTCGACCCCAGCCTGATCCATGTAGGCGAGGAGCGTCTCCGGTGGGCTGGCGACCGGATCGAAGGAGGGGGGAAAGAACTGCGCCTCCCTCCCCTCATCGATGGCCCGGCCGTGGCGGGTCGGGCGTCGGAAGCCGGTCATCTCGCGGGCGATGTGGGCGTGGGCGTCGACAATTGGCGGCATGGCGTCCTCCCGCGCCATATTATCCGGCGCGGTGAATCCGGCATGGATGGCCCGGCTCGGGCGGCGCGGGCCATACGTCACGCGCATGGGCCTCGGGGGCGCGCCCTATGCGGCGTCGGATGTCAGTCCCGCCGCCGCCGAGGCGGCGATCCATCGCGCGCTCGAACGGGGCATCGCGTTCTTCGATACCGCGCCCCTGTACGGGTCGGGCGAGTCGGAACGACGGCTCGGGACGGCGCTCCGCGGCGTACCGCGCGAGCGGTACGTGGTGTGCACCAAGGTCGGGCGACTCCTTCGGCCCGGTCCGGTCTTCGACTTCTCGGCCGATGGTGCCCGCCGCTCGCTCGAGGAGAGCCTGACCCGTCTCGGCCTCGACCGGGTGGACGTGCTCCTGATCCACGATCCGGACGAGCACGCCGACGAAGCTCTGGCGGGAGCTTACCCGGCGATCGAACGTCTGCGGGGCGAGGGCGTGGTCTCCGCGATCGGGTCGGGGATGAACCAGACCGCGATGCTGGCGCGGTTCGCGCGCGAGACCGATATGGATTGCTTCCTCGTCGCCGGACGCTACTCGCTCCTCGATCACGAGACGGCCTGGCCGGAACTGCTTCCGCTCTGCGTCGAGAAGGGGATCGGCATCATCATCGGCGGCGTCTTCAACAGCGGCATCCTGCTGGGTCCCGCGCCAGGCGCTCCTTTCAACTATGCGCCGGCCGCGGAGGAGTGGTTGGAGCGTGCTCGGCGCATCGACGCGATCTGCCGCGCCCACGACGTGCCGCTCCCGGCCGCGGCGCTGCAGTTCCCGCTGGCCCACCCGGCGGTGAGCGTTGTCCTCACCGGCGTCCGCTCCGCAGCCGAAGTCGAACAGAACGCCGCCCGGATGGCGCACCCCGGGCCGGCCGCACTCTGGCGCGACCTCCGCGCCGCCGGATTAATCGCCGCGGCGGTGCCCGCGCCGGCCTGAAGACCGGTTCGGCGAGGTCCCGTGCTGGAACGCCGCTGACGACGACTGGCTCTCGTGTCCGCAAGCGCTGTTCTGCGCCAGGTGAACGGGAAGAGACGATCAAGATGGGTGCGGTTTGGACGCCGTCTGCGTGCCGGGCGCCTTCAACCCTCGCGCGCGGCCGCGGGGGCAGAGACCCGCACCCACGTCACTACTGGCACCAATAGCGGTCCGCTCCCAGTTGGGGCCTATCAGGCTCCGTTCGAAAGACGAGGGATCATTTCTACGGGAATATCAGCGTCCCACGCCGTCTCGTGGCTCCGTCGCTCGTGGATGGTAGGCCCGGGCCATCGATGTGCGATCAGGGATTACCCTCTGAGGACGAATCCCCGCGGAGGATCGCTGTGACCTTCACGATGCTCTTTCTCCCGCCGCAGGACGAGCGCAGTCGCGCCACGGCCGCGGCGGTCGCCGAGGCGGTGCCGACCGCGCGGGTGATCGTTGCCGAGTCCGACGCCGACGCGGCGGGCCATATCGCCTCGGCCGATGCCGCTTGTGGCACGCTACCCGCTCCACTTCTGGGGCGCGCCGCGCGGTTACGCTGGCTCAGCGCGCCGGCCATCGCGCCGCCGCCGGGCTACTACTACCCGGAACTAGCCGCTCATCCCGTCGTCGTCACCAATCCGCGGGGGATCTTCAACGACCGGATCCCCGCGCACATCCTCGCGTTTGTCCTCGCCTTCGCGCGCGGCCTGCACATCTATGCACGCCAGCAGTTGCGGGGCGAGTGGAGGCGGATCGGGACCGAGGCGACGGGTGTCATCCACCTGCCCGAGTCCACCGCGTTGATCGTGGGCGTGGGCGAGATCGGCGCCGAGACCGCGCGCCTGTGCGCGACGTTCGGCATGCGCGTTGTCGGCGTCGACGCCCGACGGACCGAGGTGCCGGAGGGCATCGCCGAACTCCATCGCGCCGACGATCTCGACCGACTGCTCCCCGAGGCGGATTTCGTGATCCTCACGATCCCGCATACGCCCGAGACCGAGGGGATGTTCGATGCGCGCCGTTTCGGCCTGATGAAGCGCGGCGCCTACTTCATCAACATTGGCCGCGGCAAGACGACCCGGCTCCTGGATCTGGACCGCGCGCTGCGTGAGGGGACGATCGCCGGCGCCGGCCTGGATGTGTTCGAGATCGAACCGCTCCCCGCCGATCACCCGCTCTGGACGGCGCCGAATACGCTGCTGACACCGCACGTGGCCGGGCACGGTCCGCATCTCGACGAGCGGCGCACCGGCGTCGTCGTCGAGAACGCGCGGCGGTTCGCGGCGGGTCAACCGCTCCTGAATATCGTGGATAAAGCCCGCTGGTTCTGATCCGTCGGGCACCGGGACGGTTGACTGGTACCATCGCCACGCACTTCGCTCCAGGAGAACTGCGCCGATGACTGCCTACGCCACCCATCTGGATCACCAGCACGCGACGTTCCGCGCCGATCTCGATGAACTGCTCCGCATCCCCTCCATTTCGGCCATTCCCGAGCACGCCGGCGATGTCGCGGCGGCGGCGGAATGGGTCGCGCGACGCCTGCGTCGTGCCGGGGTGGAGAACGTCGCCGTCCTGCCAACGGGCGGACATCCGGTGGTGTACGGCGACTGGCTCCACGCCGCCGGAAAACCGACCGTCCTCATCTACGGGCACTTCGACGTCCAGCCGGTCGATCCCCTGGATCTCTGGACGACACCGCCGTTCGAGCCGACCGAGCGGGACGGGCGCATCTACGCCCGGGGCGTCTCCGACATGAAGGCGAGCGTCCTCACGAGCATCGCCGCGGTCGAGGCGCTCCTGGCCACGGCCGGGCGCCTGCCGCTGAATGTCAAGTTTTTCCTCGAAGGTCAGGAGGAGATCGGCAGTCCGCAGATCCCGGCATTCCTCGAGCGGGAGAAGGCGCGATACGCCTGCGACCTCGTCATCAGCGGCGATTCCGGCCAGTTCGACGAGACGACCCCCTCCATCGGCATCGGCGCGCGGGGGACCTGCGGCCTCCAGATCGACGTCGTCGGACCGAAGTCCGACCTCCACTCCGGTCTCTTCGGAGGCGCGGTGACGAACCCGATCCACGCCCTGGTGATGGCGCTGGCGGCGTGCCGCGGCGCGGATGGTCGCGTCCTGGCGCCCGGCTTTTACGACGATGTGGTGTCGCTCAGCGCGGCCGATCGCGCCGCCATCGCCCGAGTGCCGTTCGTCGACACGGCGTATCGGCGGGCTCTCGACGTGGATGCCCTCTGGGGCGAAGCCGGCTACTCCCCGCTGGAGCGTGCCTGGGCGCGCCCGACCCTGGAGATCAACGGCATCTGGGGTGGCTTCCAGGGTGCTGGCTCCAAGACGGTGCTGCCCAACTCGGCCCACGCCAAGATCACGTGCCGCCTCGTGCCGGACCAGGATCCGACGAAGATCCGCACACTGGTCATCGACCACCTCAGGCGCAGCCTGCCGCCCGGGGTGCGCGCGACGTTCGATGTGCGCGGCGGCGGTGCCTTTCCCTATCTCATCCCGGCCGATCACCCCGCGAACCAGGCCGCCGCGGCAGTCCTGCGCGAGATCTACGGCAAGGATCCGCACTACACCCGCACGGGGGGAACCGTGCCGGTGATGACGATGTTCCGCCGCGCTCTCGGTGCCGACACGGTTTCCTTCGGCTTCGCGCTCGAGGATGAGAACTTCCACGCCCCGAACGAGTTCATGCGCGTCGCCAACGTCGAACGAGGACCGCGCGCGTACTGCATGCTCTTGGAGCGGTTGGCCTCGAGCGGCGTGCGCTGATCGGTCCCCACCCACGGGTGGGCCGGCCGCTCAGGCGCTCAGGCGGATCTGGCTGACGAGGGTCGTCGCCGGAACGAAGCCGTGATTGACGGCGAGCAGCCGCCGCCGTGGGTCGATGACCGCGGTCGATGGTACGGTCAGGACGCCGGCCCACCCCGCCAGGTCGGCGCTCTCGTGCGCGTCCACGGCAACGACGTTGGCCCGGGCATTTCCTGGCAGGAGGGAGAGTTCGGCGCGCTGGGCCGAGCAGGCTCCGCAGCGCTGGCCGAAGAAGTAGATGATCGTGGGCAGCGTTGGATCGTCGAGTCGCACCGGGTGCGCCAGCACTCGGCCGAGCCGACTGTCGGTTGCACGGCGAACCCACGTCCGGACGCCGAGCGAAGCCGCCACGAACAGCGCCGCGACCAGAGCGACGATGACGACCCGTTCGAGTTCGGCCGGCAGCCCCGTCACGCCGAGGCCGCCTGTCGCTGAAACTGGTGGACCACAAAACAGAGCGCGCAGAAACTGAACAGCGCATCGAGGGCAATCATCGCGGTGATGAGGCCGATCAGACCCCAGGCGATCGCGCCGTAGCCGCCCACGAGAAGGAGCGCGCCGCCCGCGATCTGCGCGGCGCCGCCCAGGACGCGCGCGACCCGTCGCGTCGCACGATCCTCCACCGCCCAGTCCGCCCGCAGGACCCCCCGCGGGCGAAGGACGTTCTGGTAGAAGCTGCGGATCAGATCGGCCTCATCGCGGAACCGTCCGACAACCATGATCAGGCCGATGGCGATCATCAGCGCGCCGCCGTTCGTGCCGTCGAGTACGAAGGCGATCGCCGTCAGGAGGATGACCCCCCACTGATGGAACCTACGCGCGGTGAGATCGAACTGTTCCGGTGCCGCGCCCGCCATGGCCCGTCGCTCCCGTATACCCGACTAAGGCGATTGTAATGGTCGGGAATGGTGCCGGCAATCGACCGATCGCCGTGGTCGCGTCGTTGCCTGCATCGCGCGGCCGCGACATCGTACGGTTTGTCGGATGTTCGACGATGATGGATGCGCGAACTGCATGTGCCCCCTGTGGGATGACTGCTGCGGCACCCCGCAACCCTTCATCGTTGACGACATCGCGTACTGCTGCGAGGCGTGTGCTTTGGATGGCGAATGCGAGTGCGGGTGCGTCGCCGATTGGGCGAGTCCGGCGATTCCGGGTGCGACTCTGCAGACGCCGCCCACCGCATAGTGGCGGCCCCGCGCCGCGAGGGCGGGCCGACGACGTTCCTCGATGCCCTGGCGGCGCTGAAGTGCGCGCTGCTCCTGCGCTGCCCGGCCTGCCGCCGGGGTGCGCTGTTCGTGGGCCCGATCAGCCTCACAATGCATCGGCAGTGCCCGGTGTGCCGCCTCACCTTCGATCGTGGTGACGGCTACTACACCGGCGCGCTGGCGCTGAACATCGTCGCGACGGAGATCATCGCGCTGGCGTTCTGGCTGCCCCTTGCGCTCGATCGTACGACGCCCATTGCCCTCGCTTACGCCGCCGGCGCGGCCGCCTCAGTCGTCGCGCCGATCCTCGGGTTCCGGCATAGCCGGTCGCTCTGGATCAGCCTCGATCGCTTCATCAATCCCGTTCGTTAGTCAGGTACCAGCGTCGCATCGTGCCGCGCCCCGCCGAGACGTTCGGTCGCGCCGAGGCGCAGGACTGTGTAGGTTGCGATCAGACCGAGGATGACGGTGAGACCGATCAGGCCGTCGACGCCCCAGCGATGGGCAAATGGACCGGCGAGTAGCCCTCCGGTCAACTGGCCCACGCTGAGCAGGACGCTGTACAGACCCATAATCGCCCCGCGGTCGGTGGGGCTCTCCTCGGCGATCTCCGCCAGGTAGGCCAGCGCCGCGGGCGTGAACCCGCTCTCCACGAAGATCGTCACGCCCACGAAAGCGACCAGCGCGAACACCAGGCCGGGGTCCGCGTCCCAGGGCAGGCGGTTCAGGAACCAGAACGCCACCGTCGACGCGAGCAGGCCGGCCACGCCGAGGAGCAATGTCCTCTGTCGCCCGATCCGCGGCATCACGAACCCCCACGCCACGGCCCCGACGGTGAACGTCACGCCGAACGCGAGAATGCCCGTGCCGACCTGATCCGCGCGGAATCCCTGCATGAGGTACTGGTCCGGGTTCGGTCGACCGGAGGCGAGGAACGGCGCGATCGCGAACCACCCGCCCAGGACGGCGTTCGCGGCAAGCCACGCCGGGGCGAATCGGACGATCCGGCCGCTGATCAGGCGGCGGACGAACGCGAGATCGAATCCGTGGCCTGCCGAGGCGGCGTGCCCGGTGACATCTCTGACCGGCAGGAAGAGGAGCAGCGACAGGACGTAAACCCCGGCCACGATCGTGAAGGCGAGGATGCCGTACTCGTGAAACAGCCGCCCGCCGATGTAGGCGCCGGCAGCGAGACCCACCACCGTCGCGGCCTCGTAGAGCCCCATCACCCGACCCCGGAGCGCGGGCGCCTTCGCGGTCACGGCGCTGAGGTAGCCCAGCGTCGCCGGGGCTGAACTGGCCGTCGAGAGTCCCTCGAGCACGCGCACGACGATGAGCACCGGGATGATCGCGGTGAACCCGAGCATCTGGATCGCGACGCCGCCGAAGATCGGTCCCAGCAGCATGAACAGCTTGCGCCCCCAGCGGTCGGAGAGCGCGCCGAAGATCGGTGCGCCGATCAGTTCGGCGGCGTAGAACGTCACGGCGATGAGCGAGGCCAGACTGGCGGTGACGGTCGCGTCCGAACGGCTCTGGATGCCCAGGAAGATCGGGATGATGATCCCTGCACAGTAAGAGGCGGCGCGGAGGACGAACGTTCCTGCGAGCGCGAAGATGAGCGATCGGTCCACGTCTGCCCCGCAGGATAGTGGGCGCCGCGACGCGATTGCAGACGGACCGGTACTACCCGTGACCGCGGGCCTCCCCTCTGCCTCACGCGGCCGGAAGTAAGAGTCTGGCGTTCGTCTGGTACATTGGCGGACAACACGGCACGACGCCTGCCGACATAGCGTCCACCGCGGGAGAGCGCTCTGAGTCAAGGCTACGGCGACGGCCCCGGAACGCCCGGGCAGACCACCGATCGCGATCTCGTCTGGCGCGCGCGCGAGGGCGACTCGCTCGCGGTCGAGACGCTCTGCGATCGCTACATCGGGAGACTCTACGATCTGCTCCTCCGCACGACGCGCGATCGCTCGGCCGCCTCGGCTCTCGCGCGCGGAACCCTCACCCAGGCAATGGCGGAGTTGACCGCCGAAGGCGGTGACCTGCCCGCCACGCTGAGCGTGGTGGTCTACCAGGTGGCGCAGAATCTCGCCGTGCGCTGGCTGGAGAGCACCGGTGCCCTACGGCGTGGCCGCGCCCTGTCGGAGCCGGAGAGTCAGGCGCTGGGTCTGGACGTCGTCGACCCGGTCTGGGCAATCGCACCATCGCAGGCGACCGCGGACAGGGAGGCGGCCCGGCGAGTCTGGGCGGCGGCGATGGAACTCGCTCCCTGGCAGTACCTTCTGCTCGATCTGCGTCACCGGCAGGGTCTGACGAATGACGAGACCGCGACGACCTTCACGACGTCGCCGGCGAGTCTTCTTCCCCCGCTTCTGGACGCCGAGCAGCGACTGAACGCGGCCTCGGCGCGCCGGGGTGTCGCAGAGGGCGGCGGCACCCTCGCGCCCCTGGACCTGTTCGCCGCGCTGCGGATGGTCTCGCTTCCCGTCGAATTGCGCCATTCCGTGTCGCAGGAGATCGTGCTCTCGTGGCAGGAAGGGCGTCGGCCGCGACACTTCGGTCCCGAACCGGGGCCGACGACGATCGAGGCCGGCGACGCGCGCCCCGAGCACGGCGCCCCGTCCGAAACGCAGATGCTATCGGGCGGCAGTTCCGCCGCGGAGTCGCTGCTGCGCCGGACCGAGGACACCAGGATCGAGGTTGACGCGGTGCCCGTGCGACGACCCCCGTCCGGACCCTCGCGGCCCGAGGAGCGTCCACCGCCTATGCTGATGACGCGGCCGGTGCGCCTGCGCCTACCGGGTGAGACGAGCCACTTCGTGACCATCGTTCGGATCGCCGCGCTGCTCTTGCTGGGCCTGCTCGTGGGCCTCGTTCTGAACGGCACGATCGACCCGGCGATCCTGTGGCGCGCGATCGTCGGCTGAGGCGATCGCCCGCGCTTTCTGACGAGCCTCCCACAGGCACGTTCCCTACATTGTCCTTGTAAGGAGGGGCAGTAACAGTACAGAACATCAATCTCCTGGCAGTCATCGTCGCGGTCGTCATTCATCAGGCGATCGGTTTCATCTGGTACGGCCTGCTGTTCGGGAAGATGTGGATGGAGGCGTGCGGTCTGACCGCGGACTAGATCAGCGGGCAGGGGCGAGCGATGGCGATCGCCTCGGTGGGCGCGCTCTTCATCGCGCTCGGCCTGGCGATGCTCGTCTCGGCTGGCCTAATCCAGAACCTCACCTCGGGTATGACCATCGGCGCCGTGGCAGGCATCGTCGTCGCGGGCAGCGCGATCCTCAACGGCGTCTACGAGGATCGGCACTGGAAGGTGACGCTGCTCTTCGCGACCTACGAGATCGTAGCGCTGACGGCAATGGGCGCACTCATCGGCTTCTGGCGGTAGGTATGATCGTGGGGAGTTCCGGGTCCCCACGATTCTCCCGGTGAGGTACTGCCGATGTCGTCCATCGCCGCTGCGATGATCCAGCACAACGTGTGGGCGAATCTCCGCCTCGTCGGTTTCCTGGCGACGCTCGATCCTGCCCGGTTGAACGAACGCTCCGCCGGCACGTATGGCGACATCCTCTCCACAATGATCCATATCGGCGCCGCGGAGCGAGGCTATCTCAGCGCGTTGAGTGGTGCCGAGGCCGAGGGACCCCGCAGCGATCAGACGTACGCGCTGCCGCAACTGCGCGACTGGCTCGACAAGAACGGCGCGCCGCTCTCGTCGCGATCGCTGCCTCGGCCATGCCCGGTCCGACGATCCGCCGCGATCGACGGGGGACGATGTATCAGGTTCGGGTGGAAACCATCCTCACCCAGATCGCCCACCACGGCACCGACCATCGCTCCCAGATCGTCGGCACGCTGAGCCAGCACGGCGTCGAAGCGCCCTCGCTCGATGCCTGGACCTTCGGTATCGCGGTCCTAGGTGATGGCCCCGTCTGACCGCGAGAAGGCCGCTCAGAGACTGCAGCGACAGCGTCCCAGGTCGTCTGGTCGCACGCCGCACGCGGGACATACCTCGACCTCTGGCTGCGCCTCCTCCCTGACTTCGGGCGCCTCGCGGCGATACCGATCGAGCGGGATCGGGCGCGTCGGCCTACGGGCGGGCGGTCGCGGCGCCCCCAGGGACGGGCGGGGCGGCCGCACCGCGGGGTCGATGCGGACGACGGTCGCGGCGTGCGGCG
>VGOZ01000085.1 GCA_016875715.1 Chloroflexota bacterium | reverse complement strand
TGCGTCAAACCCGGGCGCGCGGCTAGCTGCGAGGAGGGCGTGGCGCCCGCCCGAGCAGGTGCCGACGATCCCCACTTTGCCGTTGCAGTTCGGCTGCGACTTCAGCCACACCGCGGCCGCGCCGAGATCGGCCACCACGTCGTCATCGAACAGCCCGCCATCCGCGCGCACGCGCGCGGTCACGTCGTCTGGCGTGCCATGGCCGTAGCGGCAGTACAGATCGGGTGCGATCGAAACGTAGCCGTGCTGGGCGAACCGACGCGTGAACTCGAGGTAGAACTCATCCCACCCTGGCATGTGATGCACCAGCACCACGCCCGGGAACGGGCCCGGCCCCTCCGGCCGCGCGACGTAGGCGTGGATCAGGTCGCCCTTTCCCGCGGGGTAGGTCACCACCCCCGCCTGCATGCCCATCTGCGCGTTGGTCTGAAAGTCGTTCCACATCGGTGTCCTCGGTCCTCCCGTGACCGCGCGTCCGGCTGCGCGCTCGGCCATCGTAACCTGCGCTTGCTCGACCATGGCAAGGTAGCGCTGACGCTCGTCGACCGTGCGACGCGGCGAGCCGTGCGCGTCTGGCCCCGCGAAGATGCGCGCGAACGGGCCGCCCTCTGGCCCGCGGCGGATGCCTGGCACGCCCAGCGCAATGCGTACCGGGAGATGGAGGCTGGCGCCCTGTTGCGCGGTGCCGAGGTGCCCCCGCGGTTACCGGAGGCGCTCGCTGCTCTGGTGGGCTCTCCCGGAGCCGCGACGCGACTATCCTCGCTGTCGAACGGAAGGAGGCTGCTCCCCGCGGCGAGCACCCGGACCACCGGGTAGGTCGCCTCAGGACGGAGGCCGGCGAGCGCGAGGAGAACCAGCGCGAAGGCCAGATTCCGCGAGGCCGCGGCCAGCCGGCCCGCCGCCCACGCTGCGCGAACGTCCCATCGTCACCGCGGAGCGCATCCCTGCGGCACCCGATGCGGACCCACCGCGTCCGGCCCGTCCCGCGGTGCCGCTGGCCCGCGCGACGATGCTCACGTACCGCTTCGAAAGCGTCGAGACCCCTGCCGCCGCGACCTACGGTAACGTCTACTACTTCGCCGCGACCGTTCTGGGTGAGGTGACCTACTGGGGCGTCGCCTCGCACGGCCAGGATTTCCGCTTTCCCCATCGCGACGCGCCGACGAAAGGGTGCGAGGAGTAGGAGGGCCATCTCAGCTGCCTCACAGGCGGCTCCAAGCATCCCCACCATATGCTGACCTCCGATGGACATCCTGCTCGTCGAGGATGATTCGCGCGTCGCCCGCATCGTCTGTCGTGCACTCACGGAGGCCGGACACAAGGTCGATACCTCGTTCGATGGCGGCGACGGCTGCCTTCGCGCCCGGAGCGGCGATTACGACCTGATCGTCCTTGACGTGATGCTGCCGGGAATGGACGGCTACGAGGTTGCCCGGCGCCTGCGCGGCGAGGAACAGCGCACGCCGATCCTCATGCTCACGGCGCGGGACGCCGTCGCCGACCGGGTGTACGGCCTGGACGCCGGCGCCGACGACTACCTCACCAAGCCGTTCGCGCTCGAGGAACTGCTCGCCCGCGTTCGCGCCTTGGGCCGCCGCGCCCAGCAGGCCGAGTCGAGCATCCTGCAAGTCGGCGATCTCAGCCTGGACCCGCGCCGCCACGAGGTGACCCGCGGCGGGAAGTCGATCGATCTCACCGCGCGTGAGTTCGCGCTGCTCGCCTTCCTGATGCGCCACACCGGCCGCGTCCTCGCGAAGGATCAGATCATGGACCACGTCTGGGGCTACGAGAGTGAGGCCTCCTCCAATGTCGTCGAGATCTACATCCACTACCTGCGCGAGAAGGTCGATCGCGGTTTCGGCAACCCCCTCATTCGCACGATTCGCGGCGTCGGCTATACGCTGAGGACGTGAACCCCGTGTTCGGTCCCATCCGCGGGCGGCTCGTCGCCTGGACGATGCTCGTCGTCGGGCTCATCCTCGCCCTCGCCGGGGTGGCTGTCTACGGCGCGATGTCGGCCACGCTCGTCGGCCAGGTGGACCGCTTCCTCATCACGCGGGTGGACCAGGCAATGCGCGACCCCCGTATGCTCCTGGTCGGTCTGGGCGATCCGGAGATCGTCCGTTACCGCGCGGGGGCGTTCTTCCTCGTCGTGGCCGATGACGGGCGCGTCCTCCTCAACCCGCAGCGGATCGATACCTCGGGCCTCGAACTTGCCACAGCGGTCGGTGTGCCAGGCCAGGGCGTCACCGCCGAGCTGGGCGGAGAGGAGGTCCGCCTTCTCGCCGTTCCCCTGCCCACCGAGCGGGTCGCCGCGCCCATGCGTCTGCCGCGGAAGATCATCGTTCCCGCGGAGCATTCAGCCGCGAAGCTGGGTGAAGTGGTCAAGGCGCGCATCGGCGCGCCGCCGTTCGGCATCGACGGCGTCGCCCTCGTCGTTGGGCAGAGTCTGGCCAGCGAAAGGCGCGCCCTCGAGCTGCTGTTCACCGTCCTCGGTGCGACCGCGCTGGTCGGTCTGGCGCTCGCGTTCTGCGGCGCCTGGTTCCTGGCCGGCCGCGCCCTGATCCCCATCCAGCTCGCGTTCAAGCGGCAGCAGCAGTTCACGGCAGACGCCTCGCACGAACTGCGCACGCCGCTCACCGTCATCAAGTCGGCAACCGATCTCCTTGATCGCCACCGCGAGGAGCCGCTCTCCGCCAACGCCGACCTGCTGGACGACGTGCGGAGCGAGATCGTGCGGTTGCAGCGGCTGACGAACGACCTCCTGACGCTCGCGCGCTCGGATAACGGCAGCCTCGAACTCGCGATGGCCGAAGTCGGCGTCGCGCCGCTGGTCGAGGACCTGGCCCGCCAGGTCGATCCCCTGGCGCGGGAGCGCGGCATCGACCTGCGCGCGCAGACCGAGCCCGATGCCGGTTTCGTCGAGGCCGATCCGGACCGTCTGCGCCAGGTACTGCTCATCCTCGCCGACAACGCCCTCGCGCATACCCCGCGCGGCGGCCGGGTGACGATGCGGGCGCGGAGTGACGACGGCCACTCGATCCTGGAGGTCGCCGATACTGGCCCGGGCATCCCGAAGGAGCAGATCGCGCGCGTCTTCGAGCGGTTCTATCGCGCCGAGTCGGCGCGCCATCGCGCGAGCGGCGATGGTGGCGGCGCCGGGCTCGGTCTGGCGATCGCTAGGTCCCTCGTCGACGCCCACAAGGGGGAGCTGACCCTCTTCATCCCGCCCGAAGGTGGTACGGTCGCGCGCATCCGCCTGCCCCGCGTCGGCGCGCGCTCGGTCACGACCTGGATCGAGGAATTGCCCGCACGGGTCAGCCGCCTGGCGCGAGGGCACGGCACCGGCGCGGGTTAGCGCACCTCGGTCCACCCCGGCTCGGCACCAACCAGGACCGCGGGCGTCCCGCCTGCCTGCGCCTCAGAGGCCACGCGCCGACGAGCGCACACCCCGGCGGCGAAGCGAGAGAGCGACCGGGCGCAATGAGTACAACCCACGGCCACGCCCGTGCGGTCGGGGACACGGGTGGAGCGAAGCGCAGGGTGAGGGCCGGCGCGCGGGGGATGCGGCCGTCGCGGGTGACCGCCGCGACCCCGGCGGACGGGTAGAGTTGTGGCTCGAACGAGGGGGTTGCTCCCGCCGCCACCCCCGGGGAGAGCACGATGCGCCTGGGATTGACCGCGAGCACCTACCAGTACCTGTTCGCCCGCGACGGTGGCATGTTCCCCAACCGCGATTCGCTCGCCTTCAACCTGGCAGGGCAGCCCACGCCGTACTTCCTTCAGACGCCGAAGCGGATCGACCCCGGCGAGGCGCTGGATTACTACATCCAGAAGTGCGTCGCGCTCGGCATCCCGGTCGTCCACGCCTCGATCGGGAACTGGGACCCGGCCTACACCGACCGGATCAAGGGTCTTCTCCAGCGGCACCGGCTCGAACTGATGCCATCCATCAGCGGCGATTTCGTCAACACCGGCGATGCCGCGAAGCACGCGATCGAGAACGCGCAGAACCTGCTGCGCCGCTACCACGCGTTCGGCGACGTCGCGATCTCGAAATACTGCACCACGCCGATGATCCACACCCGGTTCACGACCGATCCGCCGGTCGACGAGCAACTCGATCGCATCACCGAGAACACCCGACCCGTCGCGAAGGTGGCCGCCGAGTGCGGCATCGTCCTCGCGTTCGAGAACCACCTCGACTACCGCGCCCGCGAGGTCAACCGCATCATCGAGGGCGTCAATACGCCGCACCTGCGTTTCCTCTTCGACACGGGCAACACCCTCACCGTCTGCGAGGACCCTGTGGACGCGGCGCGGGATGCCGCGAAGTACACCGTCCTCGTACACATGAAGGATCTGAAGGTCCATCCCTGGACGCCCGGGCGCGAGTTCGTCAGCGTCATGTATGCCGCGCCGCTGGGGCATGGGCACGTCAAGAACAAGGAGATCCTGGCGATCCTCCAGGCCGAGGCGCCGGACCCGAAGAACCTCTGCCTCTCGCTGGAGATGATGCCGCCGCCACCGAATGAGGATGAGGACCGGTGGGTGGACGAGAGCATCGCCTACGCGAAGCGGGAGTTCGCGGAGTACCTGGGGTAGAAGGCAATGGGAAGGGGCGTCGCAAGACGCCCCTTCCCATTGCCTGAAGGTACCGTTGTACTACCAACCTCTCCCGGGAGACGGAGAACTATCAGCGCCCCGCATGTACGGCGGCCTCTTCAATGGCCTCGCGACATTCGAAGGCGATACTTTGGGCAGATCAGCTACTCCGCCGTGCCGGCGCTTTCAGAGGGAGCCTGGACCCGCTGTTCGCATCTGCCGCTCTCCGCCCTGCGTAGTGCTTCGCTCGCCACGCAACCCGCAGAACACCGACCCCAACTTCGCCGCGCAGGTTCTGAGGTATTACCGCTCGGTCACCTCGATCCGGTTCTCCTCCGGATCACGGAAGAAGACGAGCCGCATCTTCTGCCCATTCGGCAGCGTCGTCTCGCGGACGCCGGTGCCCTCGACCGCAATCCCGGCCGCCTGGACGCTCGCAACGATCTCATCCAGGTTCGCCACCGAGAAGCCGATGTGGTCGAGCACGCCCTTCTCGGCCGTATCCTGCGTCTCGGCACGTACGAGCTGGATGCCATCGAGCCAGACCGAGTTCGGGCGCGCCGGATCGCCGCCGCTCCGCTGGATGTTGAGGCCCATCACGTCGCGGTAGAAGGCGAGCGCCTTTTCGAGATCGCGCACACGGAGCGCGGTGTGCAGGTAGTCGGGGACGATGCGTGCTCTCACAGTCATGGCGGCAGTATATGCTCCGACCCGCGTCGCTCGGGCACCGACTCGGAACCCACGACGCGCCGCGCGGAGGTGCGGTGCCGATCGAGATCGCGCTTATGGTCGAGGGGCAGGATGGCCTGAACTGGCCTCGCTGGGCGGCGATCGCCCGGGCGGCCGAGGAGGGCGGGTTCGCCGGCCTCTATCGCTCCGACCACTTCGTCACTCACCGCGGCCCGCGCAGGGATGCGCTGGAGACCTGGGCCTCGCTTACCTGGCTGGCGACCCACACCAGGCGCATCGAATTCGGCTCGCTCGTCTCGCCCATCACGCTGCGCAACCCGGTCGTCCTCGCGCTCACCGCCGCCGCCGTCGACGACCTCTCCGGTGGTCGCCTCCAACTCGGCCTCGGCACTGGCTGGCAGGAGCGGGAGCACCGGATGTACGGCTTCGAACTACCGCCGTTCGGGCAACGATTCGATCGATTCGCCGAAGCCTTAGCGGTCATCACCGGCCTCCTCCGCTCGCCCGACCCGGTCACCCGACGCGGCGCCACGTACCGGCTCGACGATGCCGCGCTGACGCCCCGCCCCGCGCGTGCCGCCGGCCCACCGATCGTCATCGGCGGCAAGGGTCCGCGTCGGACACTGCCGCTCATCGCTCGCTACGGCGACGAGTGGAACAGCACCGGCGTGAACGTCGCCGAGTTCCGCGAACTGGGCGAAGTCCTCGACGACCTGCTCCGCGCCGGCGGGCGCGATCCGCGGTCCGTCCGCCGCTCGCTCATGACGACCGTCGTCTGGGGCGCGAACGAGGCGGATCTGGCGCGGCGGCTGGGCAATCGCGACGCGCGGGAGATGTACGCTCGGAACCGCTTCGTCGGCACCACGGAGCGGATCGTCGATCAACTGCGGCCCTGGGATGAATCGGGACTCGACCGGGTGATGCTGCGCTGGGAAAACTTCGACGATGCCGACGGGATCCGACGGATGGGCGAAGCATTGAACCAGGCGCTGGGCCGATGAGCGGGGGCGCGTTGAGGGTCGGATTCTGCGTACCCCCCTTCTCGATGCCGGGCGCGGCGTTCTTTCGTACTCCGGGCTGGACAGACCTGGACGGGCGGGTAGCGGTGGATGCCGCCGTCGAGGCCGAACGGCTCGGCTACGACGCGCTCTGGATGGCCGACCACATCATGCATGGGCACGATGGCGCGATCCTCGAAGGCTGGACCGCGCTCAGCGTCATCGCCGGGCGGACGACGCGCGCCCGTCTCGGCACGATCCATCTCGCCCAGGCGTTCCGCCACCCGGGGCTCATCGCCAAGATGGTCGCCACGCTCGACCACCTCAGCGGCGGACGGGTCAGCCTCTTCTACGACTGGGGGTTCGTCGATCGCGAACTCGATGCCTACGGGATGGAGCGGCCGGCTCCGGAAGAGATCGCCGTGCGGGTCGACGACGGCGTCGGCCTGATCCGCGCGCTCTGGGAGAGCGAGGGACCCGTCGATTACCGGGGACCGCGGTTCACCACCCGGGGCGCGATCTGCCGCCCCGCGCCCGTGCAGAAGCCCATGCCGATCTGGCTGGGCGAGGCGCGCGACGACGCCTGGTGCGATGTCGTGGCTCGGCGGGCCGACGGCTGGAACACCGCGCCGGTCAGTCCGGCCCGCCTCCAGGAGAAACTCAGCCGCGTCCACGCCGCTTGCGGCCGGGTTGGCCGGGACCGGGCCTCGCTGCCCATCTCGCTGGAGATCCAGATCCTCGTCGCGCCGACCGAACGCGAGGTGGGAGACCGCCTGCGCGCGATCGCCGCGCTGGCCGATCCGACCGGGCGCCCAGCGCACCCGGGCGCTTCAGCCTGGCTCGCCCGCGGCACAGGATCCCCCGCCGACACGATCGATGATTGGCTCATCGGCACCCCAGCGCGCGTGTCGGAACAGATCGCTACCTACCGCGCCCTCGGCGTCGAAGAGTTGATGCTCTGGTTCATCGACTTCCCCTCGCGGGAGGGGATGCGCCTCTTCGCCCGCGAGATCCTTCCGGAGGTCCGACGATGACCGCGCGCCCCCGCGTCCTCCTCTGCGCCGCGACCCGCATCCGCGAGCGGTACGTCACCGAGCCCGACCTGATCAGGTTGAGCGCGTTCGCCGACTTCTCCGCGGTCGCCTCGGAGGGCGCGCAGCGTCCCGGCGGGACAGGGTGGGAATGGGGCGGGCCCAGCGAGGATCCGGCCGACCGCGCCCGCCTGCTCGGCGCAATTGGAGATGCCGACGCGCTGATCGTCTGCCACGGCGCGCCCCGCGTCGATGAGGAGATCCTGGCCACGGCGTCGCGCCTGCGCCTGATCGGCGAACTTGAGGGGGATCGGTTCGCGAACCGGATCGACGTCGCGGCGGCGGCGGCGCGGGGTATTCGCGTGACCGATACGACGCACGGGTCGAGCCTGCCCGTCGCCGAGTGGGCGCTTGGCCTCATCCTCGTCGGCCTGCGGAACGCCGGGGCGCACTTTCGGCGTCTCGCCTCCGGGGAGGGATACCGCACGCACGAACGGCCGGAGGAGGACCCGGGCTGGCGGTTCAGCGAACTGACCGGCGCGCGGGTGGGCCTCGTCGGCCTGGGACACATCGGCCGGCGGCTGAACGAACTGCTCCGACCGTTCCGCTGCGACGTGTCGGTTCACGACCCGTACGTCGCCAAGGAGGTCGCCCTCGCCTGCGGGGTGCGCCTGACCTCGCTGGAACGGGTCCTGGCCGAGAACGACGTTGTCGTCTGCTGCGCGCCGATCACACCGCGAACGCATCGCATGCTCGGCGCGGCGCAACTCGACCTGCTCCGACCGGATAGCGTTTTCGTCAACGTCTCGCGCGGCGCGATCGTCGACCCCGACGCGCTCATCGTGCGGGCGAAGCGCGGCGACGGCGTGCGGATCGCGATCGATGTCTTCGATCCCGAGCCGATTCCCCCGGAGAGCGAGATCCGCCGCCTGCCGAATGTGTTCGTCACGCCGCACATCGCCAGTTTCAGCAGGCTCTGCGGGCCGCGGTTCTTCACCTTCATGGTCGACGAACTGGAGCGATTCTTCCGCGGCGACGAGACGATGTTCGACATCACGCCGCGCGTGCTGGCGAACCGCCGGGGTACGCCGCCCGGTTAGCGAAATGCGGGCGCGGAGAACCAGTCTATTCTGCGCCGGGAGCTTCCACCGTGAGTCCGACGCCGCGCGCGGCCGCACCCTGGCGCTGGTCGTACGTGATGAATCGCTCCAGTCGCGGCCCCAGGCTCAGCGCGGCCCCGAGGCGGTGCCCACAACCACGTACGATTTGCCGGGATGGCACGCATCACCACGTTCGGTCCGGTCGATCCGCGGGCGCTGGCCCAATTGGGGCGGTGCGCCGAAGAGGCCGCGCGCGCCGTCCTCTGCGCCGACCACCACGCCGGGTACAGCCAGCCGATCGGCGGCGCGATCGGGTACACGCGCCATATCAGCCCGAGCGGCGTCGGCTACGACATCGGCTGCGGCAACAAAGCCGTCCTCACCGACCTCCGCGCCGACCAGCTCCCTCGCGGCACGATTGCGGATTGGATGGATCGCATCGGGCGGGAGGTGCCGTTCGGCATCGGCCGGACGATCGCGCGCCGGATCGATCATCCGGTTTTGGACGCGATCGCCCGCGCTCCGTTCCGTCCTCAGCGGACGCTCGCGCAACTGGCCGCCAGTCAGCTGGGTACAGTGGGAGCCGGCAACCATTACGTCGATCTCTTCCGCGACGAGGCGGGACGGATCTGGGTGGGCGTTCACTTCGGCTCCCGTGGCTTCGGTCACCGGACGGCCAGCGGGTTTCTCTCGCTCGCGCGCGGTCGCGCGTTCGATGCGCCGGGCTCCGAAGGCGGGATGGACGCCTCGCCGACTCTCCTCGACGTGGCTGGCGAGCTTGGCCAGGAGTACCTCGCGGCGATGGAACTCGCCGGTGCCTATGCCCACGCCGGCCGAGATCTGGTCTGCGCGCAGGTGCTGGAGATCCTCGGTGCGCGGGCGACGGACGAGGTGCACAACCACCACAACTTCGCCTGGCGGGAGCGGCACGAGGGGATCGACCTCTGGGTCGTCCGCAAAGGGTGCACCCCGGCCTTCCCCGGCCAGCGTGGCTTCGTGGGCGGATCGATGGGTGACATCAGTGTGATCCTCGAAGGAGTTGCCGGGCCCCTCAGCGAAGAGGCTCTCCATACGACCGTTCACGGCGCGGGTCGGGTGATGAGTCGGACCCAGGCGGCCGGGAAGTCGAAGTGGGTCCGCGACCCGGCGACGGGCCGGAAGATGCCGCGCCGCGTCGGCAAGGGCGCGATCGACTGGGATGCCACCCGCGCCGATCTTCGCGCCCGTGGGATCGAGTTGCGCGGCGCCGACGCGGACGAGGCGCCAGGAGCCTACCGCCGCCTGCCTGAGGTGCTGGCACACCACGCCGGCACGATCCGGATCCTCCACACGTTGATGCCTCTTGGCGTGGCGATGGCGGGTCCGGACATAGAGGATCCGTACAGGGATTGAGATTCGGGGGCGAAGCCCCCGAATCCCCTGCTGCGGTTCGCCCTGCGTCTACACCGCCACCGGCCGCAGCAACCCCAGTTCCACGTCGATCTCCCGCTGGTATGGGTCGGCCCGGCCGGAGATCATCTCCTCGGTCGTGACCGGCCGGCCCAGGCGCCCCGCCTCGAACGGCGCGTAGTTCAGCGCCAGCGCCCGCCGGGCGGTGTCGCCATCCACTTCCGGCTTCGCGCCGGTGAGGACGCAGGTGCCGAGTTCGTGGTATTCGAGCGCCATGATCCGCGCGTCGGTCTCGTTGAACTCGAAGCTATAGGTCCACACCCGCTCGCCGCCCCACAGCTCGGCCGCGAGCGGGTTGAGGCGGTAGCTCGGCGCGTGGTCGAGGATCGCCTCGTTCTCGATCGTCACGCCGCCATCGAGATGCAAAACGAGGGGTCGCCCGTTCCGATCGCCGGGACTGACGAGCGATCCAGCCGAGCCGTAGACGACCCGCTGGTGCATCGGCCGCCCGTGACCGGCGTGGTCGTGGATCCACTGACAGATCGCGCCGCTCTGGAAGGTGATCATCGCGTAGAGCGCATCGTCACCGGTTGCCTCGATCTGATCGGGGAACTGATTCTGGTACATCGCGTAGAAGCCGCCCGGTCCCGTGCCGTGGGGGTTGTGCCGGATCTTCTCGTGGAGGCGCGACTCGCCCCAGACGGTTCGGACATCTCCCATGTAGTAGCGGATGATGTCGGCTTCATGGACGCCGGCATCGATCGGCATCGAGGCGCTCCGCTTCTGGTAGCGCCAGGGCGTCATGAACATCTGATTCGATCCGCCGATGGAGGTCTCGATCATCAGTCGCGGCGTGCCGATCGCGCCATCGGTGAGGAGCGCCCGGGCAAGGCGGTTGATGGGATCGCGCCGGTAGTTCTCCGCGATGGACAGGGTGCGGTTGACCCGTCGGGCGGTATCGATCATGAGCGCCGCGCCGCGCAGCGTCACCGCGATCGGCTTCTCACACATCACGTGGAGGCCCAACTCCAGGCACTTCGTCGCCACTGAGTGGTGCGTGCCCGAGTCGGTAGTCACCGAGGCGGCGCGCAGATCGCCGCCCATCTCGCGAGTCATCGTCTCGACGTCGGAGTACACGCGTGGGCGGGCCCCCAGGAGGTCCTTCGCCTCGTCGGCCAGTCGCCCCGCGCTCGCCGCCACAGGGTCGCAGACCGCGACCATCTCCATGTTTTGCATCGAGCTCTGGTAGAGCTTGGCCATCCCGCGCAGGTGGCGGCGCCCCATCCCGCCACAGCCGACCGCCGCGTAAGTCACCCGCTCGCCCGCCACGTTCCGCTCCTGTCCCGCGCCCGTCGGATCCCGCGGGCGAGATCCCATCTTACCGGACGCGGCGGCCCCTCCCGGCAAGTCTCCTCATCGGCGCGGTCCCGCCCAGCGGCCGAACTCGCCCGCGAGCCAGACCCGGAACGCGGGGTCGGCGAGGTATCGGAAGTGATGCTCGATCGACTCGGCGAAGAACGGCTGCACGAGCGGGTCGCGGTCGATGATGCGTGTCCTCGCCAGCCAGGTGTCGCGGAGCACGTACTCCCACCAGAGGGCGACCGCCTCTTCGCACTCCTCCGGCGCCAGCGTGACGTGCTCGCCGTAGGCGGCAAGGTACGGCTCGACGAGAGGGGTCTCCCCGAGGAACAGGCTGAACGTGATCGTCCGCGCGACCTCGAGGGCGCGGGGCAGCGTGCGGACCATGTCCCAGTCGACGACCGCGGTGATCCGACCCGCCTCGTCGACGAGGATGTTCCGCTCGTGGTAGTCGCCGTGAATCGGCTGTGTGCCGACCAGCGTCGGCTGGAGTGGCGGCCGCCCGCGCTCCGCTTCCAGCAGCGCCAGATGCCGATCGAGGTACTCCACGATGATGGTACGATCCGTCGCGGTCAGATCGACCTCGCTCAGGCGCGCATGGCAGTCGCGCAGATCCGCGTCTGGGTTCTCCGAAGGCATCACGTGGGCGAAGCTCGGCAGCTCCGGATCGTCGTACCGTGCCAGGGTCGCGTGGAGCCGTCCGTGCATGTCGCCCATCGCCGCGGCCTGCTCGGGAGTGACGGCGCCGCGTTCCAGCGAGCGTCCAGGCAGCCACGGGAAGAGCGCGACGATCCTCCCCTCGACCTCGAGCAGGGTCTCGCCCTGGTCATCGCGGAGCGGAGGATGGACGGGCAACCGCTGCGCCGCCGCCCAGTGGATCACGCGGTGCTCGCGTCGGAGCCGCTCCCAGGTGCGGTTGGGTCGGTGGATGCGCACGAAGATCGGCCCCGCGGAGGTCTCGGCGCGGTAGTTCTCATTCCGGACCGACCCGACGACCGGGATCGGCGAGCCGATCAGGTCGAGCCCGAATGCGGCGAGGGCCGCCTGGACGCTGGCGATCCGCCTACTCCCACACCCAGCGCGTGGCCGTCTCCATCGTCAGCCAGGCGAGGGCTTTGCGCGGGGTCAGCCGGCGCATGCCCGTCCCCGTCTCGGGGCGATAGTTGAAGGCGGTGTACTTCGCCGCCATCTGTTCGGCGAGGCGCGCGAAGATCGCCGGGTCCATCTCCTCGACGATGTCGATCGGCCCCTCGACGATCGCGACGTCGTCGCCGCCCTGGCTATCCAGATGCACCACCGCGTAGGGTGACCTGGCAAGGTTGCGAAACGTGCCGTTCTCCGGGCTGCCTTCGAGGTAGAGGAGGTCGTCGATCCACCCACCCCAGATCGGCCGAGCGTACGGGCGGCTGGATCTTGTCACGGTCGAGACCCAGTAGACCCGAGCCACCATCATTCGTTGGCGCAGGTGATCGAGGGCGAACGTGTCGCCTTTGAAGGCGGCGACGTACCCCTCTGGAAACCGCGGGCGCTCGACGCGAACCTGATGCACGGTGGAGGACTGTAATTCCGTAGCGCAACAGCAAGTGGAGGCAGCGCGTTGACCTGATTGGTGTCCTACGATGCGCACACGTACGAGAGGGAGGTACACGTCCGCATGGCCACGATCTTCATCCGACACCGCGTCACCGATTACGGCCGCTGGCGCCGAGCCTACGATGATTTCGACGCCGAGCGCCGCGGCATGGGCGTCACCGGTCAGGCCGTGTACCAGCTTGCTGGCGATCCGAACGACCTCACCGTCTCGCACGATTTCGCGACCATCGAGAGCGCGCGGGCGTTCGCGGCGAGCGGCCGACTGCGCGAGGTGAACCAGATGTCCGGCGTTGCCTCAGCGCCTGACATCTGGTTCACCGAGCGGACCTGAGCCGAGGGTCAGGTCTAGCGGCCGCGATCAGCCGAGCGCGAGTATCTCCGGCATGAGGAAGAGCGCTCCCAGTGGCGGCACGGTCAGGCGAAGGCGCCAGGGGTGGGCGTGGAGAGGCTCGTCCCGGGTGTGGACGCCGCCCAGATTGCCCATTCCCGACCCGCCGTAGATTGTCGCGTCGGTATTGAGCAGTTCGCGCCAGTGGCCGGCGCGGGGGACGCCGACCTCGTAGTCATATCGCGGCACGGGCGTGAAGTTGGCGACGCAGATCACCGGCGCCGCGTAGGCTGGATCCCAGCGAACGAGGCTGACCACGCTCGATTCGACGTCGTTGCAGTCGATCCAGGCCGTTCCCTCGCGCGCGAGTTCCTGCAGGTGGAGCGCGCCCTCGGTCCGGTACATCCGATTGAGATCGTCGA
>VGOZ01000084.1 GCA_016875715.1 Chloroflexota bacterium | reverse complement strand
GGTCGGCGGCGCGGCGGGCGTGCACGCGGCGATCACCAGCGCGGCGATCAAAACACCGCTTAACCACGCCGGCAGCTTCCAACTCATGCTCTTCCCTCCCAAGGGGCGGTATGATAGCGCACCGGTGCCACCCATACGAGCAACGGTTTGGAGGGAAATCGATGGCCAGGCGCAAGCTTCGGGTCGGCATTATCGGGCTGGGTATCGGCGCGCGCCACGCCACGTCGTACGCGCAGGTGCCCGAGGCCGAGATCGTCGCGATCGCCGATCCAGCCCCTGGACGTCTGAAGACGACCCCGCAGGAGTTCTGCGCGCACTTCGGCGCGACGTACTACGCCGACGGCTACGAGATGATCGACAAGGAGCGGCTCGACGCGATCTCAATCTGCACCAACCCGATCCACCACCGCCCGCTCGCCGAGGCAGCCGCTCGCAAGGGGCTACACATCCTCATGGAGAAACCCATGGCCGGGACCAACGAGGATTGCGACGCGATCGTCGCAGCGTGCCGGCGCGCCGGCGTGGTGCTGCACATGGAGTTTCCCATGCGACAGCTGCCTCCGATGGTCGAGCTGAAGCGCGTGCTCGACACCGGCAAGCTCGGTCGCCCGTTCATGGCGAGCTGCGATTACGTGAGCGGACTGCGCCCGCCTGGCCACTGGATCTGGACGATGGGCGATGGGTCCAGCCCGGTTAACGAGAACACCTGCCACGGCATCGACTGCGTGCGCTACCTGCTCGGCGACGTCGATCGCATCTATGCCGAGGCCGACAACTACATCGGCCAGGGTCCGAAGGAGGTCCCCGACGCGGCCGCCTTCACGATGCACCACGTCGGCGGCGCGATCTCGAGCGTCGTCGGCGGCGCGTGTGCCACGAACGAGATGGAGACGCCGCTCCGCGTCAGCCTCTTCGCGACCGAGGGACAGGCCATCGTCGACGGGTTCCGCCACACATTCCATCGGTTGAAATGGGCGAATCGCCGAGGAGAGAGCTTCGAGCGAGACTGGGGAGAGCCGCCGAGCTTTCAGGCGATGCTGAACGACCCGTTCGCGCGCTACACACTGCTTGAGCCGGCGATCGCGAATTTCGTGCACGACGTCCTGGCCGGTCGCGGTCCCCAGGCAACGGCTGAGGACGGACGCCAGAACGTAGAGATCTGCCTGGCTGTGCTCGAGTCCGCGACGAGCAGACGTGCGGTCGATATCCGGCAGCCGGTTGTGGCCTGATGGCGAGCAAGAAGCACGATCGCATTCGCCTTGGAGTCAGCACGCTGGTCTGGGGTCCAGACCTGTCGGCGCAGGACAAGATGGAGAGGTTCCTCGGCGAGGCGTCCGAGATCGGCTACGAGGGCATGCTGCCGTTCGAGGTCTCGGTCATGCCCTGGGTCGACCGGCCGGCCGACTTCCGCAAGCTCCTTGACCGGTACCGGATGGACCTGGCCGGCGTGATCCTGAGGCCGACGATCGACTTCGGCACAACCGATCGGCTGACGAAGTTCATGGCCGCGGTCGGCGGCGAGGTGATGAACATCTCTGGCCGCGACGGGACGAAGGCCGAGTGGGACATCGTCATACCGGCGCTGCAGCGCCACGCCGAGATCGCGCACAAGAACGGCGTCCGCGCGGTGTACCAGCACCACACCGGCTGGATCGCCGAGACGATGGAGGATTACGAGCGCCTGCTCGCCGACACCGATCGCACGTACTTGGGCGTGATGATCGACTGCGGCCACGCGACGAAGGACTGGCCGGGCCACACCGCGCAGGAGTTCATCCTGAAGCACCCCGAGATCGACTACATCGAATTCAAGGACTACTCGCCGGCGAGCGACCTCAGGACCGTCGTCGGCCGAGGCCTATGCGATTGGCCGGCGGTCGCCGACGCGATGCGCAAGATCGACTACAGGGGGTGGCTGGTCGTGGAGCAGAACGGCGCCTTCGGGCACCCACGCATCGGCGCGGCCGAGAGCTTCCACTACATCCGCGACGTGCTGAGGCTGGGCCGATGAGCATCAAGCTCGGCGTTTCCCACCTGATCTGGGGCTTCGACCTCTCCCGCCCCGACCGGCTCGTCCGCTTCCTTGACGATGCCGCTGCAATCGGCTACCGCGGGGTGCTCTGCTTCGACACAACCGTCAGTTTCTGGCTGTCCCGACCCGACGAGTTCAAGAAGCTCCTCGACGATCGCGGCCTCGAACTCGTCGGCGTGATCCTGCGCCCCGGGCTCGACTTTCTCGGCACCGTGCAGCTAACGAAGTGGGTCGCCGCCACCGGCGGCACGATCATGGTGATCTCGGGCCGCGATGGGCGTCAGGAGGACTGGCACATCTCCGTGCCCATCCTGCAGCGCCACGGCGAGATCGCGGCGCAGAACGGCATTCAGGCGGTCTACCACCACCACACGTACTGGCTAGCCGAGACGATGGAGCAGACCGAGCGCCTGTTCGCCGAGACCGACCCGGCCAAGCTCGGAGGCATGCTCGATTGCGGGCACGCGACGCGTGACTTCGTCGGGCACTCGGCGCAGGAGTATTACGAGCGGAACCATTCCCGCATCAAGTACGTCGAGTTCAAGGACTGGTCGCCGGAGACCGACCTGAACACGAGCGTCGGCCAAGGCAGGTGCGACTATCCCGCGGTCGTGGCGGCGCTCCGCAAGCACACCTACGACGGCTGGGTGGTCGTCGAGCAGAACCCGGCCGGGGCGATGGGGGGCGGGCCGGCGCGCGAGCCGAAGGAGGCCGCCCAGGCCAGCTACAGGTACATCACGGAGACACTCGGCATCGGACGGCGATGATCCCCGTCAGGTCCCCTCGCTCTCCCAGAGGAGCGCGAGGGTAAGGGCGCCCCGGTACCGCCGCTTGCCCTGCGCGTACGGCCGGGACTGCATCGGCTGGCCGCACTGCCCACATCGGACCATCCCGGAGAGCAGGTAGGTCCGCACACTATCGAACTGCTTCCTCGCTGGATCGTTCAGCAGCAGCCGTAATTTCTCGGTGTCGGCCGGTGTCAGAATCGCGGGCCAGTTGCCGGGCGTCAACACGCCGTTGTGCTCCCGCTGGCCTGACAGCGCGGCCGACGTGATCATCGGCTTGAACCCGAACCGCGTCCAGCTATGAGGATCGCCCGACCTGCTCTTGGTCTTGTGGCCAGGAGCGAGGATACCCTGGCTGGCCCAGTCGCGCAGGATCGCCCGCACGCTTTCGCCGTTGAGCAGCCGGCTGGCCGCTGCCCTGATGTGCTCGGCTTCCTCGACGTTGATCGCGCCGCGCCGGTTGTCGGTGTAGCCGAAGGCACGATACCCGCCGGTATGGGGCCGACCCTCCTTGACCCACTCGAGATTCTTGCGCTTGACCCGAATGCTGGTGTTGGTGCTCTCCATCTCGGCCACGCCGGTAAGGACGGTCGCGATCAGTTGCCCCGTGGACTCTCTTGTGTCCACGCCGTCCATCGTCAGGATGAAGGCGCCTGCCCGCTTGCACGCCTTGAGAAGCTCCGCGTAGTCGAAGACGTTGCGCGTCAGGCGGTCGAACTTCCAGCCGATAACGCCGTTGATCTGCTTATCGCGGATCGCGGCGAGCAACCGCCTGAACTCCTTCCGGCCAGCTTCCTCGTCCTTGTGGCTGTCCAGGTTCTTAGAGGCGCTCCTGTCCTCATCGCGGAACCGATCGACGACCTCGCGCCCTCTCACTTGGGCGTAGCGGATCCAGATCCTCTTCCTGGCGCTCGGTCGCGGTCTTGCTGTCCGGATGGAGCTGAGCGACGGTCGGATCTTCCCCATTGATTCGCAGTTGACTGATGCGGAGGTAAAGGCCGACGCGGGTGGGAGTCGGGACGGCAGTGACGGGGGCGTTACCGACGCGGGCTGGGCTGCTGGTGTCGATCACGGTCGTGTCTGCTGGTGTGAAAGCCAGGGTACGCCCGCACATCGGGGAGCGTGTACGGCCCGGCGAGTCGCTCGAAGGTCCACGCCATTTCGGTTACTCCCCTTGGTCCCGCGGTCAGAGTGGGTAGTTCGCCCGCGGCGTGGCCATCCCGACGACTGTCCCACGGTCGCGCCGGACGATCTCCGCGCCGAACCGCTCCAGAAGGGGGTGGAGCAGGACACTGCCGCCACCCGCCTCACGCGCGGCCACGAACACGGTCGTCCGGTCCGCGAGCACGGACGACATGTGGTAGATGCCCGCCTCCGCGTCGTCGCGCCCGATCGTGAGCGCGAAGCCGTCGGGCGCGCGGAAGGGCGGGAACGAAGCCGCAATGTGCGCCTCCCAGGCGGCGACGCGATCGGACGGCACGCGGATGACGATGTGGTGGTACTCCATGGGACGCATCGTACCCGTTTCGGTGCCGGTGACCGACCCGCCGGTCCCCCGTGTCCGCCCGCGGACAGATGCGGCAGGGCGTCAAGGCGTGCCGAGGTAGGTCTGCGCGAATTGGCGCAGTGCGGCGTGTGCAGGCTCCGTCTGGGGACGGCCGGGCATGTTTGCGCGGCTGACGATCGAGTACCAGGTGGGTGCGTCGCACACCTTGTCGTAGTGATTCACCCAGCCAACGGCCGAGAAGTCGAAGTTGAACATGAACATCCCGGTCATCCACGGCCAGTTCTGCCAGGCATGGGTGTGAGCCGCGGCGAACTGGGTCGCTACGTCGCTCGGCGATCGGAGCCAGGCGACTCGTCCGCCCAGGCCGGCGAGGCAGTCGCGCCCGCCGTACGCCCCTTACCCGTAGGCGCGCGGGTCGACCAGCCAGCCGAACTCGGTCGCCCACAATCCGCGGGCGGTGTCGCCGTTCCGCGACCATCAGCGTGCGAGCCCCCTCAGCGCGGCGGAAGTAGACGCCCGTTGGGTCGCCGACTCCTTCGTTGTCGGTGAAGGGCCCGCCATAGGAGTGGATGCCGAGGTGATCGAAGCGGGCGCCGTGGTCGTACATGCGCTGCACGAAGATCAGGTCGCCGATCGCCTCAGGCCCGCCGTTGCCGGCCAGCGATACGCCGCCGGAGATGACGAGCGCACTCGGGTCGGCCGCCTTGATCGCGTCGTAGGCCGCTTTGAGCACGCGCGTGTAGCCGAGCGCGGAACGCAGGCTGGCGCCGCCGGCAATGTGGTTGTTCCACTCCCACCTCAGGTTCGGCTCGTTGAACAGTTCGTAGGCGTGCACCCGGCCGCGCAACCGCGGCGCGAGGTTGCCGAGGAACGCCTGCAATTGCACGCGATCGATCGGATCGTCGTCGTTGCCGGTGCGTGCCGCGGCCGGGCTGCGATCGATCCGCAAGAGGATCTTCACGCCCGGGTAGCGGGTAACGGCGATATTGACCTCGTTCGCGGGGTCGGCGCCGTCCCAGTCGACGTACAGCTTGACCCAGGGAAATCCTATCGCCTGGATCAACTCGTAGTTGCGGTCGATCACGCTTGCGCCGACGGCCATCGTTGGTCGCGGCGTTGGCGGATCGGCGGACTCGGCCGCTCCTCAACCCGGGGCCGACCCCACCACGCGGCGCGGAAACACTCGCCGAGGTGCCCTGGGCGAAGAGCCCGAGCGCAACGCTGGCGATCAGTCAGGTGAATCGCTAGCGGTCCGGGCCGCCACGCGAGAGGGCGCGTCGCGGCACTCCGATGCATTTTTCACGCACCAACGGCCCGACGACCCATAGACATCGCGGGCGGTCCGGTGTATCGTGTTGCGCCGGCGCATGCGCCCTCCGGTAGCATGCCCACTCAGCTTCACGGCCCGGGAGGATCAGTGGCATTGGCAGCGAGCAGATTTACCGCCACAACAGCGCTGAATGTCGAGCGGGCGGTCACCGCCGGATCGGTGAGCGCGTTCTGCACGATCCTCTTCGGATGGGTGTGGGTCCAGGGAATCCCCACGTTCTTCCGTTGGTTCGGCCTCGATCTGGGCGAATGGGGTCCGGCCGAACTGTACGCGGTCGGTGGCTTCCAGGTGCTCGCCATGTCTTTCCATGAGACCGTGGAGATTGCCAACGGGATCCTTGGCCTCCTGATGACGCTTCTGATCGGCGGTTTCATCCTTGGCATCCCCTTTGGCATGTACCGACAGCGGTTCCACGGCAACGTCGAGTGGGCCGGCGTCTACTGGGGCATCGGCCTCTGGCTGATCGCCCAGATCGTCAGCGTCCCGTTGCTGGGGTTCATGATCGAGCCTTCGCCGGGCTTCTTCTCGCTGGGGGCAGGCATTGAGGCGCCGATCGGCAGCCTGCTCTCCCACGTGATGTTTGGACTGGTGCTCGGCGCGATCTACGAACCGCATCACGACGTCATCGAGTAGGAGGGCTCGAAAGGCCGGCCCTGTAGAGGGAAGTCGCGGCGCGTCGTCGGGAGGCACGCCGCGCGTCAGGCGAGCGTGGCGATCTCTCCTCGAGCCAGCGCGGCCCGGCGGGCGATGAGTCCGGCGGTGGCCCCCGCGCCGACACCGTTATCGATGTTCACCACTGCCAGACCTGGCGCGCAGGTCTGGAGCATGGACATGAGCGCCGCGACACCCTGGCCGCCCAGGCCATAGCCGACTGAGACGGGAAGACCGATCACCGGCACGGCCACCAGACCGGCCACAACCGAGGGCAGGGCGCCATCCATTCCCGCGGCCACGATCAATACGTCGAGGCCACCCGCTGTCATGGCGCGCAGCGGTTCCACGAGGCGATGGATGCCGGCCACCCCGACGTCGTACGCGGTGGTGACCCGGCAGCCCATCTCGCGGACGATCACCGCGGCCTCCTCGGCAATCGGCAGATCCGAGGTCCCCGCAGCGAGAATGCCGACATCGCCACCCGTCGGAGGCGCGTCACCGCCCGATCGCCGCAAAACGACGGTGCGCCCGCGACCGTACTCCTCGTAGGCCACGCCCGGGAAACCGACCTGGAGGAGCGCACGCTGCTCCGGTCGTGCACGGGACACGATCGCCCGCGCTCGTCGATCGAGGAAGCCCTCCACGATCCGGACGAGATCGTCGTCCGCCTTCGTCTCAGCCAGGATCACTTCGGGGATGCCGGTCCGCTCCGCCCGCGTGTAGTCCGGCCGCGCGTATGGGCCCGCCGGCACTACGTCATCCAGCGCCCGGCCCGCGACACGCACAAGTTCGGTCAGTGCATCCATCGGTCAGTCATACCACGCCGAGCGGGGCTTGCACCACTTCGCTGCCGCGTTCACGGGAGGATCACGGTGCGGGCGACACTGCCGCTCCCGGCGGCCCACTCCGCGTGCTGGAACGCCTCGTTGATCCGGGTGAGGGGGAAGCGAGTCCCCACCATACGATCGAACGGATAGCGATCGCGTGCACGGTTGACCCAGTCCAGCGCGCGGGGAATGACCCATCGATCGTACGCGAGGACGCCCCGAATCGTCTTCGGCTGCCGGACCGCATCGTGCGGCACGATCTCGGCCGTCATGCCGGGAACGATATTCCCCATCCAGAGGTAGCGCCCGCCGACGCGAGTCATCTCGAGACCCTCTTGGACAACCCCCGCGATCCCGACGACCTCGACGGTCAGGTCCGCACCGGCGCCGCAGGTGAGTTCTCGGACTCGACGAACGCGAGCCTCGCGGGTGGCGAGTTCGCGGAGATTGATCGTCTCGTCGGCGCCGAAAGCGCGCGCCAGCGCGAGTCGCTCCTCGATCGCATCGATCGCGATAACCCGCCCGGCACCCATATCACGCGCCACGGCGCAGGCATAGATGCCGAGTGCGCCAGCGCCCTGGATCACGACGGTATCGCCGAGAGTGACGCCGATCTGATTCAGTCCGAAGACGACCTGGCAGAGGGCGCAGTTCAGCGGCGCGACCGTCTCGTCGGGCAGATCGTCTGGAACTTTGAAGACCCACTGTCCGGCGCGCAGGACGTAGTACTGGGCAAAGGCACCGAGGAAGTGGGGCGGCACATCCGCGGTGACGCTATTGCGTGCGCGGTATCGATTCGGACACCCGCTGACCCCGTTGAGGCAGGCCGGGCAGATGCCACACGGAGTGAAGTAGGAATACGCGACCCGATCGCCGGGCGCGAGCGGCTGGCCGAGGCTATCGGTCTGCCGATCGGCGCCGAGCGATTCGATCCGCCCGATCATCTCGTGCCCCTGGATGCCCGGCGCCGGCTGGAACCATGGCACCTCGCCCCGCCACATATGCAGGTCCGATCCGCAGATGCAGGCCATGGTCACCCGAACGATCATCTCGTCCGGGCGCGGCTCGGGCACGGGGTAGGCGACAACCCGCATCTCCCGACTGCCGGGCTGAGTCACCGCGGCCAGACCCTCGGGCATCATTCCCTCCAGACGGCATCTACACGACGCCTCGCGGCAATGCTATTGCTTGGGCGCGTGGGGCGTTGGTGGTCGCCCGCCCGGAGAGCCACCGCTCCAGGATATTGACAGGTATCAATGTGTCTATTTACACTTTGGCTCGATGACCGACACCGAAATCCGAGGGCTCTCGGCCGTTTCTTGCGACGCGACAACCGCTGAGGCGCGTCGGCCGTCGCGCGAACCGGCGCGGGAGCGCTGGCCGTTCCTTGAGACGGAGGCGCGCCTGTTCAAGGCACTCTCGGATGAGACGCGGCTGGGGATCGTCCTGCAGCTGCGCGAGGACGGCGAGGTCTGCCAGTGCGACTTCTCGGCATGCTGCACGGTCCTGCAGCCGACCGTTTCGCATCACCTGAAGATCCTGCGCGAGGCGGGGATCGTCCTCGCCGAGAAGCGCGGCGTGTGGGTCTACTACCGGCTGAGTCCGGCCGCCCTGGAGGGACTGAGGAGATACCTCGCCTGATCTCTGTCGGGAAAGACATTGATGTGTATCGATGCAATGCACGTGAGGAGGCTCGCGATGACGGACTGGTTCGATCTCGAAATGGAGACCGTCCGGTGCAGCGCAGGTTTCACCACCGCGGCCGCGCGGCACCGCCTGCCGAGCATCCAGGGGCGCACCGACGATCGCGTCCCGTTCTCCTCGTTGGTCGCTGCCCAGGTGCGCCGACTGGTCGCCCCGGCCGCGGGCCGTCCCGCGCCGATGGCGACAACCGAAGTTGTCTGTTGCGCCGCATAGATCGGCGTGAGGGAAGGAACCGCACATATGGTATCCGCGCGTGCTTCACTGCCCGTCGCCGTGATCGGCGCCGGACCGGTCGGCCTGGCCGCGGCCGCACACCTCGTTGAACGGGGGCTTTCCTACATCGTCCTGGAGGCGGGCGACCAGGTCGCCGCGCACGTGAGCGCATGGAGTCACATGCGTCTCTTCTCGCCGTGGGTCTACAACACCGACCCTGCCGCGGTTCGGTTGCTGGCGGCAACGGGATGGCAGGCACCGATACCGGAGGAACTGCCGACCGCCGCGGAGCTGGTCGAACAGTACCTGGCGCCCCTGGCGGCCCACCCGGCCATCTCACCCCGCATCCGGTACGGTGCCACGGTGACCTCGGTGCGACGCCGCGGCCTGGACAGGACGAAGACGCGCGGACGGGAGGAGGCCCCGTTCGTGCTCCGCTATGCGACCAGTGGTGGAGAGCGGGAGGTTCTCGCTCGCGCGGTCATCGATGCGTCCGGCACCTACGGTACGCCCAATCCCCTCGGTGCTGACGGTGTAGCCGCGCTCGGCGAGGTCGAGTTGGCCGATCGTATTGCCTACGGCATCCCGGATATCCTCGGAGCGGACCGCGACCGGTACACTGGATGCCGCGTGGTGGTCGTCGGCAGCGGGCATTCCGCCATGCACGCCATTTTCGACCTCGCCGAACTGCGCCGCGTCGCACCGAGGACCGCGACCGACTGGGCGATCCGACGGGATACCGGAGGAGCGCTCTTCGGCGGGGGCAGCGCCGATGGGTTGCCGGCCCGTGGTGGCATCGGGACAAGGACGCGCGCGCTCGTCGCCGCAGGCATCGTCTCCCTGCGAACTGGCTTCGCCACCGCCGCGGTACGGCGAGTTTCCGGTGGGATCGCCCTCTCGGACGGCGACCAGGAGATCGGTCCCTACGATGAGGCGATCGTGGCAACCGGCTTCCGCCCGGATCTATCGATGCTGGGCGAGGTGCGCCTGGAACTGGATCCCGCGCTGGAAAGCCCTGTCCGCCTGGCACCGCTCATCGATCCGAACTTCCACTCCTGCGGATCGGTGCCGCCGCACGGGCACCGGGAGCTCGCGCATCCCGAGGCGAATCTCTACCTCGTGGGCGCGAAGAGCTACGGCCGGGCACCGACCTTCATCATGCGAACCGGGTACGAGCAGGTCCGCTCGGTGGCGGCGGCACTGGCCGGCGATGTCGCCAGTGCCGAACGGGTTGAGTTGGTCCTGCCGGAGACGGGGGTCTGCTCGTCTGGAGAACGTGGCGCCGGCGAGGGATGCTGCGGTGCCGGCACGGCCGGAGCGCGGGGAGAACCGCTGTCGCTCCTCGGCCCCGCGATCGGTCGGGGCCGAGGAGATCTCACGCTGACGATTCCGGTCACGATGCCACAACCCGCGCCATCGTCCGAAGTCGCGAGCTGTGGTTGCGGGAGCACCTGCTGCGATGGTGATCCAGCGCATCGGCCAGTGACGGTGGCGACCGCGTCACGCTGCTGCGACGACGCCTGCTGCCGGGGCTGATCGACCCGCGAGTGCGTCTCTTCGGCCGCGACTTCTACTACGGCTGGCCGCTCGTCATGGTGCTGGGGATCACCCAGACGACCTCGTGGGGCATCGTCTACTACGCGTACTCCGTCCTCATCATCCCCATGCAGGCCGAGCTGGGCTGGTCGCGCGCCGAAGTGACCGGCGCCTTCTCGCTGGCGCTGGCGGTCTCATCCCTCGCGGCATTCCCGGTGGGGCGCTGGATCGATCGCCACGGCGCGCGCGCCCTGATGACCGTCGGCTCGATCCTCTCGGTCCTTCTTTTGCTCGCCTGGTCCACGGTGCGCGACCTCGCGTCGTTCTACGCGGTATGGGTTGCGATCGGCCTGGCGATGGCGCTCGTGCTGTACGAGCCCTCCTTCGCGGTCGCGGCGGCATGGTTTCGGCGCCGCCGCGGCCAGGCAATGACGGTCATCACCACGATGGCGGGTTTCGCCTCAACGATCTTCCTGCCCCTCACTGCATGGCTGGTCATCGCACAGGGCTGGCGGGGCACGCTCGTCACCCTGGCGCTGCTCCTTGCGGTCGTCACGATCCCGCTCCACGCGCTGGTCGTGCGGCGGAGGCCAGAAGATCTCGGCCTGACAGTCGACGACGATCCGCCGGCCGTCGCGGCAGCGCGGCCGGAGCGCGCGATCGGCGTCCGCGCGGCGCTCGGTGGGTCGGCTTTCTGGTGGCTCGCACTCGCGTTCTCGCTCGGCACGATCATCGCAATCGCCCAGCACGTCCACTTCGTGCCGTACCTGGTGGGGCTGGGTCACGACCCGGCGTTGGCCGCGGCCGCGGCGGGACTCATTGGCGCCATGAAGTCCCCGGCGCGTATCGTCTTCGGCCCGCTGGCCGATCGCGTGCCCGTGCGCCACCTGACGGCGCTGCTCTACATCCTGCAGACGCTCGCGCTCGGGATCCTTCTCCTGATCCCCGGCGAAGTGGGTATCTTCGGTTTTGCGATCGTGTTCGGCGCCGCCGTCGGCGCGCTGACGACGGCGCGGCCGGCGCTGTTAGCCGAGGTCTACGGTCGGGTCCACTACGGCGCGATCAGCGGCGCTATGGTCGCCTCCGGGGCGGTCGCGCGGGCGCTCGCTCCGATCGGCATCGGCGCGCTCTACGACGGCCTCGGTACCTACGTGCCGATCTGGTGGGCGCTGGCGCTGATCGCGATGCTCGCGGCGGGCGTACTGCGGCTCGCCGCGGCACCCGATGGAGCGCGCGCGCCATCGCCCGGACCGCCGTAGGGCGACGGCGATCCGGAAACGGCGGGCCCTGTCGTGCTCTGGGCCATCGCCCCTGTCGGTAACAGGTCCCTCCATTCGCGCGGTGCACGGGCCTGACGAACCTCGCCACAGCCGGTGGCGCGGTGGTCAGCACGATTCGCGCAATGCGGAGCCACTGATACCGCGGCACGGCTCACCGCCTCGAGCCTTCACGCGCGTAGGAGAGGGCGATGCGGACGGTGAGTGCCGCCATCTGTCCATCGAACCGGCACGGATCGCCGCGGCGCTCGCCTCACCTTGACCCGCTCGCGTCGGTGCCACGAGATGCGAGGCCGCCGGGGAGGAGAAAAGCGCGATCGATCGAACCACCTTCGTTCGCGGCAACGCCGCTCAGGCGGCGGCGAGGATGCCCTGGATCGCCACCTCCGGCAGCGGACCCGCCTCGGCAACGCGGATCGCCTGTTCGAGGTGCCTCATCTCCGAAAAGCCCACGATCGTCGTCGAGACGCCCGGCGTGAACATGGCGAACCGGAGCGCCAGATCCACCGGGCCGGCGGCGTACTGCGTTGCGAGCGCGGAGAGGTGCTCGGCCCGGCTGAGGTTCGAGGCGAACGTCGTCCCGCCCATCGCGCCGGTCTCGCGCGAGGCGTTCGGGTGGACCGGCGCGTCCCCGGCCAACGCCCCGGCGGCGAGCGGACGGATCACGATGACTCCGACTCCCCGTTCGCGCGCGCGGCCGATGAGTCCGGCGAAGTCCTGCCCGCCGGCGGCGCGGCCGGCATACCCCGCGCTCGGGTTCGCCGCGTTGTGGTACGCCTGAGTGGAGGCGATCTGCCCCGAGTCGACAACGCGCAGAAGGGCGGCGGTATCGCCCATCCCGGTGATGCCGAAGTGGCCGATGGATCCCTCCTCGCGGAGGCGGTGCAGCGTCTCGATCACCGGGCCGAGGACGATCTCCGGCGGCAGCGCCCGGTCGCCGGAGCCAATCTGGTTGTGCACCTGCAGCAGATCGACGCGCGTGAACTGGAGGCGGGCCAGGCTGGCGCCGAGCGATCGGCAGATCGCCCCATCGATGTCGCGGAGATCGGCGCCATCGAGCCGGAATTTCGTCCCTACCACGACGCCGGAGGGGCGCAGATCGCGCCAGACCCGGCCGAGGTTCTCCTCCGACCGACCGTCGCCATACCCGGGCGCGGTATCGAAATAGGTGATCCCCGCCTCCAGCGCGGAAACGACGGCCCGACGCTGCTCGGCCGGGTCGCCGCGGACCATCAGTCCGCCCACCGCGCCGCAGCCGAACCCGAGCGCGGAGACCCTCAGGCCGGTGGTGCCGAGGGACCGCTGCTCCACGGATCGGAAGTCTATCGGCCGATCGGCGCGTCCGACGCGACCGCCGCACCGGAGCGCCTCCGAGTGGTTCGGGTCGGGTGCATCCCCTCAATCCGGACGATCGATGAATCGCTGCCGTCACCGCGGCTTCGCCTGGGTGGGTCGGACGGGCGCTGCTCGCGGCATCGGAAGATCGTGGGCTCGGAGCGCACTCGCGCTGACATCACAGCCTCCGCACTCCCGAGAGCCCCACCCCGACTCCGATCGTCAGGATGTAGGCCGCCATCATCCAAAGCGCGGCGCCGGCCCCCTGCGTTTCGACGAGGAACCCGGCCAGCGCCGTCCCACCCGTCATCGCCCCGAACGACCCCATCCTGTAGACGGAGTTCACCCGTCCCTGCAGCGCATCGGGGATCGTTGCCAGTCGGTACGACACCTGGATGACGCTCGTCATCGCCTCGGCGATCCCCACGACCGCCATGCCCGCCATGGCCAGTGCGACATCGCGCGACAGCGCCACCAGAGCGATCCCCACCCCGTGGAGAAGGATCGTCGCCACCATGCTCCAACCGACGGAAACCGTCCGCCGCACCACCGGCGCGAGAATGGAGCCGAGCAGGCCGCCCGCGCCCGCCGCGCCGACGATGAGGCCAATCACCGACGGACCCACCGCCAGCACGTCCCGCGCGAACACGACCACGGCCAGCACAACGACCGAGCCGATGCAGAAACGGTGGATCATGTTCACGATCGCGAGCAGACGGATCGGCCGATCGGTCCAGAGGAACCGGAGCCCCTCGACGATCTGTTGCCCCATCCCTACCGTTGCACCGGTCCGATCGATCTGAAACGGCTTGCGGATCGAGAGCAACATCGCCGCCGAGACGATGTAGGTGAGAGAGTCGACGCCGAACGCGATCACCGCGCCCTCGGCCAGCGTGGCGCCGAAGCCAACGACGAGACCACCCAGTCCCGGGCCGACGAGCGAGGCGACTCCCTGCGAGGACACATTGAGCGCCTGCGCCGAGGGGATCTGATCGCGCCGCACTAGGCGCGGCAGCGCCGCAACCTGGGCGAGATTTGCGAAGGTGACCGCGACCCCCTGCACGAGCGCGACGACGATCAACTGTGTCGGTTCGAGCGTGCCCGCGACCCACGCGATCGGCACCGAGCCCATCGCCAGGAATCGCGCGACATCGCACAGGATGAGGATCGTCCTCCGGTCGAGTCGATCGATCA
>VGOZ01000083.1 GCA_016875715.1 Chloroflexota bacterium | reverse complement strand
CTACGCCGGCAGGCCCGTCGGCGGTGACATACCGCCCGGAATCGCGCCGACGACAAGGAGAGCCGCGATTCCGTAGGCAGCCACAACCGTGGACATCCTCCAGTCCCGACCCTCGAAGACGCCGGTGCCCACCACGGCCGCGGCGATCGCGGCGCCCACCAGCGCGCCAACGGCGATGCCGGCGAGCAGATCGCGATGCGGCCCCATCGTCAGGATGGCGGCGACAACCAGGACCCGGGCTTCGGGGTAGACCACCCGCAGATGCTGGCGATCGCCCGAGTCGGCCGGCTCGTCTGCCGGGACGCCTCGGCCCAGGCGCCAGATGCGACCGAAGAGCGGGCGGTACCAGAGCCAGGGGATGAACTGGTGGGCGACCAGAGCCGCCGCCATGGCGATGAGGCCGACGGCTGGGATCATCACCATACCCCCCGTGCCGCATTACAAGCTTCTTATCCCCTCTCCCCGCGGGAGAGGGTCTTCTGGCACCGCCGCCTGTAGATTCAGCGCGATCGCCGGCACCGACGCTCCGGGGCGGGCAGGATGCCCGCGATCCTGGTGCCGCCGGGCGCGGGCGTGGATTCGGATTCCCCTCTCCCCGCGGGAGACGATGAGGGTGAGGGCACGTTGCACCTCGCGCGGACTCAGGACATGCCCCGTGTCTGCTAACAATCGGGCTATGGGCGAGAAGCCGGGCTGGCAGGGGCGGTTCTTCGAGGACTTCGAGGTCGGCGACATCTACCGCCACGTCCTCGGCCGCACGATCACGACAACGGACAACTCCTGGTTCACGCAACTGACGATGAACACCAACCCGATTCACGTCGACCATCACTACGCGGCGAAGACGGAGTTCGGGAGGCCGCTCGTCAATTCGGCGTTCACGCTCGCCGTGGTCACCGGGCTGAGCGTGTCGGACCTCAGCCAGAACGCGTTCGCCAACCTCGGCTGGGAGAAGGTGCGCATGCCCGCGCCGCTCTTCGAGGGGGACACCGTGTACGCCTGGAGCGAGGTGCTGGAGACCCGCGCCTCGCGCTCTCGGCCGAACGTGGGGATCATCCGCGTCCGCACTGTGGGGACGAATCAGCACGAGGTTCCGGTGATCGAGCTCGAGCGATCGATCATGGTCTACCGCCGGGGGCATGCGCCCACTCGCTGACGTCACGGTCCTGGCCGTCGAGCAGTACGGCGCCGGACCGTGGGCGACGCTGCAGCTCGCCGACCTCGGTGCCCGCGTCATCAAGGTCGAGGACCCGACGAGCGGCGGAGACGTCGGCCGGTACGTCCCGCCCTACCAGGACGGGGAGGACTCGCTCTTCTTCGAGACGTTCAATCGTGGCAAGGAGTCGCTCAGCCTCGATCTGCGGACGAAGGCGGGGCGCGCGGTGTTCGAGGATCTGATCCCGAAGGTCGACGTGCTTTTCTCGAATCTACGGGGCGATCAGCCGGCACGGCTCGGCCTGACCTACGCCGCGCTGAAGCATCTCAATCCCCGGCTCGTGTGCTGCTCGCTCTCCGGGTACGGGATGACCGGCCCACGCGCGAGCGAGGGCGGCTACGACTACGTGATGCAGGGGCTGGCCGGGTGGATGATGCTCACCGGCGAGCCCCACGCACCGCCGACGAAGAGCGGCCTCTCGCTGGTGGATCTCTCCGCCGGCTATGTGGCGGCGCTGGCGATCGTGTCGGGGCTCTGGCGGGCGCGCCGCGATGGGATGGGATGCGACTGCGACATCTCGCTCTTCGAGACCGCGCTGGCAGAACTGATGTACGTCGGGACGTGGGCGGCGAGTCGCGGGCACGTAACGCGGCGGATGGCCTCCTCGGCGCACCCGTCGCTCGTGCCATTTCAGGTCTTTCCCACCGCCGACGGATGGATCGTCGTCGCGGCGCCGAAGCAGAACCTGTGGCGCGCGCTGTGCGAGGCACTCGGCCGACCGGAAGTGGCGGACGATCCCCGCTTCGCCGACTTCGCGGCACGCGACCGTCACCGGGCAACCCTTCTCCCGCTCCTGGAGGCGGCGTTCCGAACCCGGGATACCGCAGCATGGCTGAAGATCCTGGCGGCGGCCGGTGTGCCGAGCGGACCGGTCAACGACGTCGCGGCGGCCTTGCTCGACCCGCAGACGGTGGCCCGCGGCGATGTAGTCGCCTACGAGCACCCGCGGCTGGGCACGGTGCGCCAGGTGGCGAGCCCGCTCCGTCTGGGGGATGCGCCCCACGTCGCGCCGGCGCCGGAGCGCGGCGCCGACTCCGCGGCGATCCTGCGGGAACTGGCGGGGTACGACGAGGCGCGATTCGCCGCAGCGCGGGCGGCGGGGGCCTTCGGCAGCTAAACCCTCACCCCCCTGGCCCCCCTCTCCCGCACGCAAGAAAGGGGGGAAGAGAAGCCTACTGCCTATCCACTCTCCACTCTCAACGGCCCACTACCGTCAGCCTTTGACGGAGCCGAGCGTGAGGCCCTCAGTCATGAACTTCTGGGCGAAACCGTAGATGATGAGCACGGGGATAGCCATCATCAGCGCCGCCCCCATCATCATGCCGATGGGGAAGACGTCGTTGAAGACCATGCGGTAGAGACCGACCGGTAGAGTGAGGAACTGCTGGCTGCGGATGAGGATGTACGCAAAGAAGAACTCGTTCCAGGCCGCGGTGATGCCGAAGAGCGTGGTCGCCATCAGCGCCGGCTTCGAGAGGGGAATGATGAGTTTGACGAAAACCTGGAGGCGGTTCGCACCGTCGATACGCGCCGCGTCTTCCAGTTCCTCGGGGATGGTGCGGTAATAGCCCATGAGAAGCCATGTGCAGAAGGGGAGTGTGAAGCTCGGGTACACGATGATCAGTCCCCAGAGGGAGTTCGCCATCTTGAGCCAGTTCATGATCATGTAGAAGGGGATGAGCATCACGACACTCGGCATCATGTAGGTGACGAGCATGAGCGTCGAAAAGGTGCTCGAACCGCGCCACCGCAGCCGCACGAGCGCGTAGGCGCCCGACGCCGCCGCGATGACGCCGATCAGCGTCGCAGCCAGAGCGACGAACACCGTGTTGCGATACCAGACGAAGAAGTCCGGCTCCTCGGTGAACAGCTTGTCGAACTGGGCGAACGACCAGGTCGTGGGCCACAGCGGCGACGTCATACTCAGGATCTGGTCGTGGGTCTTGAACGCGGTGACGAAGGCGAAGAAGAACGGGAACAACTCGAAGGTCAGGAGCATCGCCAGCACGAAGAGCGAGAAGCCGGTCAGGACCCGCCGGCCCGTACGGGCACCAGCGAGCGTCTGTTCCTGGCCACCGCGCAGCGCACGCGCCAGGCGGCCGAACACCATACCAACCAACTCGATCGCGTCGAACAGGAGGACGAAGAGCATCCGGAACGGCCAGACGATCGGCCGGAACACGCGGACCGGAAGCGCGTCGCCGTCCCCGGCCGCCTGCGCCCGGGTTCCCGCGGTCATGTAGGAGGCCAGCACCCAGATGATCAGGCCGATGAACGGCAGGATGCTGAGCGCGATCGCGACCCCGGAACCGAAGTCGCGGGCATTGAAGCCACGCTCGTAAGTGAGAATCCCCAGCACCTGGGTGGCGTTGAGCGGGCCGCCCGAGGTGAGGAGGTAGATCGTGCCGAAGCTGTTCATCGTGAAGATGGTGGAGAGGAGGATCGAGACCGTCAGCGTGTACTGGAGGCCGGGCAGGGTCACGTAGCGGAACCGCTGCCAGGCGTTGGCGCCGTCGACCGCGGCGGCGGAGTAGAGATCGGGGTCGATCGACTTGAGACCGGCGAGGTTGGTGATCGTGAAGAAGGGGATGCCTGCCCAGACGTTGACGAGCACGATGCACCAGAGCGCCACTGTCGGGTCGCCGAGCCAGGGAAGCGGGCCAGAGACCCTGGTCACTTCGAGCACGTAGTTCAGTGCGCCGTGGATCGGGTTGAACATCGCGCGCCAGATCAGCGCCTGCACGATGCCGGGGACGATCCAGGGCAACAGGATGAGGGCACTGATGAGGGCGCGGTAGCGGCGGAGGTTGTGGATGAGCAGCGCCGCGATGATGCCCAGGGTCGGTTTGAAGATCTCGGTGAGCGCGGTGAAGACGACCGTCAGCCGGAGGGAGAAGAGGTACGCCGAGTCATCGAAGAGTTGCCAGTAGTTATCGAACCCGATGAACTCACCCAGCACGAGGCTGGTGCCGAGCGTCCGCGTGAAGCCGATATAGAGGCCCTGGGCGAATGGCCAGGCGATGAGCACGAAGAGCAGGATGAAGGTAGGGGCATAGAAGAACCACGCCGCGGCCCAGTCCGGACCGAGCACGCCGGCCAGACGGCGCGCGAGCGGGCGACGGGGCGCGCTGACTGCCGCGGAGACTGTTCCTGCCATGCCACTCCTTCCGCGGGATGCCATCGGCGCGCCCCGTACGGTCCTAATCTGACTCTACCCGACCGTGCCGGGACCAGGAACTCCGGGCGAACGCGCGCCGAAGCGCAACGTCCACCCGGACGCTCTCGAGACGCCCGCGTTAGCGCCCCTTGAACTTCTCCAGTACCGCCTCCATCCGCTTGTGCCCGTTAGCGACCGCCGTCGCGATCGGGGTGCCCTTCATAACCTCGGCCATCACGTCGGTCTCGATGTTCTCGGAGCTCGTCGCGCGGACCCAGAGCTTGTCGGTCTTCTGCGGATGGAACCGGAAGAACCGCTTCTCATCGAACAGTTCGCTCCGCGAGATCTCCATGATCCCGTTCGGCACGTTCTTGATGACGGGCAGATCCCAGCCGAATTTTTCGTAGCCGGGCATCGCGAGCGCCGGGCTATTCTCGAGGATCGCCTGCTGATTTTCCTTCGAGAGGAGCATCTGCAGCATCTCGCGGCCGGCGTCCGGGTTCTTCCCCTGGGCGAACAGGTGGTTGTGGAACGTGTACGGCCCGGCGACCTGCAGGGTCTGCTTCTTGCCGACCGACCCGCTCGGGTGCGGAACGAGGACCGTGTCCTTGTAGATGTCCGGCTTCTGCGCCGACGCGGTCGCGACCATCGTGCCGCCGTTGGAGCTGAAGCCGAGGATTCCGGCGAGGTAGTTCTCGTTATTCGTCGGGTCGGTCCAGGAGTTGACACCCGGCGGGAGCATGTTCGCCCACTTCGGGTTGGTGTAGGTATCCTTGAGCCACTCGTACCCGGCGATCGTCTCCGGCGAGTTGAAGGCGACCTTGTTGTCTTCGGTCGCCACGCGGCCGCCGGCCGTATAGATGACGGACATGACGTTGGTGTTGCCGTCGCCGGAGCGGTTGACCGTGTTGCCCCAGCCCCAGCGCTTCTTCGCGGGGTCGCTGATCTTGAGCGCGATCTCGCGCCACTCGTCGTAGGTGTGCCGCACGGACAGGTCAAACCCGGTGCCCTGGTACCAACTCTTCAGCGCCCAATAGCCGCCGGTCGCGTTCCATGTGGGCACGGCGTACCACTTGCCCTCGATGTGGTTGTTGAGCCGCTGCAGGAACGGGGCTTTGCCGAACTGCGACTCGGCCCAATTGACGATGTCGTCGACCGGCTGCACGAGCTTGAGGTCCCAGAAGCGGAAGGTGTCTTCGTTGCCGATGAAGACGTCGGGCGAGTCGCCGGCCGCGACCTGGGCCTGGAGCTTCTCGTAGATGTTCGTCCCGGCGGTGAAGCCCTCGACGTACGACTTGTCGAGCGGCCAGTTCCGATCGGCCGAGGTCTTGAGCAACAAGTTGTGGATGAAGGTCGTCTGCAACGGGTTGAAGCCGCGCTGCTGGATGATCTGGAGGTTCCCCTTGATCGCCGCGCGGGACAGCGGCGTGGCGGTGACCTGGACGGTGACTTCCTTGGTGACGACCTTCTCGACCGAAACTTCCTTGGTGACGATCTTCTCGACCGGCACCTCCTTGGTGACGATCTTCTCGACCGGCACCTCCTTGACCACGACCTGCGGCGTCGGCGCGGGTTGCTGGCACGCCTGCAGGATCGGCATCAGGACGGCGGACCCGGCTGCGACGGTTGCCCACCGCAGGAGTGAGCGCCGGCCAACTGCGCGAGATCGAAACCCCATTGTCACGTACTTACTCCTCCGCGTTAGTCATCCAAGCACCGGTGAAGCGCGTTAAGCCCACCGTGGCTGTGGTGTTGCTCGATAGTACCACACGCAGAGGCGCGCCCACGATCCAGTCACGCGAATCGGCGCCACCATTCCCCTCACCGCCGCGGGCGGTCTCTAGCCCTTGACCGACCCGGCGGTCAACCCCTCGACCATCACGCGCTGAGCGAAGGTGTAGAGGATGACGACCGGGATGGCCATCATGATCGCCCCGGCAGACATCGGCCCGAAGGGGAAGATGTCGCCGATGACCATCTTCGCCATACCGACGCCGACGGTCATGAACTGCTCGCTGGTGATGAAGATGAACGCCATGAGGAACTCGTTGAACGCGCCGGTTACCGCGAACAGCGCCACCGCGAGGAGCGCCGGCCGGATGAGAGGCAGGATGATCGCGAAGAAGGCGCGGAACCGGCTGCACCCGTCGATGAGCGCGGCCTCCTCCAGTTCCTCCGGGATCGCCCGGTAGTACCCCATGAGCATCCAGGTCGCGAAGGGCAGGGTGAAGGTCGGGTAGGCGAACATGAGCGCGTTGAGGGAGTTGACCATCGGCACGCCGGTGAGGTTCGTCACGCCGACGAGGATCTGGAACAGGGGCACGATGAGGAGGACGCCGGGAACGAGGTAGGTGATCAGGATGATCGTGGAGAAGAAGCCCTGGCCGCGCCAGCGCATCCGCACGAGCGCGTAGGCGCCCAGCGACGAGGCGAGGATGGCGATGAAGGTCGCGGCGCTCGCGACCTGGAAGGTGTTGCGCAGCCACAGGTCGAACGGCCGCTGTTCGAGCATGTAGATGAAATTGTCGAGCACCAGCGGGTCCGGCCAGAAGATCGAGCGGAAGGTGCGGATCTGGTCGTTCGACTTGAACGCGGTGATGATCACCCAGTAGAAGGGGAACAGTTCGAACGCGACGAGCCCGCCCAGGCAGGTGTACAGGACCGCCCGCCCGATCCGCTTGCTAGCGCCATAGCTGATCCGCGCGGTCTGCTTGCCGCCGCCGATGATCCGGCCGATCGCGTCGATCGCATCCTCGACGAGGTTGTTGACGATGAAGAACGCCCAGATGAGCGCGGCCATCACCAGGCGGAACGGCGCGGTGATAACGCTGGCGATCGTCGCGCCGATGCCACCCCCTTCGTCTACCCGCTGGTTGTTCGTCATCATGTAGCGGCCGAGGATGAAGATGATGACGCCGAGGAGCGGCGCCATCGCCAGCGCGACCGTCACCGAGAACGAGTAGCGCAGGCCGGCGAGCGCCTCGTAGGCGAGGATGGTGTAGACGCGCGTGGCCCCACCCGGGCCACCGCCGGTGAGCAGGTAGATGATGCCGAAGTTGTTGAACGTCCAGATGGTCGACAGCAGCGTGCAGACGATAATGACGTAGCGCAGGCCCGGCAGCGTGATGTGGAGGAACCGGCGCCACGCGTTCGCGCCATCCACCGCGGCCGCGTCGTAGAGCTCGGAGTCGATCGCCTTCATGCCGGCCAGAAGCGTGACGGTGAAGAAGGGGATCCCCTTCCAGACGTTGACCGCGATGACGGCCGGGAGCGCCAGTTCGGGCACGCCCAGCCAGGGAATGCCCTTTTCGATGACGCCGATCGCCAGGAGCGCATTGTTCAGGCCGCCGAACACGGGGTCGAAGATGCCTCGCCACGCGAGCGCGGTGACCACCTCGGGTACGATCCAGGGCAGCAGCACGAGTGCGGTGAGGATGTTTCGGAACTTGATCTTCTGGTGGAGCATCACCGCCGCCGCGAGACCCAGCCAGAACTTGAAGAAGACCGAGAACAGCGTGAACTGCGCGGTCTGGGTCACCGAATCGCGGAACATCGGGTCGGTCCAGAGGTCGAGATAGTTCCCCAGGCCGACGAAGGCGACCCAGCGCGGGCCGACCACGGTGTGCAGACTCATCCAGATCGCGTTGCCGAAGGGATAGGCGATCAGGCCGCCGAGCAGGATGACGGTGAGAGCGAAGAACGACCACCCCACCATCCAGTCGCGACCGAAGATCCGCTGCGTGACGCGGGCGAAGTTGCTGCGCTGGACCTGCCGCGCCGCGACTGCCGATGTCGCCATGCCTCGCTCCTTACCCGCTCAACGTTCCCTACAAAGAGAGTACACGGCGGGGTTCGCGCGAACCCCGCCGTGTCGCCCCTGGACGAACCGGCCGGCGCCGAAGGGCTATTCGCCCTTCAGGCCGAACTCCTTGTAGATCTTGACGAACCGGGCGTGCAGTTCCTGCACGGCCTGCGCGGTCGGCTTGCCCTTCAGGATCTCGCCCATCGTGTCGGTGAAACCGTTCGACGCCACAACGGCGTCGTTGGCGGCCTGGATCGGGCCCGGGGTCGCCGCGCCGTACCAGGCCTCGTTGTTCACGACGGCCTTGAAGGCCGAGGAGATCGCGTTCCCCTTGACGATCGGATCGTCCCACCCGTTGTTGTACGCCGGAAGCGCGTACGCAGTCGAGATCTTCCACACTGTCTGCTGGACGGGGAACGAGGTCCAGAACCGCATCGTATCGTACGCGGCGGTCTTGTTCTTCGACCCCTTGACGACGCGCAGCGTCTCACCGCCGCCCGTCTGCAGGGCCGGTCCGGCGCCGTCGAGGCTCTTCGGCGTGTTCGCGAAACCGATCGCCTCGGCGTGCGGCACCTTGTCGAAGTACGCCTTGGCGAGCATGGTGCCGGCATTCTGCGTGATGCCGAGCGTGCCGGCGAGGAACGCCTCGTTGTTCGAGATATCGTTCCATGCGTTGACGCCGGGAGGCAGCGCCTTCGCCCACTTCGGATCGGTGTAGGTCTCCTTCAGCCAGTCGTATCCGGCGATGGTCTCCTTGCTGTTGAGGACGATCAACTGGCCGGTCTGGTCCTGGATACGCCCGCCGTGCGCGAAGACGAGGTTCTGAACCATGCCCTCGCCGTCGCCGGAGCGGTTGACGGTCATGCCCCAGCCCCAGCGCTTCTTATCCGGGTCGGAGATCTTCAGGGCGACCTCGCGCATCTTGTTGTACGTATCGATCCCGTTGACCGGGTCGACGCCGGCTTCCTTGAACCAGTCGTTGCGGATGTAATAGCCGCCAGCGCGGGTGTAGTACGGCAGGCCGTACCACTTGCCGTCGATCTCGGCGCCGCGGCGAATGCCGACGACGGTCGCGCCATACTTCGCCTCGTTCTCCTTGACCAGATCGGAGATCTCCTCGAGCACGCCGAGGAACGTCTGCTGCCGGTGGGAGACGTTGTGGTCCATCACATCCGGCGGCGTGCCGGCCTGGACCATCGCGACGAGCTTCTGGTTGAGATCGGAGCCACCCTGGAAACCGGCGATGTACGCGATGTCCATCTGCCAGCCCTGGGCCTTGCCCCACTCCTCGAGCAGGAGGCGGACAAAGGCGTTGTGGTCCGGGTGGAAGTCCTGATTTTGCAAGATCTGCAGCTTGCCCGTGACCGTGGCGTTCGACTTCGGCTTCTGCAGCGCGGCGACCGACTGCACGACCGACTGCGAGGGCGCGGGCGTCGCGGTTGGGCCGGCCGCGGCCGGCTTGGTCGGGGCAGGCGCGGCCGCGGCCGGAGCCGGGGTGTTCGTCGGCGCGGGAGCCGCGGGAGCGGCTGGCTTCGGCGGAACCGGAGTCGGCGTCGCGGTGGCGCAGGCCGAGAGAATCGGCGCCGCAGCCGTCATACCGACAGCGAAAGTCGTCCATCGCAGGAACGAACGGCGACCTCGTAGTTTCGCGGACCAGTCGGACATCAGTTCACACACCTCCAAGACGCAGCCTGCCCATGGACGCAGCCTGCTGACTGTATGGCATCTTACGGACACCGATCTCGACTGTCAATTAGGACGGGGTCGCGACTGACCTCACGTCCGTTCCGAGAACGGCCGCGAGCGACCGGTGGCTCCTACCATATTCGACGCGCGGTGCCTAACACTGGACACCGCATAACGCCGGAACGCCAGCCCGTGTGCCATCACCCCGCCGTCATCGCCCCGATCGCCCCACCCCAACCGTCTCCCTGAGGGGCGAGCCGGTCCCTCCGCGTACGTATCGGACGGGAACGACTCTCGCCCAACTCCGTGCCGCGCTTCGCCTCGACCCTGAAGACGGTCCCCGCGCCTTCGCCCTCCCGCATCTCGATGGTCGCCGACATCGACGCGGCAACGTTTCTCTGGCTGGAGGGTCTGGAGTACCCGCCCGACGCGCACCCGCCACGGTGGCTGCCGTTCCGCGAGGAGAGCCCGCGCGTCGCGCTCCTTCTCTGCGACGACCTGCCCGCGGCGGGGACGATGTCCGCGTGTGGTACGCACGCGCCTTCACCGTCACCGCCACGACAAGCGATCTGCCGGTCGAACTCGACCCTATCGTGCTCGACGACGCGACCTCGTTCGCGCTGACGGAACGGGCCCTCGAACTCGCGCCCCAGCTCGTCGCCCACGATGTCCCGACGCTGTACGGCATCCTGGCACGCGACCGCGCGGCCCGTTTCACAGAGGGGCTCGGCCGGCTTCGCGCCGGCGCACGGCCGACGCTGTGGACGGTTTCGTGGCGGTGAGGCGTCGATGAACTCAGCGCCACGGTGGCGCGCTCGCCGCCGCCCGATGCGGGCGGTCGGCGGCCGCCCGATCCATCGCGAGCCCGAGCCGCCATATCAGAGGAGGACGGTCATGACGATCATCAACACACAGGACGGCAACCCGGTTACGCCGACGAACCCGCTTCCGGTCACGCTCTACGCCGCGGATGGCACAGTGCTGCTCGGCACGCCGGTCGCGGCGGGGGACGCGCTGGCGAACCCGACCGCGGCGCGACTGCTCGCCTTTCCTCACCTCTTCGACGGCACCACCTGGCAGCGCCAGCGGCTCGCCGAGGCAATCGACGGCTCCACCGTCACCGGCATCCCCGGAACCGCGCTCGTCGCCCGTCAGGGAGCGGGAACCGGCTACTACCGGGTGACATCGCCGGAGCCCTCCGCCGCGGCGCTGACCGCGGAGAAACTGCTGGGTGTAGCGCCGATGCTCCGCGCCGCGGCGAACGACTTCCAGCCGATGGCCGCGAATCAGTTCGAAATCGGGCTGGTCAGCGCGGCGCGCACCTGTTCGGCTCGACGTCGGAGAAGGTGAACCACAGCAAGCTCGGCATCACCGCGATCCTGCAGGTGACCGCGAACCCGGGCGGCGGCGAGTCGCTCCAGGTAGGGGTCGATCTCACGCCGGATGGCGGCTCGTGGTGCGGCCTGACCTACACCGCGGGATTCACGTTCGGCGGCGGCACCGGCGCGCTGCTGGTCCAGGTCGCGCCCGGGGCGGTTTTCGCACCCGTGCACACCTACGCCTCGCGGGCACAGCTCGAGTTGGCGCACCGCTTCCGACTGTCGGTGATCCACTCCGGGGCAGGGTCTTGGACCTACAGCCTCTCATACGTGCTCCTTTGAGGGACGCAGCGCGGGGCACCGCCGCGCTGCCGGTCCGCGCTGGACCGAGCTCATGCGCGCTCGTCCCGCGGGGGACCTCACCCCGCCCCTCTCCCGCTACCGCGGGCGAGGGGGCAGCCTGGTCGCCGTCGATCGCGCCGAGGGACCGCCCACGGCAGCGCGCCAGAGGCCGTCCCCTGGCGGCAGGACACCGAACGGTGTGGAGCCAAAGGCAGGCGTCAGTCCACGACCGAGCCAGTCTCGCCAGCCTCGCGCGCGTGTCAATACCATAAAGATGGAGGCACATATGTCTACCGAAGCGACCATCGTCCGCAGTTGGGTGGAGGGCGACCGCGCCTGCATCGCATTCCGCGTCCGCGGGGACAGCACCGCGATTGACGGCGCGGCGCTGGATCTCGAATACCTCGCGTCTTTGCCCCTGGCCGACCTGACCGGGAAGAGCGCGGCCCAGAAGCGCGCCCTCCTCGCCGGGGCGGCCCGCGCGACCCGTGAGACCCTCCGTGCCGCCGCGGCGAACGGCGACCTCGGCATCACCGGCACGCTCAGCCTGTGAATGGGGATCGCCCTCACCCCCTGGCCCCCGCTCCCGGCCTCAGGAGCGGGGGAAGGATGAAGGGGATCTCTTTCGGGGGATGCGTCCCCCGAGCCCCCTCGATTCCGGAGGTCGCTGATGGCGCATCCGCTCGTCGTCCACGTTCGACGTGACCCGTACGACGTCTACATCGGCCGGGCGGTGCCGCGCGCGCGCCTGGCGGCCTCGCCCTGGGGAAACCCGTTCCGGCCAGGCGAGGGGACATCGAACCGTGACGCCATCGCGCAGTTCCGCCTGTGGGTCGAGGAGAGCGACGAACCCCGTGCGCGGTGGATCCGGCAGAACGTCCACACGCTGCGCGGCAAGAGGCTCGCTTGCTGGTGCGCTCCCGAACCATGCCACGGCGAGGTGCTGGCCGCGATGGCCGAGGCGGCGGCAGCCCCCGCCGACTGACCGGACCGGCGCACGAGCGCGCCGGCCGAACCCTCGAGCGATCCGCCAACGCCACGGTCATCCTCCGGAGGAGAGGTGAACCATTGCATCCCCTCACCGACACGCTGCGCGCGGTGGGACTGGATCCCCCTGGCCGATCCCGCGCCCCACGCCGCGGGGAATAGCGGCGCGGCGCTGGGCGTGGCGGTGGTGACGATGGCGCACGCCGCGGCCTCTTCCAGCGAGCCCACGCGGGCGGGCAGGGGCGCCAGCGTGCCGGCGAGGGTTTCGGCCTGCGCGGGGTGCTGGCTCCAGAGCACGATCTCCGTGAGGTCGCGTACCACCGCAACGGCGCGGACAAGATCGCCGGCCATGCCGCCACAGCCGATCTGGCCCAGCGTACGCGCATCCGGCCGGGCGAGGTGGCGCGTGGCGACGCCCGCGGCCGCCCCGGTGCGCCGGCGCGTGACCACGGTGCCTTCGAGCAGCGCGAGCGGCAGGCCGGTGGCCGGATCGTTGACGACCACGATGCCCATCACCGAGGGAAGGCCGCAGGTGAATGGGTTGCGCGGGTGCACGCTGACCCACTTCATCCCGGCGAGGCCGGCGGCGCGGGCAGGCATCGCGCGGAAGTCGCCGTCGTGCTCGGGGAGGGAGAGGTAGATCTTCGGCGGCATCGTCGTCTGCCCGCGGGCGTGGGCGAAAAGGACGGCCTCAATGGCGTCCACCAGCGCGGGGATCTCCAGCACCTGCTCCAACTCTGCGCCGGTCAGCACCAGCAGCGGCGGCTGGGCGGGAGCGGAGATCGGCCTGGGGTGCGGCGGCAGCGCGGCACCCGCGCGCACGGCGACGGCGGAGGCGGAGAGGGAAGACGGCGTCTGGGCGAGCGGCTCTTTCACCGCCCAAGGCTACGGGCAGGGCGTGTCGGGTCCGTCGCGGGGAAAATCTGGAGATCAGTGGTGCGCGTCCAGGTATCGGTCGAATCGCCGCGCGGACGATCGCGGCCTGGGAGCGGGCCCTCGCGCGCGAGGGTGCGAAAGCCGATGCGCTGGTCGGTGCGAGGTGGACGCCGGTCTTGCGGATTCGGGGAAAGCCTCTCCTCTGGAGCGATCCTGTTCTCTGGCGAGACCGGACCCAGAGAGTCTGGTCCGAACGCGGCGGCGGGGTGTTGACAGCACGATGACATCAGCGTAGCTTACACCAATACAGTACGCATTACAGTCGCCGTTGATTCGGTAGCGATTCAACGTCGGTCGGACGGCGCCGATACAGCGCTTGATGCGGCGGAGTCCCCACGAAACTACGTCGCAGATGCATGCGAGACGCACGATCGTATCAATCGGGAGAAGCACATGCTTCGCGACCGATCGGTGGATCGAGCGACGTGCCGGTGCGCACTGTGTCGCAATTGGGAATCCGGGTGGGCAGAACCACCGCCTCGCGACGTGCCCCGATACCCGAGGGGATCGCGACAAGCTAACTGTCGCGGGTTAGAGATATACGTGAACCGGCGATCAGTCACGCGGGCGAGGAAGCAATCGCATCAACGATGGAGCCAAAGAGGAGGAATCACGCGTGGATCTGAACAGCTTGAAACAAATGATCGCGGCCGACGCGGCTCTGAGGAGGAGGCAAACGCTTCAACCGGTCGGCGGCAAAGGGGACAAACTCTTCCCTTCCACCTACCCGGGTGAGAAGCGAAGTCAGAACGACAAGCCTCCGCCGCGGCACGTGTACGAACGGCGGCGGGTCGGCGATCGCGAGGCGTGGTGCGCGCTCGTCGATAGCGTGCAGTCGCAGGCGAACCGGCTCGAGGAGTGTCTCCGCGACGCGATCTCGGAGGGACTGCCCGTGCCCCATCTCGTGGTAGATTTCGGCGCCGCCAACCTTGCCGGCATCCGTACCCTCACGTCGCTTGATGCGCCGCATCGCGTCTACGATGCGATCCTTCGAGATAGTTTGGTCGACGGTGTCGCATTCCCAACCAGTACGCTCGGCGTTCGCCTCGCGCAAGCACGACCGGAAGATGCCGGGGCGATCCTGGAGGCATCGCCCACCGCGCTGCTCTTCGGATCGTGGAACTCCACCGGACAGGGCGGCGGGCTGGGCGCGAAGTTCGCCCGCTGCCTCACCTCCGAGATCGTCGCGATCGACGTGCCGGTGGATGAGCCCGCAGAGTCCTCCTCACGGCGCAGCGGGCCGGCCGCCGAGGCGGTGACGGCGGCACGGCGCACTGGCAGTCGTATCGACCCGCTT